>JACKDF010000007.1 GCA_020633655.1 Deferribacteres bacterium
GTCGCCCGGCACATGTCGTGTTGGATTTATTCGATATAACAGGAAAAAGAATCAAACGTTTGGTGAATGCACAAAAAACACAGGGAATTCACAAAGTGAACTTTTCAGCAGACCAACTCAGTGCAGGCTTTTATTTTTATAGAATAGTCGTCGATTCAGTTTCGGAAATAAAGAAGCTTTTGGTACTCAATTAGTATCTTATGACAAGTATGCAAAACGAATCCGTTTATCCCCGGTAATTTTTTGGATTTGGAGTCCAGCATGAAATCAATCGTATTTCTTATCACCTTCCTTTTGCTATTCTGTAGTAAAATGTACTGTGACACCATTGAAGTTCCATCCGGACAGCCTACAATTCAGGCCGGAATCGATGTCAGCAGCACAGGAGACACGGTTTTAGTGGCGCCAGGTAACTATTTTGAAAATATAAATTTCAATGGAAAGAATGTTGTAGTAGGCTCGTATTTCCTCACAACGAACGATACTGCATATATTTCACAAACAGTGATCAACGGAAGTAAGCAAGGGTGTGTGGTGGTTTTTGCAGATGGTGAAAATAGTACAACAGTTCTTACTGGTTTTACCATCACCAATGGTTATGCTGAGTTTGATTCATTGCATGGTGGCGGTATTACATGCCACAATGCAGCAAAGCCTCGCCTTGATAATTTAATAATTACTGGCAACGAAGCTCAGGGCAGAGAGAGTTATTATGATCCAAAGCGTTATGGCGGTGGAGGTATTCTCTGTACAGGAAAAGCATCACCAGTTTTATACAACGTAAAAATACGAAACAATACCGTATTATACGGCTCCGGCGGCGGTCTTTATTGCAATGACAGCTCTGTTGTCACCCTATTAAATTCCGAAATAGAGAATAATACAGCAACAATTGGTGGTGGCGCTGCAGCATTTGTTGCTTCCTTGGATTTAGCAGAAGTTGTCATCTCAGAAAACGAATCAAATATGGGAGGTGGGCTTGGTCTTGATAGTGCATTTTGTTTAATTGAAAAATCCTGTATCAAAAATAATTTTTCTCATGCAAGAATAGGTGGCGGTGGCGGGATATATGCGACCAATAGCACAAACCTGACCATGACCAACTCTGAAATTAAGGAAAATTCAACTCAAGCCACCTCGGTAGCTGCGATTCACCGTAGTTTGGGCTGTGGGCTGTTTCTTCGTATGAACGCATCGGCTCATATTGAAAATTGTAAAATTCATGATAACCACTCCGTTTCTGTTGCCTCAAATGGCGGTGGAATCTGTATCTGGGAAGCTGAATTAATCTTAAAGGATTCAGAGATATGTGGCAATTCATGCAAAGGTGAAGGGGGAGGCCTGTTCATCCAGGATTTGCAAGACAGAATTATATTGGAAAATGTCTTGATCTGCCATAATTCAGTGAATGTCGCCGTGAATGGCGGTGGCCTTTTTTATTTGCCAAACAAACCTGTGGAAGCGCTAAAAAACGTTGTTATCCGGAATAATTTTACTGAAGCGCATGGTGGTGGATTGGCAACGAATCGCAATTTACTTCTCAACGAAGCATCCGGTTGCAGTATCTTTTTAAATTACGCCATGAATGGTGGATCAGATATTTATATGGCTTTTGAAGACACAACCGCAATGCAGCCTGTACATCTTGATACGGTAACAAATTCAATCCCGCGTGCAGACCAGATTCATCCATTTCGCAATATTGATCTTATATTTAAAAATGCAGCTTTTCAATCCGTTAATGCAGATTTGTATGTCTCACCTTCCGGCTCAAATACAAATTCTGGCATCACACCTGGTGCGCCGTTAAAATCAATTAATCATGCATTGCTCGTTGCGAGTGCTGACAGTCTGCAACCGAGAACAATTTTTATTGCTCCCGGTACTTATTCTCCATCTACCAACGAGGAGATTTTTCCATTGTATCCCAGAAGTTATCTTTCTATCTCAGGCGATAATCCAGCAACAACCATTTTGGATGGCGAGAATAAATCGCGGCTCATTGAAATATCTGAATCGAATAATATCACTTTGGAGAATTTTACTGTTCAGCATGGCTCGGCTCAAAATGGCGGTGGGATGCAAATAAATGGGAACGCAATTGTGCTCAAAAATCTCATTATCAGTGAAAATTCTGCTGAATTGCGTGGTGGAGGACTCTATGTGTTTTCCTCACAGGGGAAATTCGTTAACCTGACAGTTGTCTATAATCAATCGGGGTACCAGGAAGGAACAGGCGTTTTTATTGGAGCTCGATTTTTAAGTGACACACTCAAATGGTCGATATTGAACAGCATTATAACATCTAATTCAGCAATAAATTTTAGCACAAATTTAAAGTCCAGTGCCGATTCAATTTTTGTGGGATACTCAAATATTGGCGGCGGTTTTGAAGAAAACTTCGATTCTACGGAAACCGTTGTTTATTGGCTGAACGGCAATATAGATAAAGACCCGCTCTTCATTGGTGGCGATCCCTTCGATTACAATCTCATGCCCAACTCACCTTGCATAAATTCCGGCGCCTCCCTTGTGATCTTCGAGGGCGATACCTTGCTGCATTTGTCAAAGGATGATTACATCGGGAGCGCACCGGATATGGGAGCGCTGGAATCTCCATTTTTGACAACGAAAATTGAACAAGAAAATATCCATCAAGAGCACCCATATCTTGTGCAGAACCATCCAAATCCTTTCGATACGCAGACGACCATTCGTTACTTTATTCCCGGGCAATGTCAAGTCCAACTCAAAATATTTGACGTTCTGGGACGAGAAATCAAAACTTTAGTAAACCAGGAACAGCAAGCAGGGAGTTATGAAGTTGGTTTTAACATGACAGGCTTTCCAAGCGGGATTTATTTTTGTAAATTACAAGTCGGGCGTTTCATACAAACTATGAAAATGATTCGATTATAAGTTGACTCATTTCCAGTTTGCAGTACTTTATTACATTGATTAATAAGCTGATTAAAGGAAGAGTTTATTGCGATTGGCTCAGATTTTTAATAGAAATATGATAAAACGAAGAATTTTCCAAACGGAGGAAGAAAATGGAAACCAACAAGTTGTTGTTTTTTATGCAAACCGTGCTGTTCTTTTTTGCCCCAATCGGCCTTTCTCTCCTGGCCGCGTCTTTATCCCCCACAAATTTACGTTGCGAGTACAAAACCAATCCCCTCGGCATCGATATCCTACAGCCAAGGCTAAGCTGGCAGCTGGAATCTGACAAACGAGCGGTCAGGCAGTCGGCGTATCAGATTCAGGTTGCTTTGTCGAGTGAAGCACTTGCGAAAGAAAATGCACTGCTGTGGGATAGTGGCAAGGTCGACTCGGAGCAATCCATTCAGGTTGTGTATGCCGGACCGCAATTGCAGACCGCACAGCGTTATTTCTGGCGTGTGCGGGTTTGGGACGGCAATGATAAAGTTTCCGGTTGGAGTGACATTCAGTTTTGGGAAATGAGTTTGCTCGCTGCTGACGACTGGCAGGTGGCCTGGATTCAGCCGGATTTGGTTGAAGACAAGGATTTGTCGAATCCGGCGCCGATGCTGCGCACAGAATTTCAACTGACAAAAGACATAAAACAAGCCCGCTTGTACATCACGGCACTCGGTTTGTACGAAGCGGAAATCAACGGTAAACGTGTCGGTGATGAACTTTTTACACCCGGCTGGACCAGCTACGACACCCGCCTGCAATACCAGACCTATGATGTAACCGATCAGCTGCTAAACGGTGATAATGCCATTGGCGTTAATCTTGGTGATGGTTGGTACCGTGGTCGTCTGGCATGGGATAAAAACAGAAATATCTACGGTGAAAAATTAGCCTTGCTAGCACAATTGCAGGTTGAATACACTGATGGCAGCCGGCAGATGATCGGTTCTGATGGCAGCTGGAAAGCGACAACCGGTCCCATTCTTTTCTCCGACATTTATGATGGCGAAAAATACGATGCCCGACTGGAAAAACAAGGCTGGACGAAGTCCGGTTTCGATGACAAAGACTGGTCCGGTGTCACAGTAATCGAGCGTGACAACAGCATTCTGATTGCACCGCAAGGGCCGCCGGTGCGCCGCACTGTAGAAATCAAGCCCATTGAAATTCTGCATACAACTGCCGGTGAAACCGTCTTCGATATGGGACAAAACATGGTTGGGTGGCTAAAATTACAGGTGCAAGGTCCGGCCGGAACGACAGTTACACTCAGACATGCTGAAGTGTTAGACAAGGATGGCAATTTTTATATAGAAAACCTGCGCAAAGCCAAGCAGACCGTCGAGTATACTCTAAAAGGTGATGGCGTTGAAATTTACGAACCGCACTTCACATTTCAGGGATTCCGCTATGTTGCGGTGGAGGGATTCCCCGGTACGCCTACGCTGGAGGCTTTAACAGGTATAGTGATTCATTCTGATATGACGCCAACCGGCACGTTTTCCTGCTCGGATTCGATGCTCAACCAATTGCAGCATAATATACAGTGGGGTCAGCGCGGCAATTTTCTCGATGTGCCCACCGATTGCCCACAGCGCGACGAACGTCTGGGTTGGACTGGCGATGCCGAAGTTTTTGCGCGAACCGCCTGTTACAACATGGATGCAGCCAGTTTTTTCACAAAATGGATGAAGGATGTTGCTGCCGATCAGAAGAAAAGTGGTGCCGTGCCACACGTTATCCCGAATGTGTTGAGCCATGGCAAGGAAAGCGGCGCTTCAGGATCAGCGGGTTGGGCAGATGTCGCGGTGATTATTCCCTGGAATATTTATGAAATTTACGGCGATACGCGAATTCTTGAGCAGCAGTACCCAAGCATGAAAGCCTGGGTTGAATACCAGCGTAGCCAGGCAGGCGATTCTTACTTGTGGACACAGGACTTCACTTTTGGCGACTGGTTGGCGTTTGCCACAAACCGCTCCGACTACCCCGGCGCCACCACGGACAAAGATTTAGTGAGTTCAGCATTCTTTGCCTACGCCACCAGTCTGATGCAACGCACGGCTGAAGTTCTCGGCAAAACAGATGATGCGTGTGACTACGCGGCACTTTTCGCGAAAATTAAAGAAGCTTTTGGCAAGGAATTTATCACGCCTAAAGGCCGATTAGCTTCCAATACACAAACCGCGTACACGCTTGCTTTAGCATTTGATCTGTTTCCGGATAGCCTGAAAGAACAAGCAGCTGCGCGTCTGGCGGAGAATGTGAGATCATTCAAGCACATTACCACTGGATTTCTGGGCACGCCGTTGATTTCTCATGTGCTCAGTGACAACGGATATTATGATGAAGTTTTCATGTTGCTCACGCGCAAGGATTATCCTTCCTGGTTATACCCAATCACCATGGGCGCAACAACGATTTGGGAACGCTGGGACGGTATAAAACCCGACGGCAGTTTTCAGAGTAAAGGTATGAATTCGTTTAACCACTACGCCTACGGCGCCATTGGCGACTGGATGTACAAACAAATCGCGGGGATAAATCCGGATATTTCTGCACCGGGATACAAACACATCCTCATCACCCCGCACCGAGGTGGTGGTTTAACACAGGCATCTGCAACATTCAAATCGATGTATGGCATGATCGAATCCGGTTGGGAATGGAAAAATGGCACGATGAATGTGTATGTGACGATTCCAGCAAACACGACCGCGACAGTGGTTTTGCCGGGGGCCAAGCTTGCTGATGTGAAAGAGGGTAAGTCGAAGGTGGCAAAGGCAAAGGGAATTGCAAGTGCTCAGGATGTATCGGGTGGGATTAAACTTCAGGTTGGTTCTGGAAATTACAATTTTAGTTTTCCTATGGAATCATCAATTGAATAATAATTAAGTAATTTCTGAGAATTAGTTATAAACGGCACTGATTTCCATTTTCAAACGTAATTCAGTGCTGTTTTTATTTATGCATAATTGCATCACTGAAAAAACGAATTCTATTTTGTTATTTTATAACTGGAATAGGAAAAAATTATATTCTATTTTGATGAACAGCTAACATGTACGTATAAAACTTCTTTACTTAAAGACAAGTAGAGGATGAATGTGAACGAAAATACGAAAAAAATTATTCATTGGAGTTTTTGGATTATCTGCGTGATCACATTGATATGGAATGTTTTAGGTGCAATCAACTTCCTGGTTCAATTGAACCCGGATACGCATACAGCTTATCGTGAAACAGAACGATTAATAATAGTTGGGCGTCCATTATGGGCAACTCTAGGATTTGCGCTTGCCGTTTTTGGTGGAACGATTGGTTGTGCTTTACTCTTGTTTAAAAAGGCCATTTCATATTATGTGTTTATTGCTTCCTTCGTTGGAGTGCTGATAACAATGCTCCATGCTTTAACAACTGGAATTGAGTTTAAATTTGCTGAAGTTTTTGGAATTATTCTCTTCCCAATACTTGTTGGTGGCTTTTTGATCTGGTATGCAAAATTTTGTGAAAGAAGTGGATGGATAGTCTAAATAATAGGTTGACAGATTTAAGCTTATGCCTTTATACATGGACATTCATACGGTCGATTCTGATTCATTTACTGTAGAAGATGTTGTCAAAGCGCACATGCAGGATTTGGCAATACAGGATCAATTTGGGGTAACCCAGATTAAGTATTGGGTCAATGTGGAAGCGAAAACCATATTCTGCTTGATGAAGGGACCGGATAAAAATGCCTGTAACATGGTCCATAAAGAATCGCACGGCGGGACGGCATGCAATATAATTGAGGTGTCGGATGATGAGTTCAATTTGTATATGGGGGAAGGAAAAAAGGAAAATGATTTAGCCTTTACAAATTCAGGCGAGCTTGATTCAGGCTATCGAACGGTGCTTTTGCTCAGGATTTTTGATTTCACCGGTCACTATGGATATTCACATGATGAAATACATCGAATCATTGAGCAGCATCGTGGCGTTGTCATAATACAGCCTGAAGATGATATCATGGTGTCCTTTATTCGTGCAACGGATGCGATCTTGTGCGGCCTGGCCATTGACAAAATGTTGCAGCGTATTCCCGGACATATTGAATTTAATTTAGCGTTAGCCTGTGGAAGGCCGGTTGATGAACAAGGCATGAATTTGTTTGAAGAAACAAAGAAAAAAATTCAGAGCTTCTGTGACTTGGGATTAACAAAAACCATATATGTGGATTCTGAAACCAAAGCACTTTCAGAAAAAGAACATATTTCAGCTCAGGCAAATGCCAGTGAATTTAAAATTGTGCAAAACAAGGAAATCCTTTTGATGATTCGATTGCATGATATATTGAGCCGTGAAATTCCCAACTCAGAATTTAAAAGTGATGACTTAAATGAGTTGCTGGGATTTAGTAAATCACAAACATATCGAAAGATAAAATCACTCACAGGCCTTGCTCCAAATCAACTCATTCAGGAAGTTCGGCTTCGCCAATCATTGAAAAATCTCAAAAAAAGTGGTAATACGATAGCTGAAATCGCATATGATTTTGGTTTTAACAGTCCGACGTATTTTACCAGAGTTTTTAAGAATCGATTTCATATAACGCCCACCGATTTTACCAAACTATACTCCACCGTGAAATAATTTCAATATAGCCTTTTTGAATCAATAGTTTCAGCTTTTGAATCAAATGTGTTTTTTGATTTAATGGAAATCTCCTATTTTCTGGTGAGTATTTTACTAATCAAATTTTATAGGAGAATTTATGGAACAACTCACGAAAATAGCCGCAGCGCAACTATCCCCGGTTTTTTTGAACAAAGAGAAAACAGTTCAAAAAGCATGCGAAGCAATTGCCGAAGCCGGCGGAAAAGGTTGCAAGTTGATCGTTTTCCCGGAAGCATTTATTGCCGGCTATCCGGATTGGGTGTGGTTGGTGCCGAATAGCAAAGGCGCTGTTTTAAACGAACTCTATATCGAACTTGTCGAAAATGCGGTGTCAATTCCGGGCAACACGACAGACAGGCTTTGTAAAGCGGCAAAGTCTGCGAAAATAAATGTTGTGATTGGTCTGCACGAACGGAATTCTGAAACAAGTAATACAAGCCTTTACAACAGCCTGTTGTTTATCAGCGATCAGGGCACAATTTTAGGAAAACACCGGAAATTAATTCCAACGGGTGGTGAACGTCTGATTTGGGCACAAGGTGACGGTAGTACGCTCAAATCGTACACAACTTCCGCAGGGAAAGTAGCTGGCCTAATTTGTTGGGAAAACTTCATGCCATTGGCGAGAAATGCTATTTATGAAGCCGGAACGCAAATTCTTGCCTCACCAACCTGGGATAAAAGTCCGAACTGGCTCCAGTCAATGCAGCACATTGCCCGGGAAGGGGGGTGCTTTGTAATCAGTACCTGTATGGCTCTAAGAAAGAATGATATTCCTGATGCGTATGAATTCAAAAAACTCTATCCTAAAGACAGGGAGTGGATTAACGCAGGCAATAGCGCAATAATCGCCCCCAATGGAAAATTTTTAGCGGGACCATTGGATGCCGAAGAAGGCATTCTTTATGCAGATATTGATTTAAAGCAAATCATAGCATCCAAACGCATGTTCGATGTTGTCGGTCATTATGCGCGTCCTGATGTTTTTCAATTTGGAATCAAGTCAGAATAATTAAATCAAATGAAAGAAAAATTATGTCCAATTCAAAGAACCCATTATGCAAAAGATCAAATGAACTTGCGGATCGTTTATTACAAGGAGCGTCTGCGCTCGAAAAATATGCGGATACATTATCAGATGCTGATTGGCAAAAGCCTGTCACTGGTGATGGACGCACTGTAGGTGTTGTCATTCATCATGTTGCAAGCGCTTATTCTGTTGAGATCGAGCTTGCGAAATTGCTGGCATCTGGCCAACCGATTTCTGATGTTACGATGGATGTAGTGGATAAAATGAATGCCGAACATGCCCAAAAGTATGCAAAAATCAGTAAAGAGGATGCTATTGAATTATTGCGTCGCAACAGCAAGGATGCAGCTGATTCCATTAGAGCATTTACAGATGCAGAGCTTGAGCGTTCAGCAACGGTTTCACTAAATGCAGAAGCTCCTCTCACCGCACAGTTCTTCATTGAGGACCATGCACTGCGCCATAGCTTTCATCATTTATCAAGGATAAAGGCAACGATCGCTTGATAAATTACGTTTGGATTTTTTTCCCTGCACACAGTGGAAACCAATCATTGTTAGGTAATGTTTTCTGACTCTTTCATTGGCAATCAGTTGAAATAATCTTATTACAGAAACCGTTGTGCATGATTAGATAATCATACACAATGGTTTCGTATGAAAGATGAATTATTTTGTGAAGGAATCAAATGGAAAACGCGATTGCATTCAACATTAAACCCATGGGTTTCACCTGGGAAACCGCCGACCCCTTCCTCTTTTGTGTGCACCATAACGACAAATACCCGGCTGGCAATGATCAACTCGGACCTGCAGCCTCGTTGGCGAGCCGTAATCTGGGAAATGACTTTGAGAGCAAAGATGGCTGGCGCATGTACCACGGTGAAGTGATTCCCGGATTTCCCGCGCACCCCCACCGTGGTTTCGAGACTGTGACGGTGGTGCTGAAAGGCTTCGTCGATCATTCCGATTCCCACGGTGCTGCCGGCCGCTATGGCAATGGCGATGTGCAGTGGATGACGGCCGGATCGGGTTTGCAGCATGCCGAAATGTTTCCTTTATTGAAAAAGGACCGGGAGAATCCGCTCGAGCTCTTCCAAATTTGGCTCAATCTGCCGCGGAAAAAGAAGTTTGCAGCACCACATTTTGCCATGTTATGGGCCGAGGATATACCTGTTTATTCGCACAAAGATGAAAATGGCAACCAAACCGCTGTGACGGTTATTGCCGGAAAAATTGACGAGGTAACCGCACCCGATCCCGCGCCGGATTCCTGGGCCGCTGAGGCAAAGAATGAAATCGGTATTTGGTTGGTTAAGATGGATACAAAAGCAAAATGGATGCTTCCTCCGGCTTTAAAACAAATAAACCGGGCACTCTATTTTTATGAAGGCTCCTCGATTCGCGTTGCCAAAACCCCAATTCCAGCCTATCATTCAGTGGATATTCAAGCTGATCAACCGGTTCTTTTGGAGAATGGTGATGATCCTGCGTCTTTGTTGCTTCTGCAGGGTAAGCCAATCAACGAACCGGTCGTGCAGCATGGCCCTTTTGTCATGAACAGTTTGGGGGAAATCAAACAGGCATTTATTGAGTATCAGAATACAGAGTTCGGTGGCTGGCCGTGGCCGCGCCGGGATAATGTGCATGCAGCGGAAAAAGGCCGCTTCGCGAAGTTTGCCGATGGACGTGTGGAAGTACCATAAAACGAACGTTCACTAGATAAGAAGATCGATCAAGGAATATCTCCTATCCTATCTTATGGGCACCTTGTTGCTGCTTATTCAAGCTCATCCAGTGTAAAAACCGCTGATAATTGGCATCCCAGTTCAGCGATCTTTTCTTTGCCGCCCTGCTGCCTGTCGATTGCGCAGACAACGTGTTCTATTTCAAAACCCAATTCACGCAATTGGGTAATTGAGGTACAGACCTGCCCTGCCGTTGTTATCACATCTTCCACAACAACCAATTTTTCTCCTGCTATAAAACCACCTTCGGCCAAATTACAGGTTCCATAGGTTTTTGCTTCCTTGCGTACAAAAAGTGTTGGCTTACCTGTGATTTGCGACAACATGGTGGCGATAGGCACGCCACCCAGTTCCAATCCAGCCAGGCGATCGTATTCTTTCGGACATAGTTCAGCCATTTTTTCGGCGATTTGACGAAGAAGGTTTGGATCACTCTCGAACCGGTATTTATCCCAATAAAAAGTGCTTGTTAAGCCTGACCGAAGTTTGAAGGAACCGGTCAAATGGCATTTCTCTTTTATCTTCCTGGCTAATTCTTTCTTAGTCATCGAATATCCTCGGTTAAAAGTGGAAATTTTGAATTCCCCACATAAGTTGTTTTAAAATGGTTACAAAACAAATAGCCAGAGGCATGGCGAAAAAAAGTCCCCAGAATCCCCAAATCGTGTATCCAGCGAGCAGGATGACAAGTGTATATAACGGCGGAATATTATGGGATGTCGTTTCATGCAGTTGTTTTAAAATAAGCATATTAACAAAGTGCACTGCCGCAAAAACGCCAATCAGTACAAATAAAACTGCACCATGTTTGAACGTATACAGCCCGACAAGCAGTGCCGGTGAGGCACCGATGATCGAACCGAAATAGGGAATCGTGCAGGCGAATCCTGCCAGAAAACCAAGAAGTATGTAATATGGTAGATTAAGCCAATAAAATGCACTACTGTAAACAACGGTACACGTTACAAGAATGATAAAGTGATTTCGAAAATAGTGTGCAAGCGTATTAACAATATTGTCAAGGGCAATGGTGGAAAATTCCAGAAAGCGGTTGGGCAGAGCAGAAATTATTTGCTTTTGCAGTTGCGCTCCATCTTTCAGCAGGAAAAATACGGCTATTCCAAGTAGTGCTACGTGCAGTGGTGAAAGCAAAATCGTTGTCGAAAAGGAAACAGCTCCTTGCAAAAAACGGACGAATACGGCGAAATATTGTGCTGCCAGACGCTGTTGCAGTACAGGCGACCCGAGAAAATCGAGTTTGGCTGCAAAAAAGGAGATAAATTTTTCCAACGCATGCTGCCCACTGTTTACTTTGAGTTGATTTGCAAGTCGTGTCATTTCCCGAAGCTGGTCAGAAATCTGTGGAGCGATTAGCAGGAAGAGAAGTGCTATGACGAGAAGGAAGAGCGTATAAATCAGGATGATTGCCCCAATTGTATTAAAACCACGTTTTTCAAGGTGAACAACGAAAGGTCGCAGAACAGAAGTAAAAAGTAACATGAGAAGTGCAATAAAGAAAAACGTGCTAAAAATACTTAAAAAAAAAGTCAGTAACAATCCCACGATCAGTGGAAGGATGAGCTTTAAATTGGCAGGATTTTTCCATGGGGAGAATCGGAACGCAATTGGCTCTTGCATGTGTTTTTCAGAACGCTCCATAATCAAAGCAATATCTGCGAATTTTCTAATTGCGAGCGCAATTCTTTGTTTTCTTTATTGAGTTTAACCAATCTTTTGCCAAGCAAAATGGACAAGCGAAACAGGAATTTATTACCAAGACGTGGTTTTCTCTCGAGCAATTTCATCAAGTCCGGTCGAAAGAGACCAATAATTTCTGAATTTTCATGCGCGATACACGTTGCCGTTCTCGGCCCTTCATCGATGAGGGCAAGTTCACCAAAAAAGTCACCGTGGCGTAAAATCGCCAATTCTTCCTTCCTTTTTTCCGCTGTAATTTTACAAACAGCAACACTCCCAGACTTGACGATGTACATACCCACACCTGGTTCGCCTTCCCAAAAAATAGGTTCGTCCACCTTGAAATATCTTATATGAACGATCTTATTAAATTCAGAAAGTTCTGTCATATTCATTTGCGAAAACAATGGCACGAGCTTAAGTATTTGGGTTGTCTCAGTTTGCCCGTTCGATCGATTTGCAAAAATATTCCCCCAAAAACTGTCCTGTTTCATTTCATAATGCCGCGTGCTATGGCCCGTTGTTGAATGATTAAATTAATTTTTTTGTACTCTTCTTAAATAGAATCGAAATAGAAATGCAAATTTTGACTATAAATACTAATCGGTTTTTATTATTTTATAACCACAATAAGTAGAATGGTTCAAATTAATTTATTGAGACAAATAGGAATCTTTAGCCTATCTTTAATGAATACTTGGCTTTAAGCATGGACCTAAATATAGTGATTTCCTGCTGTGGTGTCAAGTAGTAAAGCGTACCCTGTGCAAACCGACAAGCGAGTTTTTAATTGCTTTTGAACTTAAATTCCGTTATCATGTAACGTTTTACCCAAACGGATTTGATTACATTTTTGAATAATCTTATTTGTAAAAAATGAATATAGAAACACGAATATTAACTGCAACACTGCTCCTATTCTTTGGTTCAATTTACGCACAAACTCATGATGAAGCAGACATTGAGAAACTGCGTTCAGAGATAAAAAAAATTGAAAAAAATCTGCATGAACAAACTAATCGTGAAAAAAAGACCATTCATACAGTAGAAGAACTAGACAAACAAATTAGTTTGAATAAAAATCTGGTAAGCAAATTAAATTCCAAAATTGAAAAACAAAAAAAACGGCGTATCGATTTGGAAGATGAACGGCAAACCCTGTCCAATCGCCTCGAAAGAGTACAGGATATTTTCGCGAAAAGGATGATCAGCCTTTACAAGCATGGTAAAGTAGGTACGCTTGAGTTATTGCTGAATGCAAAAAATGTGAACCAGGTGCTCCTGTGGGCGGAGTACCAGCGCCGGCTCGCCAATATGGATGCACGGCTTATAACTTCAATCAAAACGCGGAAAGCGAAACTCGATTCTACAGAAGTTCAGGTAGCCCGAGTGATTTCGGAACAGAATAAAGCATTGGAAGAACGGCTGTCGGGTCAAAAACAACTTGAGGATTCCCGCAAATCAAAAGGCGAATTGCTGAAAAAGATACGTCAGGATAAATCGACGTACCAACAGCAGGTAGCTGATTACAAAGCTGCAATTGAACGCATTCAAAAAATAATCCGCGAGTCAGAAGAAAAACGATTGCGTGAGGAACAGGAACAGCAGCACAATATCACCGGTGAACCAGAATTGTCCAGTAAAATTCCTGGTCAACCCTTTTCCGCCTTAAAAGGAAATTTGCCCTGGCCAGTTGCCGGTGAAATAA
The DNA here is from genome assembly GCA_020633655.1 of Deferribacteres bacterium. GTDB lineage: Bacteria > Zhuqueibacterota > Zhuqueibacteria > Zhuqueibacterales > Geothermadaptataceae > Bioreactorimicrobium. Next base: position 13,783 of record JACKDF010000007.1, read on the forward strand.
TCCGCAATTATGGTCCATACCGCCACCCGGTTTTAAAAACGGTTACCGAAAACATTGGCGTGGATATAAAAGCATCGTTAGGCAGCGAAGTACGCTGCGTCGCCGACGGCAGGGTGACTGCAATAACATGGCAACGCGGACGTGGAAACCTGATTATCGTTAACCATACAGATGGCTATTACACCGTTTACACCCATGTGGATGAAATATCCGTGCGGCTTCAGGAAGATATTACCGCAGGGACTGTATTAGGCGTGGTCGGTGAGGCAGGAATTGACAAATATCCGCTTATTCATTTCCAGGTTTGGAAAGGATTTAATCATTTGAATCCTGAAACCTGGCTTGCAAATTAGATTGATCGCTTGTGAAATTAACTTTTGAGAAAATAGTCGGGCAAAAGAAAGTTAAGCGCCTTCTTGAACATATTCTGGAGAATAACCGTTTAGCGCATGCGTATTTGTTTCACGGGAGTCCCGGAACAGGTAAATTGGCTATGGCATCTGTATTCGCACAGGCTATACTTTGTGAAAACACAAAGGAAAAACCGTGCGGCACGTGCAAAAGTTGCCTGCTGTTTTCCTCTGGAAATCACCCGAACTATCATCTGGTTTTTCCTCACCCTAAAGCGGCAAAGGACACGGAAATACAAGGTGTGTTACAAACCATCAAAATGAATCCATACCAGTTGAAATTGCCCTGGAACAACCCGCAAATTTCAATTGATTCAATCCGTGAAGTGCGTCGAAATCTTGGACTTAAAACATTTGGGCATAAAAGCCGTGTGATTGTTATAATCGATGCACACAAAATGACAACTGAAGCAACGAATGCGGTATTGAAAGTGTTGGAAGAACCGCCCCAGGAAACGTATTTTTTCCTACTCAGCTCGGACCAGGATAATTTATTGCCAACGATCATCAGTCGCTGCCAGTTAATCCCCTTTCATGATTTAACGGATGATGAAATTTTGAATGGTTTGATGTCTTCACAGCACCAATCTGAAGCTGAGTTAAGACTGGTAGCGAGAATGGCCCGGGGAAGCATGCGTCGAGCCTTGCATTTATTGGAGACAGGCACTGGAGAAATCAAAGAAATTGGCGTAGAGCTTTTACGAACAGCTTTTAAACGATATTATGAAATAGCTGCCTATGCGGTTGAAATTGCAGCAAATAACGAACGGACGCAATTGAAGGAAATTCTTGAGAGTCTGATTTTATGGCTGCGTGATGCATTTTTATTGGAAAACTTCCCCACTGAGCAAGCAGATGCCAGCTTAACCAATTCGGATGATCAGGAGAAATTACAGAAATTTGTAAGCAGTTTTCCTAATTATGAATACCGCAATGCGATAAAAGAAATCGAAACCGGGATTCGAATGCTCGAAAAATACGTACAACCAGCAGTTGTGCTCATCATCCTGATGCGCAATTTACGAAAATATGCCGTCAGACTGTAGGATTAGTTTTTGGTTTTGGAGATGATAATGTCAGATTATATTGAGATAAAATTTAAGGGTGAGCGGAAAAACATATTTGCAAATCCTTTACAATTTCCCTTTAAATTAGGTGACTTTGCTGTCGTTGAAGCTGAAAAGGGAGAAGACATTGGTGTTGTAAATAATTTGGAAGTAAACAACGAAGATGGCGACACAGCCGGAGGGAAAGCTTTAAAAATTGTCCGCAAAGCATTGACCGCAGATATTTTAAAACATAAACAAAACCAGCTTAATGAAGCGAAGGCTTTAGAAGCATGCAGACAGAAAATTACCAAGCACAAGCTCAGCATGAAGCTGGTTGATTCGGAATTTCAGTTTGACAGCAAAAAAATTACCTTTTATTTTACTGCAGAAAAACGAGTCGATTTTCGGGAACTCGTAAAAGATCTGGCTGCTGAATATCGCACTCGGATTGAGCTGCGGCAAATCGGCGTGCGCGATGAATCGAAACGTCTTGGGGGGTACGGTGTTTGTGGTCGTAAACTGTGTTGCAGTTCCTGGCTCAAAACTTTTCAACCCATAACAACACAGGCGGCAAAAGATCAGAACTTACCACTCAACCCCAACAAGCTGGCAGGTGTTTGTGGCAGGCTCAAATGCTGCCTGATGTATGAACGAGATTTTTACAACTGGGCTGTGATGAAATTCCCCGAGTTAGCGAAGACTATTAAAACAGAAAAAGGTAACGGCATTGTTGAGCGCATCGATGTTTTAAAGGATGCTGTTTTAATTCGTTATGCAGATAATTCCTTCGAAAATCTGCATCTTGATGAACTCAAAGGAAAATATAAATGCAATCATGATGGTACCGAGGGGTGCAATTTTCATGAATATGTAGAGAATAAAAAGGATGAGCTGTGAGGAATTATAAAAGGATACTGGTTACCAGCGCACTGCCCTATGCAAACGGTCCGCTTCATGTGGGGCACATTGCCGGTGCGTATCTGCCAGCAGATATATTTGTTCGCTATTGCCGGCTTAAGAAAAGAGATGTCGTTTATATTTGTGGTTCTGATGAAAACGGTGTTCCGATCATGTTGCGTGCCCGTGCCGAAGGTGTTTCACCTCAGGTCGTCGTCGATCGGTTTCACAAAATGATTGAGGAAAGTTTTACAAAACTTGGCATCCATTTCGATTACTACGGCCGAACATCCTCCGAAATGCACAAAGAAACCAGCCAGGAGTTCTTTCGCAATTTGAATGCAAAGAACCAATTTATCACCAAATCGGAAGAGCAACTCTACGATCCTGAAGCAAAATTATTTTTAGCGGACCGTTTTATCTTTGGGGAATGCCCGCGCTGTGGATACGATCATGCGTACGGTGATCAGTGTGAAAAATGCGGTTCCACTTTGAGTCCCGCAGATTTAATTAATCCACGCAGTTCAATCACCAACGCAACACCGGTAAAAAAAGAAACCACACACTGGTATCTTCCTCTGGAGAAAATACAGCCTGAACTTGAAGCGTGGATCAACTCAAGAGAAAATTGGCGGCCCAACGTCATGGGGCAGATTAAAAGCTGGCTGGATGCAGGACTGCGTGATCGGGCGGTAACACGAGATTTGCCCTGGGGTGTTTCCATACCTGAAGAAATTGCCGAGAATGCCGGGGTTGAATCGAAAGGCAAGGTACTCTACGTCTGGTTTGATGCACCCATTGGATACATCTCGGCAACCAAGGAATGGGCGCAGAAAATTGGCGATGCCGAGCTCTGGAAGACCTATTGGCAGGATGAGGAAACAATGCTTGTTCACTTTATTGGGAAGGACAACATCGTCTTCCACTGCCTGATTTTTCCCGCGATGTTGATGAAACATGGAAACTACGTGCTCCCTGAAAATGTGCCGGCAAATGAGTTTCTTAATCTCGAAGGACAGAAGTTGAGCACGAGTCGAAATTATGCAGTATGGCTGCATGAATATCTCGAGAAATTCGAACCGGATTCCTTGCGCTATTCTCTCGCCTGCAACATGCCGGAAACCAAGGATGCTGATTTCTCCTGGAGCGAGTTTCAGGCGCGCCACAACAACGAATTGGCGGATATTGTCGGTAACTTTGTCAACAGAACCTTTACCTTCATCCAAAAATACTATGATGGCAGACTGCCGCAACCGGATACATTTGATGCATTGGACAATGAAGTGCTCCAGCAAATAAAGAATGCCGGAGAAAATATCGGAACAGCCATCGAAGCGTACCAATTCAAGGAAGCAACCCGCCATTTTATGGATTTGGCAAGGTTCGCCAATAAGTATTTTAATGACAAAGCACCATGGAAAACCCGAAAGGACAATCCTGCCGTCTGTGCTACTTCATTGCATTTATGCACTCGCGTGGCTTATGCTTTAGCTATCCTGATGCAACCTGTATTGCCTTTTACGGCGAAAAAAATACAAAACCTGCTGAATCTTGGAGATGAACATCTCGCAAGCTGGGATAACGCACAGGAATTTCCACTGGAACCAGGACATGTTTTTAACCAACCGGAAATCATTTTTACAAAAATAGAAGATGAAAGAATTCAGGCAGAAATTGACAGGTTGAAAACCTCAAACGCTGAAGATAAAACAGAGTCGGACGAAAGCACCTTTGAGCAAATTACCATCGATGATTTTGCCAGAGTACAATTGCGTGTCGCAAAAATAATTAATGCCGAAAATTTGAAGGGCGCGAAGAAACTACTGAAATTGCAAGTTGCGATTGGTGAAGAAAAACGACAAGTCATTGCGGGTATCGCCCAACATTACGAACCTGAGGAGCTGATTGGCAAACATGTTGTCGTCGTGGCCAATTTGCAGCCGGCGAAACTTCGGGGAGAACTTTCAGAAGGAATGATCCTGGCTGCGGTGGATAAAGACGGTGGTTTATGCCTGGTCGCACCAGAGAAAAAAATTGCAAGTGGTGCGGTGGTGCGATAAGGTGAACACTGTGGTTATTGATACACATGCCCATTTGCAATGGAATAAATTTGATGGTGATCGCTCGGAAGTTGTAAAACGTGCCGTCGATGCTGGTGTCACAAAGATTCTCACTCTGGCGACGGATCTGCAATCCAGTTATCGCGTGGTTGAATTAGCCGAAGAATTTGCCGAAGTTTTTGCGGCAGTTGGGATTCACCCGACCGACGCAAAGAATGCCCAATCCATAGATTTGCAGCGCATCGCAGAATTAGCGCAGCACCCCAAAGTTGTTGCCATTGGTGAAACGGGTATGGATTTGTACTGGGAGCAGGAATCCAGGGCAATTCAGGAGTATTACTTTCAACAGCAAATGCTGCTGGCGATTGAAAAGGATTTACCCGTAGTTGTGCACAACCGCGATGCAGGTGAGGCTACATTGGCTGCGATTTTTGCTTTGAAAAATAAAAAATTACGAGGTGTTTTTCATTGCTTTGCCGAAGATGAAACCTACGCAGAGAAAGTAGTGCAACTCGGATTTTATATTTCATTTACCGGGAATATAACCTACAAGAAAAGTCCTCTGCCCAAAGTTTCTTCTTCAGTTCCTCTCGACAGGCTACTCTTGGAAACGGATAGTCCATTTATGGCCCCAATTCCACAAAGAGGGCAGCGAAATGAGCCGGTTTTTATCAAACACATTGCAGAAAAACATGCGGAAATTCGTGGTTTGTCTTATGATGAAATAGCACGGCAAACCAGTGAGAATGCACAGCAACTATTCCGTTTCCCCCAGTAATAATCCAACGGAAAAAATGTGAACCACAAATTACGAGCATTCAAGGCGAAGAAAAGCCTTGGGCAGAATTTTTTATTTGACGCGAATATTATTCGAAAGATTATCCAGTTATTTGCGCCGCAACCGAATGATTTTGTACTGGAAATTGGCCCAGGGTTTGGCGCCCTCACAGAAAATCTGTTGCAATCCGGCTGTCACTATACCGGAATTGAGATTGACGAACGGCTCATTTTTGAGTTGCAGGAGCGCTTTTCGGACTATGAAAATTTTACCCTTCGGCATGTAGACTTTCGTAAACTTGATCTCAGTCAATTATCCTCGGTGCACGTTTCAATAAGAATTATTGGGAACATACCGTATCATATTACCAGCTCGATTGTATTTTCTGCTTTTATGCATCACAATTTAATTGCAGATATGATGTTGATGATGCAAAAAGAAGTTGCTGAGCGAGTGGTAGCCGGACATGGGTGCAAAGACTTCGGAATTTTGTCTGTCATCAGTCAGACATACGCACAACCAGAAATTGTGCTTACTGTACCGCCAACTGTATTTATTCCCAGGCCGGATATCGAGTCGGCTATCGTGCGTTGGGACTTCACCCAAAAACAAGAACGGCAACCAGAGGATCCCGAATTTTTTCGAATATTTGTTCGTACAATCTTTAATCAGCGGCGAAAAATTTTGCGAAACACACTCAAGAAAATGGGTGATGTGGTGCTTTTCGAAAACGAAAAAACAATCGATTTGCAGCGCAGGCCGGAAGAATTGTCGGTACTTGAGATAATTGATTTATGTAATGCTTTCAAGGCTTATTCATTCCCGAATCAGACAGGTAGTGATAGATGAGAATAGAAGAAATAGATCTCCGTGAACTGACGAGTAGTTTTGAATTCTTCATTAAAGAAGGACAAAAAGCACGGTTACAGCACCTGCTCATTAGCATGCACCCATCGGATATTGCTTCGGTTATCAACCGCATAAGCAAAGATGAATACCGGCTTTATTTGTTTAACCTGCTTGATAAGGAAGCCGCCTCAGACACCATTTTGAAAATCGATGAGGCAGTTCGTGAAGACCTGGTTGAACTTTTGGAACGGGAAATCCTGACCGAAATCGTCGATGAAATGGAATCGGATGATGCAACAGATTTCATTGCCGAATTACCGGATGATATCGCGAAAGATGTTTTGGAGAGTGTTGAGCAGGAAGATGCGGATGATGTAAAGCAGTTGATGCAGCACCGGGAAGATACGGCCGGTGGTATCATGGCTTTGGAAATCGTATCGGTAAACAAAGATGCAACCGTCGACGAAGCAATTATGGAAATCCGCAAAAAGGCGGAAGAGATCGAAGAAATATACACTGTTTTTGTGGTTGATAACGAAAATAAGCTTGTCGGCCAGTTAAGCATGAAATCCCTGATTTTGGCCCGGGGCCAAAAACCGGTCGCAGAAATTATGGAAAGGGACGTTGCATCGGTTCATGTCAATATGGACCAGGAAGATGTAGCTCATTACGCACGCAAGTACGATCTCGTTTCGATTCCAGTCGTCGATGATGAGTACCATCTTTTGGGCCGCATTACAATCGACGATATTATGGATGTCGTCGAGGAAGAAGCTGCGGAAGACTTACAACGAATGGCCGGTATTTCCGATGAGGAAGAATTACGGGAACCAAGTGCATTTCGTATTGTTCGCGGTCGCATTCCATGGCTCATTTTTGGTTTGGTAGGTGGACTTTGGGGCGCTGAAGTCATCAAGTTGTTTGAGGGGCAGCTTTCGAAAGTGCACATATTAGCCATCTTCATTCCTTCTATCTTGTCGATGGGTGGAAACATTGGTATGCAAAGTTCAGCAATTATTGTTCGTGGTCTGGCGACAAGTGAAATCGATTTTAAGGATATTTACAAGCGTTTGTTTAAAGAATTGAAAGTATCGCTGATTAACGGCATTGCCCTTGGTATGATACTTTTTGTCTATGCTGTCATTCGAATGGATGTACAAAACAGCACTGCTCACAAAGTTATGATTCATCCACTGGAATTAGGTATGGTTGTCGGATTATCATTGCTGACGGTAATTCTCGTCGCTGGATTTGTTGGTACAACGGTTCCGTTACTTTTAAAAAGAATCAAAATTGATCCTGCACTGGCAACGGGACCTTTTATTACAACATCAAATGATATCATTGCGCTCTTTATCTATTTTGCCGTGGCAACACTAATCTTGCACATTTGATTACTGATGGCTCTTGAAAAACACCGTGCTGTCGTTGTCCGCACGATGAAATATGGCGAAACCAGTAAAATTGTCACTTTGTACAGTTTGCGCGCAGGTTTGATAAAACTCATTGCAAAGGGAGTGAGAAAGGCAAAAAGTAGATTGGGCGGCATTTTGGAACCGCTTAATGTTGTGGAGGTAATTTTTTATCACAAAACACAGCATGATTTACACACACTGAATCAAGCGTCCATACTTTTTTCGCCGATACAACTTCGCAGCGACGCTGAAGATACGCTGCTGGCGTTGGCGTGTTGTGAAATAATTACCCGAGTGCAAATGCTTCAGGATGAAAACAGCGAAGTGTATCATCTTTTGGAAGATACGATCCGGATTTTCAATTCTTCAAAACCTGAAACAAGACGTATTTATTTCTTAACTTATCAGCTGCAGTTATTGCGCACGCTCGGACTTGATCCAGGCTTTTCGGCTTGTTCAAATTGTGCATCAATCGAAAACAAAGCATGGAATTATGATTTTCAAAATGCACAATTGCTGTGCAGTAATTGTTTTGAAGGTGAACAGACGCAAGGCGCCCTAACTGAAAACTTGCGTTCCGCGATGCATTACTTGAGTCGCGTGAATATAACAGAAATTGCAGCGCCGGAAAAATTTATCCGCTACCAACGCGGGATTTATTATTTTCTGACGAAATTTTTCCAATATCATTTGGAAGAAATGCTGAATTTAAAATCATTAGCGGTACTGCAAAAAATGAAAAAGATGCACGATGAATGGTTGCAATCAGGTTCAAAAACATAAAAGGCTCCAGGAGTATTAAATGGCGAAAGATGATTTAACAATTGACAAACTTATTTCGATAGCAAAAAGACGAGGCTTTATTTTCCAGTCCAGCGAAATTTACGGTGGTTTAAGTGCAATTTATGATTATGGTCCCCTGGGAGTTGAGCTCAAACGTAATGTTCGGGAAGCCTGGTGGCGCTGGATGACCCAGAAGCATGATAACATCGTCGGAATTGACGCTGCTATTTTTATGCACCCCAAAGTATGGGAAGCCAGTGGCCACGTTGCCGGGTTTAATGATCCAATGATCGATGATAAAACCTCAAAAATGCGATACCGTGCTGATATGCTGATCGAAGGGCATATTGCCAGATTGCGATCCAAGGGTAAAGACGGTGACGCAGATGCGGTGCAGCAATTACTGGATACTGCTGGTAGTCGAAAAGGAATGTGTGAGGATTTGCAAGCAATAATTATGGATCAGGAAATTAAATCGCCGGATTCAGGTGAATTTAACTGGACTGATGTTCGTCAATTTAACCTTATGTTTAAAACCCAATTCGGTGCGGCTTCCACAGAAGATGATATCGTTTATTTGCGTCCAGAAACCGCTCAGGGAATTTTTGTGAACTATAAAAATGTACTTGATACGACCCGTCTTGCCATTCCATTTGGCATTGCCCAGGTTGGCAAAGCCTTCCGCAATGAAGTCATTGCTCGTCAGTTTGTTTTTCGCATGCGTGAATTCGAGCAAATGGAAATGCAGTATTTTGTTAAACCTGGAACAGATGATGCGAATTATGAAGAATGGCTACAAAAGCGACTTGACTGGCATAAGAGCCTTGGTATACGGCAGGAAAAATTGCGATTTATGCCCCATCCGGAAGATAAATTGGCTCATTATGCCCGAGCTGCTGCAGACATTCAGTATGAGTTTCCCATTGGCTGGCAGGAAGTGGAAGGCATTCACAACAGAACGGATTTTGATTTGAGCCAACATTCCGAATACAGTGGTAAAAAGCTCGAATATTTCGATCCTCAAACGCAGGAAAGGTTTGTGCCCTATGTGATCGAGACCTCAATCGGTTTGGATCGTTGCATCATGATGACGCTTTCCGATGCGTATCATGAGGAAGAAGTGAATGGTGAAAAGCGCACAGTTCTAAAATTACATCCAAAATTAGCGCCAGTGACCGTTGGAATATTCCCCTTGATAAAAAAACCGGAACTCGTTGAGGTGGCTCTAAAACTTAAAAACGAATTGAGCGACCATTACAAAATTGAGTATGATGAAAAAGGTTCTATTGGTAAACGATACCGACGTCTTGATGAAGCGGGTACCCCCTATTGTCTTACGGTTGATTTCGATTCGCTGGAAGATCAGTGTGTTACCCTGCGCGACCGGGATTCCATGGAGCAGAAACGCATTAATCTTTCCGAGGTTAGCGGCTATCTTAGCAAGGCAATAAAAGAATATGTGCGGGTATAACTAAAAAAAGCGGGATAAATTATCCCGCTTTTTTTTTGCAATCCTGGTATTTATGAATTATGTAATGCAACTTTGGTAAACTTTTAAAAATTGTCCTGCCTTTATGAAAAATCACAGAGCCTGGGCTTGGCAAGCAGGATCAGGCCCAACAAAACACTTCGACAGCTCAGTTTCCCGTTGAACATCTTTTCGATCAATCTGAACAGGAAGGAATAAGCTGTTTACTAAATTTTATTCCCCGTCCTTCTGGGTTGTTTTCTTATCGATCTCAGTAGAATTATTAGGCGCTTCCAGTTCAACAGTATCGCCATGTAAAATACTTCTCAAACTATTTAATGCGCGTTCCATTTGCTGACGTTCGTGACGAACACCTTCAAGTTCTTCCTCAACGATTTCAGTTTTTCGACGCTCGCGCACCAGCCTGTCCTGCAATGTAGCTGGCAAATCTTCATCAAAATTATTGTAGTCTTTCGCAGGTTCGGACACCACAAAGGATTTTTGTATGCTGCGTGGTTCAGGTTTCGTGATGTAGAATTTGAAACTTGTGCGCATTCTCCAACCAGGATAATTTGGTAGATCGCTGTTCAAAGGCATTATGGGCGTATTTGCATATTTTGTTTCGTCATTATCTCTTAAAAGACGAATATCGATCCCTACTTTAAACGAAAAGCGCCGGTTTAAGCGATAACTAACAAAAGGAGTTAAGTAAAGATAGTCTTCTCTTCCATAGGCAGTGACTGGTGGCTGGCTCGCGAAAGCCCGTCCGAAAATCTCGAAACCCACGTCTAATTTGTTTGATGGAAAAACAAAAGCACCACCATAGACCAGTTCCCGAGTGGCAGCTTCTACGACGAACGTATCGGATGCCGCATCGGTTAATGTTTTATCTTTGTCGGTATGCTGAACAAAACCAGCATTAATATGAAAATTAAATCCAGCTTCAGGAACCAGCAAATCGGTGGAGTAGGACATCAATCCGGTTAAACCGAGTTGCGTTGTGCCGCTTGAATAAGGCTCGAATGGCATGTTGTAATAATCACCCAACGGGAAAACAAGATTGGTTAAAACGCCAAGCCGAAAATGATTTCGCAAACCACCTAAATTTGCGATTTTCATTTTTAAGTCCAGATTGGATGCGTTCGTATATTTTGTTGCATCCTGCGTATCCTGATAAATGTTATAGGTTAAACCCCATTCAAAGTGTTTACCGGTTGCATAGTTGGCGCCGATAAATGCTTGTCTTTGCCAAAAAGTGGCTCCCGCAGGTCCGTCATTTGTTGATGCGACGATGACCGTGTTGTAGTATGATGAAGTGTTTGTTTGTAGCGTAAGAGTGCCTTTTTCAAGAACCCATGCTGATTGCAGGTGGAGCAAGCTTCTTCCACCCGGATTGTAGAGAGTTTGTGCTGACAGCATTGAAGAAAAAAGTGTAAGCAGGATAAAAAGATGTGTTTTTTTCATTCGAATAAAGTCCATTTTATTATTTTGCTGTGAAGTAGTGCAAGAAAAGCAATCATAGTGCCATGTATTAGCCGTATTTACCTGAACTTAAACAAGGGTGTTTTCGCAATATTTTTTCAGATAACTTTTGTAATAATTGATATAAAATGTTCGATGATGAAACAGGGTGAAATTTTTAGTTACATAGTAATTATTTCATTACAGGAATGCTTATTATCAGGCGAAAAAAAGGACAATAGCTATGAAGCTAAAGCGTTTTTTTCAAAAAGAGTTGAGTTGTTTTTATCCTTATATTGTTCTTGTGTAAAACTCGAAAAGTTTGTATTGTTAGCCCATGAAAAAATACTTAATCGTACACGGCCATTTTTATCAACCACCTCGGGAAAATCCCTGGATAGAAAAAATAGAATCCCAGTCAAGCGCATTTCCTGCCCATGACTGGAATGAACGCATCAATAGCGAATGCTATTATCCCAACGGTAACTGCCGTATTCGCGATGCATCAAATCACATCGTCGATATTGTCAATAATTATAAAAATATCAGCTTCAATTTCGGCCCGACTTTGCTGAGCTGGATGCAGGTCTATGCCCCGGCGACTTATGAACTCATTCTCAAAGCAGATGCGGAAAGTGTCGCGCTGCATAACGGACATGGGGCAGCCATTGCGCAATGCTACAACCATATTATCATGCCTTTGGCAACACAACGTGATCAGAGAACGCAGATTCGCTGGGGTGTTGCTGATTTTCGTCGCAGGTTTAAAAGGCAACCAGAGTCTATTTGGTTACCAGAAACAGCCATCAACCAAACCACACTCAATATTCTAACCGAGTTCAAATTCAAATATATCATACTTTCACCCTATCAGGCAGAACGCGTTCGTCTTTTAAAAGGCGATAAAAGAACATGGAAGGGCGTGCAGAAAGGTGATATTGATATTCGGCGTCCATACCGGTGCTTTGCCACGGATGCAACAGGAAAAAAATTAGACGACCGCTACATCAATATTTTCTTTTATCATGGAGAATTATCGCGGGCCATAAGCTTTGAACATCTTTTGCGAAGTGCGACGCAGTTCGTAGAACGAATCGAAGCCGCCTATGGCACCGATAACAACGGGCAGCTCGTTTCCGTTGCAACGGATGGTGAAACGTACGGTCACCACGAACGATTCGGTGACATGGGTTTAGCCTATATGTTAAATATGGAAGCGCCTGTTCGCGATATCACGCCAACAAATTTTGCTGCCTTGCTCGAAAGTGTTCCCGTCGAGTGGGAAGTTGAACTGAAACCGGGAGCTGCCGGCGAAGGTACAGCCTGGAGTTGTGCTCACGGCGTTGGCCGCTGGTACCGCAACTGTGGTTGCAGTACAGGCGGGCAACCAGGCTGGAATCAAGAATGGCGTCAGCCACTGCGCGATGCACTTAATGAACTGAATGCGCAACTTGCAGAAATTTGCCTTAAGGTCAGCGAGCACGTTTTCCATGACTTATGGGAAGCTCGTGATGACTATATTAATGTGATACTTAATCGTTCTGATGAATCGCTGGAAGAATTTTTTAATAAACACATCAAAGACAGATCGCAATCGAATATCGAACAGAAAGCATTGCATCTCATGGAGATTCAACGAAATGCACAACTCATGTTTACAAGTTGTGGTTGGTTCTTCACTGAGCTGTCCGGCTTAGAAACCGTGCAAATACTTAAATATGCAGCACGGGCTATAGAAATTGCTTATCCCTACTCAGATGGGTTGCTGGAGCAGCGTTTTATCAATAATTTGGCAAAAGCAAAATCGAACATCAGCGAATATGGCAATGGTGCCTGGATTTACAATAATTTCGTACTTCCCTCTCGTGTGTCCTTTGGGAAAATCGTAACACACTATGCCATTGCTTCGATGTATGACGCGTTGCAAGATGATAAAAAAATATATGTTTATGATGTCGAAGAAAAATTCCGCCATTCCGTAAATTTTAACTCAAAAGAGATTTTGTTCGGTCGGGTTAAGCTGACATCGCAAATTACACGGGATTCGGGTGAATTTATCTATGCCTTGATTAACCGGGAGCGAGGAGAGTATCTGGATTGTCTCGTTCATGAAGAAAGCAATGACGGATGGAACTTTGAATTCGCAAAAAGTCAACTCGTTAAAAATCTGGAATCGAGTGATGCGATTGCTATCAACGAAATTGCCCGAAAAATCTGGCGAGGGCAAAACTACATGCTCGTGGACATGCTCGAGGAAGAACGCAAGAAAATTGTTGATAAAATACTCGGGATGCAGCTGAAAGATACATACAATATCTACGAAAAAATTTATGAAGAGAATTATGGCTTAATGCGCATGATCGCGCGTTCCGCCTTGAAATTACCGGATGAATTGATTTTACCTACGAAAATCACTTTTACCCGGATAATTCATGATGAAATTGAAAATTTTGATATTGATGAACCGCTGACTAATTTTCAACGATCGATAAACGCAGCCGAGCTCGCAGAAAAATTAAATCTGCAATTGGAATTGAGTGATGCAATCGCTGTATTCCAGGCGTTGTTTGAGAAGGTAATTCACAAGCTCTACACAGATTTTTCCAGTGAAATGGTGCGAAAGCTTGAAATGCTTACCCAGGTATCTGATAAACTCCGGCTGAACTTGCACAAAACACCAATCCAGAACGCATTGTTTTTGCTATTAAGGCAACGTGTTTTGCCTGAAATAGAAAAAATATCCAATGAAACAAATTCACAGGACAAATATAATGTTATCGCAGGAATTTTAAGGGTTGCTTTTAATTTTAATTTCAACATTAAAATCTATAAGGACCGGCTGAAAACATACGAAAAACAGTTTAGTCAGGATCCAGATTATTGGCCGTAATCACGCGTTTTATGGCCCAGTAGCCGTATTTTTTTAAACAGTTTAATTATTGGGCAGAAGATATCCTCCACCCATTGCTGATTTTATGCAATATAAATTGGGCTAATTCATTTTAACTTGTAAACTTTTTATTCTACTAAAAATAAATGCTAAATCTTGAGAACAGACGCACAAAAATTGTATGTACAATTGGTCCCGCAACGGACTCGCGGGAAAAAATCGCCCAGCTAATCGATGCTGGAATGAACGTGGCCAGAATAAATTTCTCCCACGGCTCATACGAAGAACACCAGTTAAAAATTGAAAACATCCGTGCTGTAGCTGCAGAAAAAAATGCACCGGTGGCAATTTTACAGGACTTGTCTGGTCCTAAAGTCCGCATCGGAAAAATCGATGGTACAATTGAACTAAAAGAAGGCGAGCGCTTTACTCTCTATGCTTACCGGGAACAGGGCGACGTGACCGGCGTTGGCGTCTCCTATCCGGAGATGATTAATTCCATAGAGCCCGGACATGTTGTTTTACTCGCTGACGGGGCATTGCGATTGCGAGCTCAGAAAGTAAGTGCCGATCGTGTTGAATGCATTGTGGAAATCGGAGGCAGTTTAACTTCACACAAAGGGATTAATTTACCGGAAAGTTTCCTGGAAATTTCCGGAATGACGGAGAAAGATCAACGCGATTTGGAATTTGGGATCAAAGTTGGTGTTGACATGGTGGCCCTCAGCTTTGTTCGCCGTCCGCAAGACGTATTTAAACTGCGTAATCTTCTCTACCATAGTGGCGTGGATATTCCTGTTATTGCGAAAATAGAGAAACACGAAGCCATCAAACAGTTTGATGAGATTTTAAATATTTCAGATGGGATTATGGTAGCCAGGGGTGATCTTGCCGTAGAAATTCCACTTGAGCAGGTTCCACTAATTCAAAAGGAAATTATCAGCAAATGTAACGTACTTGGCAAGCCGGTGATTACGGCCACGCAGATGCTGAAATCCATGGTCGATAATTTTCGGCCAACACGTGCCGAAGCAGCAGATGTGGCCAATGCGATGCTCGATGGATCCGATGCCGTTATGTTATCCGAAGAAACGGCGATCGGCAAATATCCAATAGAAACTGTCAAGACAATGCACCGCATATTGGCGGCGTCGGAAGCGAAGCGCAAGTCGAACTGGACTATGCCGACACAGATGACTTTTGGAGAAATAACAGTTGCAGCAGCAGTAAGTCATGGGGCCGTCATGATGGCGGAAGATCTGAATGCCTGTGCGATTGTAACTCCCACTTCAAGTGGTTCAACAACGCGAATGGTTGCACGGTATCGTCCACAAAGACCTATTATCGCCCTTTGTTCAACAAAAGAAGCACAGATGAAATTGTGTGTTGTTTGGGGAGTGTATCCCGTGTATGCCAGTGAATTGCTCAAGGGAGAAGAGTTTTTCGAAGTTGTAAAAAAACATATCAAGCGATTTGATTTTATTCGCCAGGGCGACAGAATCGTCATCACAGCGGCTTTGCCTGTAGCGCCTGGTCGAACAAATGTTATAAAAGTTGAAGAAATTAACTAGCCTGCTTTATTGATGCACTATGCCATTTGATTCCTGGACAGGGATATCCCCTGCCCAAAAATTTCGGTGTTTTAAAAAGTAAGCTAACCACAGAACACATTATAATAACAATAATTAGGAGAAAAATATGTTATCAATTACCGAAGTACACGGACGTGAAATTCTCGATTCCAGAGGAAACCCAACCGTCGAGGTCGACGTCGTTCTGGAAGATGGAACTGTAGGACGGGCTGCCGTACCTTCAGGTGCATCGACCGGTGTTCATGAAGCTGTTGAATTACGCGATGGTGATGAATTGCGCTATGGCGGCAAAGGCGTATCCAAAGCTGTTGAAAATATTAATGAGGTCATTGCTCCAGAAGTTGTGGGCCAACTGGTGACAAATCAGATTGGTATCGATAAGTTGATGATCGAACTTGATGGAACAGCAAACAAAAGCAAATTGGGTGCAAATGCCATTTTAGGTGTTTCCCTCGCCGTTGCAAAAGCAGCAGCAGCCATTAGTGGTTTACCTTTGTATCAATATATTGGTGGTGTTTACGCGCACAACTTACCGGTTCCCATGATGAATATTTTAAACGGTGGTTCCCATGCGGATAACAATGTGGATTTGCAGGAATTTATGGTGATGCCTGCAGGCGCAAAATCATTTGGTGAAGCATTGCGAATGGGGGCTGAAATTTTTCATGCATTGAAAGCTGTGCTGAAAGTTAAAGGGCTAAATACAGCTGTTGGGGATGAAGGCGGTTTTGCCCCGGATCTTAAATCAAATTCTGAAGCGCTTGATGTTATTATGGACGCAATCGAAAAGGCAGGTTACAAAGCCGGTGAAGATGTTTACATCGCCCTCGATCCAGCCTCAAGTGAATTTTACAATAAAGAAACCGCTAAGTATGAGTTAAAATCAGAAAACCGTGAATTGACTTCCGAAGAAATGGCTGAGTATTATGTCGAACTTGTAAATAAGTATCCAATCATTTCCATTGAAGATGGTATGGCAGAAGATGACTGGGATGGCTGGAAACTTCTGACAGAAAAACTTGGTGACAAAGTTCAGCTGGTCGGCGATGATCTCTTTGTGACCAATACCAACAGATTGAGCAAAGGCATTACTGAAAAAATTGCTAATTCTATTTTAATTAAAGTCAACCAAATCGGTACCTTGACAGAAACATTGGCTGCAATTGAAATGGCACATAAAGCCGGATATACTGCCGTTATCTCGCACCGTTCAGGTGAAACGGAAGATACAACAATCGCCGACATCGCCGTGGCGACCAGTGCCTGCCAGATTAAAACAGGTTCTGCCTCCCGTACGGATCGTATCGCCAAATACAACCAGCTATTACGAATTGAAGAAGAGTTGGATGATGCGGGCAGTTACCCGGGTTTGAGCGCATTCAATCATTTGAAATAAGGGTGTGTCATGAAAAAAAAGTTAATAATGGTCGTACTTGACGGGTTTGGGATTAATCCAACACCGCATGCCAATGCGGTGTTGTTGGCAAAAACCCCGACATTCGACAAATTGTGGCACACTTATCCGCACACCATGCTTGACGCTTCGGCGGAAGCAGTTGGATTGCCGGCGCGCCAGATTGGTGGCTCAGAAGTCGGACACATGCATCTAGCTTCAGGCCGGATTATTCAATCTGATCTTGCCTACATCGATTCCCAGATTCAAACCGGGGAGTTTTTTGAAAATGCTGTGTTGAAAAAAGCACTGCTCGCTGCAAAGGAAGGCAATAAGAAAGTGCATCTTTTCGGTTTGTTGTCCGATGGCGGTGTGCATAGTTCCAATGAACATCTCTATGCTTTGCTCGAAATGGCAAAAAAACAAGCCGTGGAAAATGTTGTTGTTCACTGCTTGCTGGATGGTCGTGATGTTCCGCCAAAATGTGCAGATAAATTCGTCGTCGAACTCGAACAGAAAATGCAAGAGATCGGCGTTGGTAAAATCGCCTCCGTCATGGGACGTTATTATGCCATGGATCGCGATAATCGTTGGGACCGGGTCAATAAAGCACTGGATGTATTATTTAAAGGGATCGGGCGTGCATTTCACAAACCTTTGGATGCTGTAAAAAGCGCTTATGATGCCGGAGAATCGGATGAATTCGTAACGCCAGCGGTCATCATTGATAACAATGAAAAACCCGTCGGCATAATCGAAGAAGGGGATTCCCTCATCGGTTTCAATTTCCGCGGTGATCGGATGCGTCAGGATTTTCATGTATTTCTTAAAACGGATGTCGGAATGGAGAGATACCCGGATAGTCCTAATTTTCATGTTTGCGCTTTTATGCAATATGCGGATATCTTGCAGTATCCTGTTGCATTTAACCGGAAGAAAAACAAAGTAGGACTCGGACAATATCTCAGTGAAATGAATATGGCACAACTGCGCATTTCAGAAAGTGAGAAATATCCGCATGTGAGTTTTTTCTTCAATATTCAGTCGGATGAATTAATGAAAGGCGAAGAACGAATTAAAATTCCCTCTCCCGCTGTGAGTGTATACAATGAGAAGCCTGAAATGAGTGCCAACGAGGTAACGAACGCATTCCTGAAGGAATACAAAAAAGATATCTATGATTTCATGCTGATCAATTATGCCAATCCGGATATGGTTGGTCACACCGGCGTTTTGGAAGCAGCTATTAAGGCCGTTGAGACTGTGGATATCCAGTTAAACAGATTATTCGAGCATGCTTTTGATCCGGATACAACAATTCTTGTGACGGCCGATCATGGCAACAGCGAAGAGATGGTTAATTTCCTGACAGGTGAACCGCATACAGCACATACGTTGAATTGTGTTCCCTTCATCGTCGCTGATCATAAACGTAAACCCTGGATGCATGTTGGTGGATTATCCAATGTTGCGCCGACTATTCTTGAATTGATGGGCAAACCGAAACCAGATTTTATGGAAAAGGAATCGCTCATAACAAAGATGTAAATGTTACCATACTTTGGTAATTTCAAAAAAATACAATTGCCAAAACAAGTGAGATTTTATATATTTGTTTTGTTGAAAATAAGTTTCGCTTCACCAAATGGATAATGTTTTTTTACGATGAATTATCACCGTATACAGAGACACGATAAAACAATTGTTCGAGGCAAATCAGTTACTGCATGTCAAAATGTTGTGGAGAACTGATACAATGGAGCGTAACGCAATAAAATCTCGATAAAAAATGAAAAGGGCTGCCGCAATCCGGTAAGCCCTTTTCTTATTAATACGCCGAAGGATGGAGAATTCCTGCCATGCTTAATCATGGAAAAACAAAAAACGACCCGTACCTCATATAATCACGATGAAATACGGTTTTTTTTATTCCTTGGAGTGGGAAGAAAAAAGCCGCCTTTCTATATTTTAACATGCTTAATTCAGAAATAAAATGAGGTTGGTCAGCGGATATCTTCTGACTATCACCAGAGCTTTGCAGCGTATGAATGAACCAGGTTTACTGAAATCCTGACTACTACTAAAAAATTCATATAATTTTAATCGGGAGAATTAAACAATGTGGCATGATTATCTAATTGAGGGTGATGAACGTATTAGAGAAGTTTTGCATGACATTAAAAAGATTGCAGTTATTGGCATGAAAGATGAGACACATGAAAATGAAGCTTCATATACCGTTCCTCGTTATTTACAGGATCACGGATATGAAATAATTCCCGTTAATCCCGGTTGCACTTCAATTTTAGGACGCACATGCTTTGATAATTTGACTTCAATAACCGAGCCCATAGACGCTGTTCTGGTATTTCGCTCTCCCAGCAAGGTTCCGCCCCATGCAAAAGAAACCATAGAACTGGAACACAAACCGAAGGTATTTTGGATGCAACACGGGATTCGCAATATGGATGCAGCACACAAACTTGCTGCAGCCGGAATTAAAGTAGTTCAGGACCATTGCATGTATTCTGAACACTTGCGTTTGATCCGTGACAATTAAGTAAGAATACCGACTTCATCTGCTTGCTTATTCTGAAATGAAGATGTATATTGCAGCATTGTTTTATAGTGAAGAATAAGTAAGCAGGTGAATAATTTTGAATTCTGATAAAAATGTTTTTTTAACACGTCCCCTGCCGCAGCCCCAGGTTGAAAGACTGCAATCCCTTTTTCCTCGTTTTCACCACAATCAAGAAAATCGATCACTTACTCAGACTGAATTGAGTAAACATGTCAAAGGAGCAGATGCACTTTTATGTTTGCTCAATGACAAAATTGATGCCGATATTATCGATTCAGCTGGACCGCAATTGCGTATTATTGCCAATTATGCAACTGGATACGATAATATTGATATTGCTTATGCGACGCAACGCGGTATTTGTGTAACCAATACTCCTGATGTGCTGACCGATGCAACCGCCGATTTAGCCTGGGCTTTGCTCCTGTCTGTCTCGAGGCGAATTGTCGAGGCACACGAATATTCGGTTAAAAATCGATTTAAAGGCTGGGATCCAATTCTCCTGCTGGGGGGAGAAATCACCGGTAAAACTCTCGGAATTATTGGTGCCGGCCGCATCGGCACAGCTATGGCACAACGATCCCGTGGATGGAATATGCCAGTTGTTTATTACTCCAATAAACACAATGAAACTTTGGAGGGCTGGGGTGCAAAAAAAGCAGCGAATCTCGAGGATCTACTGCAGGTCGCAGATTTTATCTCCCTGCATGTCCCTTTGACAGTGGAAACAAAATATCTGATTAATCGGGAAACGTTAGCCCTTCTGAAACCGACAGCTTATTTGATAAATACTTCACGAGGTAAAGTAATTGACGAACAGGCCCTTGTGGACTATTTGAAAAATAAACGGATCGCCGGTGCAGGGTTGGATGTCTTTGAAAATGAACCCGAAATACATACTGATTTGAAAGAGTTGCCAAATGTTGTTCTGGCACCGCATATTGGTTCAGCAACTACAGAAACCAGAACCCGCATGGCGGAAATGGCAGTTGATAATATAGTATCGGTGCTTGCAGGTAACAAGCCACCGAATCTAGTTAATACGGAGGTGTGGAAATAATTATCTCAGAAAGGATGTAGAATGAATTGGATGAATCGGTTTATTGCGACGACTTTGCCTGCCGTGCCCAAACCAATTGTTCGATTTTTTTCAAAAAAATATATCGCGGGGAATACAATAAATGACGCCGTACGGACGATCAAAAATCTGCAAGAGCAGGGGTGCATCGCCACGGTGGACGTTTTGGGTGAAAATATTAAAAATTTAAGGGAAGCAGATAAAACGGTACATGAATATCTTCGTGTTTTGGACCGTATAGAGCAGGAGCAGCTTAATTGTAATGTTTCTATAAAATTGACACAGTTTGGCCTTGTGCTCGATAAAAATAGATGTTATGAAAATGTGCATAAAATTGTTGAATCGGTGAAAACGAAAAACAATTTTCTGCGCGTTGATATGGAAGATTCTGAATGCACAACTTCTACATTGGAAATATTCTCACGATTTGCGCAAGAGTACCCTGAAAATGTTGGCATTGTGATCCAGGCGTACTTGCGTCGTTCCATGAACGATATTTCAGTCCTATTGGAAAATGTTCCCAAATTAAATGTACGCTTGTGCAAAGGGATTTATGTGGAACCACGCCAAATAGCATTCAAAGATCCAGCTATAATTAACTATAATTTTATGGCTTTGCTTGAAAAATTATTTGAAGGCGGCGCCTACGTTGGAATCGCTACGCATGATGAACGCCTGGTTTGGCATTCACAAGAACTCATTCGTAAAATGAAAATACCGCATTCCCGTTACGAGTATCAAATGCTATTAGGGGTTGATGAGGAACTAAGGCAAAGCATTGTCGCTAATGGCCATCGGTTGCGGGTTTATGTACCGTATGGTCAAAAGTGGTATGCCTACTCCCTGCGACGGTTAAAAGAAAACCCACAAATAGCCGGTTACGTTCTGAGAGGAATGCTGCATCGTTGAGCGAAGAAGTATGGCTTAAGGAAATCGACCACACGGGGGATTGTGGTTTCATCGTCGAAGCAGCATCGATGGAGCAGTTGTTCGAGAGAGCTGCGTTTGGCATGATGAAAATTATCACTGATATCGAAACAATCTCACCTGCTCAGGAGATCCCATTCACTGTTACAGCAGAAGATTCCCTGGCTCTGCTGCGTAACTGGCTTTCACAAATCAATTATTATCATATCACAAAAGAGTTTCTGTTTTGTCGATTTAAAATCGATGTTTTAATGGATGCATATGCCTCCGGCACAGCGATGGGTCAACCCATTGACTATGAAAAACATATGGTTTATACGGAAATTAAAGCAGTAACTTTTCATGGACTAAAAATTGAGCACCATAAGTCAAGGCTGCACGCCACTATAATTTTCGATTTATGATGAAATTAGAAGGGTTTAGCGGATTGACTTTATAAAAAATAATACGTATTATGTCGGTCTGCTCAAATTTGCTGCCTGTATTATTCAAAAACTTTTTATTGGCAGCAAAGTATCTCGAATTACTACAAGTGTACGCCATAAATAAAGCAGGGTAATGAAGAGATTATCCTGCTTTATTCATGCAATGCCGAATGTGAATGATGGGCAGGAGGAATCCCCTGCCCAATCTTGATTGTTATAAATTAAGCAGACTTTAATATATTTTCCGATATTTGAAGGAATCTGAGCTTTTATGCAAAAAGCAAAAAGATTATTTTATCATGTTGAACAATTTAGCCGGATGGTTGGAAGCACAATCATCAATCTTCCTGCGTTTATACGGTATCACCGGTCAACCCTTGACCAGATGAACCATCTAGGTTATGCATCCATATTCCTTGTGATGGCTGCCTCGATTATGATTGGTATGGTGCTGGCACTTGAGTGGGGAAAAAAACTGGAACTATTCGGTGCCAAACTGCTCATGGGACGTATTATTTCCATCGCCGTCATTCGTGAAACCGGCCCGCTGATTACCGGATTAATGCTATCAGGGCGTGTTGGTGCAAGCATCGCGGCCGAACTGGGAAGCATGAAACAAAGTGAGCAGTTAGATGCCATGCGTGCTATGGGCGCCGATCCAATACCAAGACTTATCGTACCGCGCATTGCTGCCACAATGATTACTTTCGTTCCCCTGGTTGCAATTGCCGATGCAATCGCTATTATTGGTGGATGGATTGCCGCTGTAGTTTGGCTACAAACCGATAGCACACATTTTTGGATATCCGCGCTTGATGGTCTGTTTTTTAAAGATTTGACTATCGGATTGATAAAGCCGTTTTTCATGGGATTTACGATCGCTTCAATAAGCTGCTATTATGGCATTTCCACGTATGGTGGAGCGGAAGGAGTCGGCCGTTCGGCCACCAGGGCGGTGATGGCATGCTCACTGGCTATATTATTTATGGATTTTCTGATATCAAAATTTATTCTGGCATTTTTCTACGCATAAATATATGGAAAATAACAAACCGGACAATGTCATCACCGTTGAAGACCTGAGTTTTACCTATGGTAATGAGATGGTCCTTGACTCTCTGAACTTGAGCGTTAACAAAGGTGAAACACTGGTTATTCTCGGAGGAAGCGGTGCTGGAAAAAGCACGCTGCTTCGATTGATTATCGCATTAATTCGACCTACACGTGGGCGGCTAACAGTCTTTGATAAAGACATAAATTTGTTGTCTGAACGACAGTTGCGTCCCATGCGCAGCCGGATGGGATTCGTCTTTCAGGGTGGGGCCCTTTTTGATTCGATAACAGTTGCTGAGAATGTCGGTTACGCATTGCGGATAAATAATCCTCGCATATCAGAGTCTGAATTCAAAAAAACAGTCATGGATATTCTGGATTATGTCGAAATGACGGAATTTTATTCGTCCTATCCGGCCGATCTTTCCGGCGGACAACGCAAACGTATTGCAATCGCAAGAGCAACGATTACCCATCCCGAGATAATTTTATATGACGAACCGACATCTGGCCTTGATCCAATCGTATCAAAACGCATTAATCAGTTAATTAACCGGTTACGGATCGAGCAAAATATCACCTCAATCGTAGTAACACATATTCTGCAGGATGCTTTCGAGGTGGCCACACGATTGGTCATGTTAAAAAATGGTCGCCTGGTATTCGAAGGACAGTCCGATGATTTATTGCTTTCGAAAGACCCTTATGTACAGCAATTTGTAAGGTAAGGATTAAAATATGAGTGACAAAAACAATTTGAAATGGAAAGACGTCCGCGTCGGTATATTTATTTTCGTCGGAATGGCGTTTATGCTTTTCATTGTCATGATCGTTGGAACGAATACGAGAAAATTTACATCGAAATACACATTGCATACGTTTGTCCCCAACGTAATTAGCCTGAATCCGGGAGCGTACATCACAATCGCGGGAATTAAGGCCGGTACCATTGGCGATTTTGATTACACGACTCGTGATGGCCAATTTGGTGTTCATATTTCACTCTTTATCGAACACAAATTCAAAAAATGGGTAACGACGAGCAGTCGAGCGACGATCAAAACACTGGGTATGCTTGGTGATAAATATGTTGAAATCAGCCTCGGACGTGAGCACGAAGAACCCCTCGAAGACAACGCCTTTATCCCTTCAAATCCGCCGTTTGATTTCGAATCATTGTTGCCTGAAGCAGAAAAAGCGGCGCATACGATTCCACGCGTCCTGGAATCCCTGGAAACATTATTACATAAACTACAATCCGGTCCGGGAACTTTTGCGACAATATTAAACGATTCTTTGACCTCACATAACTTTTCATCCAGTGTAGCAGGCCTTTCTGATCTGACGCATTCTCTGAATAAATCTCAAGGAAGTTTTGGAAAATTTGTGCGACAGCCAGAGTTGTATAACAATCTGGAAAGCCTGACAAAAAGTCTCGATCAAATTTTGAAAAAAATTGATCAGGGTGAGGGAACACTCGGAAAATTAATCTCCGATTCAACCGTTCATGAAAACCTGGAACATGCCACAGCTAATGCCGATTCCATTCTTGGTAAAATAAATGCCGGACGCGGTACAGCAGGAAAGCTCATAAATGATGAGGCGGCTTACCAAAACCTTGAAGGCATATTAAATGAGCTCAATCTTATTTTACAGGACATGAAAAAATACCCGCAAAAATATTTTAAAATCGAAGTGTTTTAAAAAATAGACTTGCCAAAAGCCCCGTATGGGGCTTTTTTTTGCTGTTTCTCTGCATTTTGCACTATAAAATTTGTGTATGTGGAAATCTTATTGAAGATGAGAATGAGGCATTTAGCCAAATTTATTGTTTCCTGGTTTCTTGTGATTGATGCGTTCACAACAGCCTCAGCACAGGAAATCAATGCAAGCGACTTGCTGCATCACGTGGCAACTCTTTCAGCAGATTCATTGGCAGGCCGGCAAACGGGAACGATTGGAGCTGCAAAAGCCCGAGCTTACATCATACAGCAGTTTAAGCGCATCAAACTTGAGCCTGTTTTTGCAAATTTTGAACAAAAATTTGAGTTCCCGATCATACAAAACAGCCAGAATGTAATTGTGACTGGCTGCAATTTAATAGGGAAAATTTCAGGCAAGCGGAAAATTGGCACAATCCTGATCTCGGCACATTACGATCATCTGGGAATCATGGATGGACAAATTTATAACGGCGCCGATGATAATGCGTCAGGAGTTGCTGCTTTACTCGAAATTGCGCACTATTTTTCTCAAAACCAACCAGGGCATGATTTTGTTTTTTGCGCCTTCGATGCAGAGGAACAAAACTTTGCCGGATCAAAATATTTTGTTGCAAATCGACCTTTTAGTATAAAATCTATCGATTTGAATGTCAATTTAGATATGATCAGCATTAACCCAGTGAAAACCTTGTATATCGCAGGTGCTTTTCACTACCCATTTTTAGAAACTCTTCTTAGGGACCAAGTGAACTCAGAAAAAGCTATCAAGGTCGTGTGGGGCCATGACAAGCCTGAATTGGGTAAAGATGACTGGACTTTTTTATCCGATCATGCTGCGTTTCATCGCGATCACATACCATTTTTATACTTTGGTGTTGAAGATCATCAACATAACCACAAGCCCAGCGATATTTTTGAAAATATTAATCAGGATTTTTTTCTGGAAGCGAGTGAGTTTATCCTCTCCTCACTCGTTGTGATTGATAATAAATTCGTAAAAAATATGCACTAAGATTTTAGATTTCCAGCCTGCTTTTTTGATGCAATGCTCTCGGTGAGCGATGGACAGGGGATATCCCCTGCCCAATCTTGATGTTTATAAATTATGCAGGATACGAAAAAATTTTTCTCATTGCATTCGAGTCCACTTGTTGCCTAAATTTACTGGTAAAAAGAATAATTCATGGAGGTGTGAATCATGTTTCCCGTTTCAATGGAAGATATCCATCTTGCAGCGGAAAGAATTCGGCCTTACGCTCATCATACGCCAATCTTCACTTCGCAGACGCTGAATAAATTGGCAGGGGCTTCTGTCTTTTTAAAATGCGAAAATTTTCAGAAAGTAGGCGCCTTTAAATTTCGTGGTGCATGCAATGCAGTCTTCTCATTAACTGACAAAGAAGCCCAGCGGGGAGTAGCGACACACTCCTCAGGCAACCATGCCGCCGCCCTGGCGCTGGCAGCGGATATTCGTGGGATTCCAGCACACATTGTCATGCCTGAAAATGCACCGGAGGTCAAAAAACATGCGGTGCAAAACTATGGTGGGCAAATAACATTTTGTGAAAATTCCCTCACCGCACGCGAATCAACATTGGCAAAACTTGTCGATAAATGCGGTGCGACAATTATTCATCCTTACAATGACTACAGAATAATTACTGGACAAGCGACGGCTACCGCTGAACTGCTACAGGATGTACCAATGCCCGAGTATCTTCTTGCGCCGGTTGGAGGCGGGGGTTTGCTCAGTGGCACTGCATTATCAGCGCATTATTTGTCCCCCAAAACGAAGGTCATCGGAGTCGAGCCTGCGGGGGCGGATGATGCATACAAATCTTTTAAAACGGGCAAATTGCATCCTTCGGTTTCACCCAAAACCATTGCAGATGGGCTGTTGACTTCCCTGGGTGAGAAAACTTTCACCTGTATAAGGAATCATGTTTTTGATATAGTCACTGTTGAAGAAGATGAAATACGCGGAGCGATGCATTTCGTATGGGAACGCATGAAAATCATCATTGAACCTTCCTCAGCCGTTCCAGTGGCTGCCGTACTTTACCATAAAATTCCCTGCAAAGATAAACGCGTCGGAGTCATTATTTCTGGCGGCAATGTGGACTTAAAAAATTTACCCTGGCATAATTAATTCAATAAAATGAAATTTGATCAATACGATATCACCCCCGAAATAAAAAATAATTTGCAGCGATTGCATTTTAAAAAACCAACAGATATCCAGTTCAAGGCCATTCCTTCCATTTTGAATGGTGAAGATGTACTCGCAGTCGCACAAACGGGAACCGGAAAAACTGCTGCTTTCGCTATTCCGGTAATCGATCTTATCCATCGATTTAAAACAAGCCGTCGCTCAACCGGCATTCAATGTATTGTCATGGTGCCAACACGAGAGCTGGCACTGCAAATTGGTGGTGTTTTCAATAAATTAGCCAAACACACAAAAGTTAAAACATTTGCTGTTTATGGTGGTGTTGAACAGGATGCACAGATTCAAAAACTGCAGGATGGTATCGATGTGCTCATCGCGACACCGGGAAGGATGTTCGATCTCATTCATCAAAAATACCTCAAGCTCGACAACATTAAAATTCTCATTCTCGATGAAGCCGACCGTATGCTTGATCTCGGTTTCATTGATGATCTGAAATTCATAAAGAAATTGCTGAAAACACAACATCAAACATTGTTTTTCTCTGCGACGATTAACCGCGAAATTAAAAAGCTGGCATTTTCACAAGTCAATAGCAACGCGATTCGAATTCAAATTTCGCCCAAAGATCCTGTATCGAAAAACGTTTCCCATTTTGTTATGTTTGTTGAGATGGACGACAAACGCCATTTTTTAGAACGATTTATTAAGGAAAACCCGGATCGTAAAATCATTGTTTTTGTGCGAACGCGTGTGCGTGCCGAACGTGTGGCCAAAGCGATGGAACGGGTTGGTATCGCAACCAGCACGCTGCATGGCGATAAAGAACAGGAAAAACGTACGGATGTAATGGATGCATTTCGGGAAAGTAAACACGGAGTACTCGTTGCAACCGATGTGAGTGCACGGGGAATTGATGTGCCTGATGTGAAGTACGTGATAAATTATGACTTGCCGGATGTTGCAGAAAATTATGTGCACCGTGTGGGACGCACCGGTCGTGGATTCAACAAAGGGATTGCAATTTCTTTTTGCAGTACCGGCGAAAAACCCTTGTTGAAGGAAATCGAAAGTTTGGTGACAAAAAAAATCGAAACGATCAACATAAGTAAAAAGAATTACTCCTTTACAGTTTCCCATGGTGATGGTTTGGATTCTCTGCAAAAGCTCATTG
The DNA here is from genome assembly GCA_020633655.1 of Deferribacteres bacterium. Taxonomy (GTDB): domain Bacteria; phylum Zhuqueibacterota; class Zhuqueibacteria; order Zhuqueibacterales; family Geothermadaptataceae; genus Bioreactorimicrobium. Next base: position 41,960 of record JACKDF010000007.1, read on the forward strand.
ATGAAAATGAAATTTTGCCAAGAAAAAAAGTGAAAAAGAAGATCAAAAAACCAAAGAAAACAAAGAAAACAAAGAGATCAAAATAAGGTTTATTATGCAACGGATAATTTCACTTCAAAATCACAATGGAGAGAAGGTGAGCATTGCCTCGCCACCAATCGATGCTGTGATGCTACACGAAAGGGCCGATTCTTTCACCAAGCGGAGTGTAAAGAAACAATCCAAAATGGATGCCCTTTACAAATGTATTGAAATGATTGACCTGACAACTCTGGAAGGTGCGGACACCGTTGGGAAAGTCAAGCAGTTATGCAGCAAGGCACGGTTTCCAATTACAACGGAACTTGCCGATGAGTTAGCCGGCCTTCCAAATTATAAACCGATACCTCAGGTCGCTGCCGTTTGTGTTTATCCGTCTATGGTGCAAACAGCCAAAGATGCGTTGCGCGGCACCACGATAAAAGTAGCGTCGGTCGCTACGGCTTTTCCTGCTGGACAAATCCCCCTGAAAACTCGTCTTCAGGATGTAAAAGATGCCGTCTCAGCCGGTGCGGATGAAATAGATATGGTCATCAATCGGGGTGCATTTCTTGCTGGTGATTATCAGACGGTTTTTGATGAAATCGAGCAAGTGAAAGCAGCTTGCGACAAAGCGCATTTGAAAGTCATTCTTGAAACCGGCGAGTTGAGTACCTACGACAAAGTACGACTTGCTTCCGAAATTGCTATGGAGGCAGGTGCCGATTTTATTAAAACATCAACAGGAAAAGTTTCTCCTGCAGCAACCATACCTGTTACTCTTGTCATGTTGCAAGCCATCCTCGATTTTTATGATCGAACCGGAAAAATTATTGGTATGAAACCGGCAGGAGGGATTCGTAATGCAAAACAAGCCATTCATTATCTTGTGATGGTGAATGAAGTTATGGGACCACGATGGCTTACCCCGGATCTGTTCCGCTTTGGTGCCAGCAGTTTGCTGAATGATATTTTGAAGCAAATTTATAAGCAAGTCACCGGAAGGTATGCTTACGATAAATCATTTTCGCTTGATTGAGCAGCAACTTTTATGAGCACAACAAAAAAACGACTACCGAGATCAGATGGATAAGCGCGATCTTCAATTTGTAAATTGAGCTCAAAGGATAGTGTATGAATAAAACAATTTCAGCAAATAATAAAAAGAATGCAGGTGAGACAGATTTTGTTTTCGATTATTCACCAGCACTGGAATCAACAGACATGGTTAAGATAAACAAACAGAACAAGTTATTCATCAATGGAAAATGGACTTCTGGCAAAAGTGGTAAATTTTTCGACACCATTAATCCTGCAAACGGGGAAAAGTTGGCGGAACTAACGGAGGCGAATGCCGAAGACGTGGATCGCGCTGTCAAAGCTGCACGCAAAGCATTTGAGGGTTCCTGGTCGAAACTCGCTCCAAAGCAACGCGGACGTTATCTCTTTCGCATCGCCCGAATTATTCAGGAGCGCTCGCGAGAGATTGCGGTTTTGGAAACCATGGATAATGGTAAACCCATCAAAGAAAGCCGCGATTTTGATATCCCCCAGGTGGCCGCACACTTTTTCTACTATGCGGGCTGGGCGGATAAGTTGGAATATTTATTTAACGGCCGAAATGTTTCTCCTATTGGCGTTGCGGGGCAAATCATTCCATGGAATTTTCCCTTACTTATGGCTGCATGGAAAATTGCCCCGGCACTTGCAGCAGGTAATTGTGTTGTACTAAAACCCGCAGAAACAACTTCGCTGACTGCATTGTTGCTCGGGGAAATTATTGAGGAAGCAGGCGTGCCACCAGGTGTGGTGAATATTATTACCGGAGCCGGCGCCACCGGTGCTGCCCTGGTCAATCATCCGGACGTTAACAAAATTGCCTTTACAGGAAGCACAGAAGTCGGGAAAATTATTGCCCGAAGCACCGTTAACACAGCGAAAAAATTAACACTGGAATTAGGTGGAAAATCGGCTCATATCGTTTATGAAGATGCGGCATTGGATCAGGCCGTGGAATCTGTTGTTAATGGAATTTATTTTAATCAGGGACATGTGTGTTGCGCTGGTTCCCGTCTTCTGGTTGAAGAATCGATCGCGGATATTTTCGTTACGAAATTAAAAAGGAGGATGACCAGTTTACGTGTCGGTGATCCGCTGGATAAAAATACCGATGTTGGTGCGATCAATTCCGCTGGAGAATTAAAAAAGATTAAAGGATTGATTGCCAATGCCATCGAAGACGGAATCGAATACTATGAGCCTGAAGCAACGACGCTACCGCAAAAAGGTTATTATTTAAAACCTTGTTTCTTTAACAATGTTGCTGCAAGTGCCACAATATGTCGCCGTGAAATATTTGGCCCCGTGTTGGCGATTCAAACTTTCCGCACACCCGAGGAAGCCATCCAAAAAGCCAATGACACAACTTATGGACTTGCCGCAGGCATTTGGTCCGAAAAAGGATCCAAAATTCATAAAACTGCACAAGCACTGAAGGCTGGCGTGATTTGGGCAAACACCTATAACAAATTTGATCCATCGAGTCCGTTTGGTGGCTATAACGAGAGTGGTTGGGGACGCGAAGGTGGTCGACATGGACTTTTGCCTTATGTGGAGGTGAAATAATGGCTGGATTGAACGGAATGAATACGACCGTTGCAAAAACGATTAAACTTTACATTGGTGGAGCGTTTCCGCGTACAGAATCGGGAAGAAGCTTTCCGGTTTATGCACATGATTCAAAAAAAGTATATGCCCATTTGTGCCGTGCATCGCGCAAAGATGTACGCAACGCTGTGTCAATTGCGAAATCTGCTTTAGCGGGTTGGAGCAGTCGATCTGCGTACAATCGCAGCCAGATTCTCTACCGCATGGCAGAAATGACAGAGGGAAAACGTGCCGAATTCGTGGAAACATTTGTGCAAACCCTGGGATACAGTCAGGAGCAATCCAATGGGGCTGTGGATCAGGCGATCGATGCATTTGTTTATTATGCTGGTTTTGCGGATAAATACCAGCAAGTAATTGGATCCGTGAATCCTGTAACAGGTCCTCATCACAATTTTACAACTCCGGAGGCTGTTGGCGTTGTAGCATTGCTATGCTCGGATGAATTTGATTTTGGTCAACTCGTCACGCGAATTGCGGCAATCACATGCTCAGGAAATACGGCAGTTGTGCTGTTGTCGGAAAATGGCGCCGCAGTCCTTGCACCACTCGCTGAAGTATTTGCCACCTCAGATTTGCCGGGTGGTGTCATCAATCTTCTTTCAGGATTTATGGACGAATTATACCTGCATATGGCGAGTCATATGGAAGTGGATTCCATCTGTTGTGATTGTAATGACACGAAAATAATTGCGACTGTGAAAGAAGAGGCGGTTCATAATCTAAAACGAGTTGTGCTGAATTCACCGAAAGAACCAGGACTGCAAAATATTTTAAATTTCGTCGAGTTTAAAACTGTTTGGCACCCGGTAGGCGATTAAAGCTTTTTCACACAAAATTTTAGATTTTTTACAGCTATAAAATGATAAAAAGCAGGAGTTGTACATAATTCCTGCTTTTTTGTGAGTAGTCTACTGCGATATATTATCGAATATAGGTCATGGGGCGGGTTTCACGTTGGGCCGTCTTTAGTGCTAATGCTCCCTCAAAATTTTCTACGCTTAACGCTTCAAGTAGATAATAGTAAACGCCGCTTGCAAGGTGTTGCCCAAAATCATCGCGGGCATTCCACTTGAAATTGTGGTCACCAGCGGTTAATTCTCCTGCGTAGACGGTCTTCACTTTTTGCCCAACAATGTTAAAAATTGATAATTGTATGTATGATTTGATTTCCAAATTAAACGAAATTGTTGTGCTTGGATTAAAGGGATTGGGATAATTTTGCGCTAATTCGAAGACTTTATCGATTGTTGTTTCTGCTATAGGTGTTTTATCGCCTTCATTATTGCCCGGGCGGATTTTTTCGATCGCAAATTCTGAGATTTGTACATAATCAAAAATAAGATTTCGATCCTGACCTGCACCTGGATTAAAAAGATCATTTAAAAATGATATTCTTAATACATGCTTTCCAGCATCAATTTCATATTGACGGACAAAGAATTTAAAGGCTAATGAATCTACGGAGATGATATCGAGCTGATTATCATCCAATTGCACCTCAAATGTGCTCCATTCGTTATTTATGAGCGCATTTGTTTTTGCGAGAAAACCAAAGTAGTACGTGGCTGTACTATCAAATTCAATTTGCCATGAAATAGATCCGTTTTCCCAAAAATAATACAGACTATCGCGGATCGAACCCAGTCCCCCTATTTTCGCTCCATAGGAAAATGCTGGCAGCCAAAGATTTTGCCCAAAAATTTTGTTGTGAATGTCTGTATGTGTCGTTCCATCGGAGCCCTCTTTATTTGGCAATGTTGCGCTTACAACAGCGCTGGGATCACTTTTATTGCCTGCATAATCGATAGCAAACACCACGAAATAGTATGTAACTCCCGGATTTAAATTCGTAAATTCATGCTGTGTGCTTTTGCCGGTATTTACTATGTTTTGCATATTAGTATTGCTTAAACCATAGCGGATTTCATAACCAGAGAGATCACTTTCTGAGTTGGCATCCCAGGAAATAACAACTGAACTTGCGAATAGATTTGCAGGGATTAAAGTTACAGCCAGGATGAGAATTCGTAGATTGGTAAAGACATAACGTTGTATTGTGAACATGCTTCCGTCTCCATTTTCAGTTAAAGTCAATTCCGTATTCGGCTAAATTTGCGTGTTCGGATTTTTCTATCGACAATGACTATGCCAGAATTTTATTATTTGGAACAACTGTTTGAAAATCAGTGTGTTAACATAAAAATTTTTTCATTAACAAAAAGACGACCTATTTGTCTTGTTTCATAAATGTAATCCTGGATTACACATTGTGGGAAAATAAAATATTAAAATAGTTTATTTACTGGATCAATAGAGGGTAATGTTGGATGATTCTGTTTTATTTTTTATAAAGTTCGAACAAGAAATGATGTTCGTGGTTAAAGTGAGCTAAGCATTCATTTTATCTTACAGAATTGTAAATGATTTTATGGTAGTGGTTAACAATGGAATGGAACATTATTTTTTGTAAACATTAAATAAATCAATGATTTGTAGAGTTTTTGTTTTTCGATTTGTCTTGCATTTTTGTGTGAAATTATGTATTAATTCACAATCAATTTTCATGCATAAAAACGAGAGGAACCACAAATGCCATCATTTGATATTGTAAATAAAGTTGATCATCAAGAAGTTGATAACGCTGTGAACAACACTTTAAAAGAAGTCGCAACCCGTTATGATTTCCGTGGTTCAGTAACTTCGATTGAATTGAACAAAAAAGATATGATTCTTACAATTCATACGGAAGATGAAATGAAAATGCGAGCAGTAAAAGAAATGCTGTCTGTCGCATTTTCAAAGCGCAGTATTAATCCTAGAAACATCAAGTTTGGCAAAGAAGAACCTACATCCAAGGGACACCTCAAATTGACAGCTACAATCCTGCAAGGTATTGACAAGGATGAAGCACGCGCAATTGTAAAAGAAATCAAAGGCCTGAAACTCAAAGTACAACCCGCAATTCAAGATGACCAGGTCCGGGTCACGGGGAAAAAAATCGATGATTTGCAGACAGTTATACAGCATCTAAAGGCAAGTCGTATTGAAACGCCGATGCAGTTCGTCAATATGAAATAAGACAGCTCATGGCACACAGGCCAATTTTAAAAATAGCGCTTTTAGGCTTTGGTTCGACAGCGCATGCCTTTCTCTCCCATCTACAGCAACAGGAAGAAAACCTTCCATTTACTCCGGCAATCGGAGGCATTATTTTTAAGGAGAAAGGCTACTTTGGTTTTCTCGATAAAGCAATCCTTCTCGAAGAACTTCCTGGAATTAAACCCCGTATGCACCAATTCACAGGTGGTGTTCACCGTTTTTTAAAAAAAGTTGCTGCAGATGTGGTCGTCGAGCTCACTCCCCTGAACATCCAGAATGGAGAACCAGCTGCGGGCTACCTGCGTGCAGGACTAAATAATGGTCTACATGTTATAACTGCGAATAAGGGACCACTCGCCTTTCACTTTGCTGAATTGAACAGAATAGCTATCGAAAAAAAATTACGATTTCGTTTTGGTGCAACCGTCGGGAATGGAATCCCTATCTTTAGCATGAAACGCTATGCAGCACCAACCGTGAAATTGACAGGTATTAGAGCGCAACTGAACGCAACAACAAATTATGTTCTCACCAGAATGCAAGATGGCGTACCTGAAATACAGGCTATTGCCGAAGCACAGGCAAGTGGTTTATGCAGAAATACGCCACAATTGGAACTCGATGGCTGGGATGGATCAATTCAAAGTGCGATATTGGCTAATGTTTTAATGCGGGAAATTCAGGTGGAGCACGTTTTTCGGGAAAAATTCCAACAGCGGGCACCAGAAATAATCAAACGCACAACAAAAAACATTCATAAAGTGCGGCAAATCGTCAACATTGAAAACTTGCCCGGAGAAATCAAGGCTTCTGTGCGTTTACAGGTCATTTCAGCGGACGATCCATTTTACCATTTAAATGCGGATGATTGTGCCATCACCCTGAAAACCGAAACGATGGGCGATTTGACGTTGACATTAAAAACACCTGGAAAAGAGGAAATAGCCGCTGCATTGCTTGCAGATTTGTATGATATTTATTACAGGGGGGTGACCCAGCAGAAAGATCCTGAGTTGTTTGAACTTGACCGCGATGAACTAATGCTGGAAAATTTGGGGAAGTGAATTATTGGTATTAGTCCAATTCTGACTTCTGCAAAAACTGCGAAATATTTTTAAAAATTTCAATTCCCTTTCCAACAATTACCCTACAATCCGGCAGAGACGCTAAAAAAAGTTTGCCGTAAAACTTCGTAATTATACGTTTGTCTAACACAAGAACCACACCAAAATCCAACCTCGTGCGAATAAGGCGACCGAATCCCTGTTTAAATTTTAATATTGCCTGGGGTACGCTGTATTCCATAAACGAGTTTCCACCTGCTGCCTCAATGGCTTCGACACGAGCTTCGATGATTGGTTCGTTGGGTACACGAAAGGGTAATCGCGGAATAATTACTTGCACGAGGGCTTCGCCTTGTACATCAACACCTTCCCAAAAGCTGTCCGTACCAAAAAGTGATGATCCACGCTCGGTTCGGAATCGGTTTAATAATAAGTGCCGGCTTTGATCGCCTTGTTTAAGCAGCTTCATGCCTTTCTGTTCCATTTGGAGCTGCAAATCCTCGTGCATCTGATTCATCAATGAATAGGAAGTGAACAGCGTGAAGGTATTTCCCTGAGCAGCATCTATCGCTTTTAAAAGAAATTCTCGCAACTGGGCTTGAAAAATTTTTTCATTAGGCTCAGCAATATCTATTGGAATACAAATCAAAGCCTGTTTTTGAAAATCAAACGGTGATGGCAAAAGTTTGTATATACATTTTTCTGGTTTTAGTTGATCAAGTCCAAAGCGTTTTGAAAAATAGGTAAAATTGCCACCAATTGATAAAGTTGCCGAAGTCATAATCACTGTTTCAATGCGATCAAAAACAGCATTTTTCATGATTGGGGCAACATCTATTGGTGCTGTGCAAAATCGTACGACTTGCCCAATCCGACTGTCCCTGGCTTCGATCCATCGTACATTCATGTCATCGTTCTGCAATACTGCGACATTTAAGTCCTGAGTTGTAGAGATAATACGATCGACCTGCGCTTTTAAATCGACAACAAGGGAGAGTGTTTCTTCACCAAAAGCGTTTTTAGCTTTGAGAATGGCTGGAATGATTTTTTGTAGAATTTCTGCTAAATCATTTAGAAATTTTATAAGGAAAGGAATGCCTTCAATGGCGTCCTGCCAGTCCTTACTTTTACAAACCGCATCTGTCAGACGCGCTTTCGCTTCGCTGTACGAGTTTTTTTCTTCCCGTGCTACCCAATAAAAAACGCGTTGTGTCACGGCATCGAGTTGTTCACGAACCTTGTTCAGGGCGGCTATGGCGTCGTCGTTGGTAAGTTGCTTTAGTTCATTTAATAAGTCAAGAGGAATTTTTCCGGCTACTTTATCAAGAGAATATGAAAGGGATGATAATAGCCCGGTTATTTTTTTACCCTTCACACGTCTCAGGCGATTAAGCATTCGAGCAATGCCGTGGTGGGTTACCGTAACTCCGAAATAGTGAGAGGCGATATCTTCTAAATTATGTGCCTCATCCAAAATGACACGATCGTAGTGTGGTAGAACAGCGACTTCGCTGGCACTGCCCACGGCTGAGCGTACGGAAATATCTGCAAAAAGAAGATGGTGGTTTACTACCAGAATATCGGCTGTTGAAGCCCGACGGCGGGCATTGTAGAAAAAGCATTTGTGAAAATAGGGACAACGCTTTTTTAGTGTCGTGTCGCTTTCCGATTGCACAGACTCCCAGAGTTGCTGGTTTGGTGAACGGGCAAAATCTGCCCGGCTACCGTCACGGGTTTTTTGAGCCCATTTCCAAAGGTCATCAATTTGCGATTGCGTTCCATCAAAATCGAAACTCGAAGGTTTTTGAACAAGATCATGGAGTTTGCGCAGACAGAGATAATTCGTGCGTCCTTTCACAAGTTCTGCACGAAACTTTTCAGGATATATGGATTGCAGAAGCGGGATATCTTTATCAATGAGTTGTTGCTGTAAATTGATAGTGTTGGTGGAAACAACCACGCGTTTACCATTTGCAAGCGCCCATGCGATGGCTGGAAGAAGGTAAGCGAGTGTTTTGCCTGTCCCTGTTCCTGCTTCAATCAGCGCTACTTTTTCTTTATTGAATGCCGCAGCAACTGTCGCCAGCATTTCTAACTGTGGGTCCCGTTTTTCATAATTAGTTAAACTGCGAGCCAGGGGGCCATCTTCCTCAAGAAAGTGCTGTAAATATTGTACATCCACTTCCCGCAATTTTTCAAAACATGCCGGTTCAACAACAACATATACATCGGTTGCCTGGTTGTTAACGATATAAAATCCGATTCCGTTATTGCCGACCTCACTAGCAATTAAAGTGTCTGCAGACGAGGGTGTGAGATTGCCAGAAGGATGGTTGTGGATGAGGATATCCCCTTTTTTGCAGTTGGCTATGATCGCAGGAACACTGTTTTTATTCCCTCTGGCCATTACAGTAACTTCATCAACGATGTTGCTGGTGTTACTCTTACCGATAAAAAATACTTCATTGTTTTCGGCGGCTTCAATCTCCTGACGGATTTGTTCACATGTCTCGTCGGACAGGTATTTTTCTATTTTCAGGGCCATAGAATATGTTTTAGATCGTACTTGAACCGTGTGTGGAATTGCTTTCGGGTTAAACTGAAAAGACTTGGTAAGTTACTGCTTTTCGGCGGGAATCAAAACAGAAAGTTGTGCAAAAAAAAGCCCTGATACAGTGGTAGCTATCAAGGCTCCGAATGCGAGTGGTCCTTACGCTTCTGAAATGTCATCCCCAGAACTATTCAGTAATTAGTGAAAAATAAATCGAATTGCGGACTATTTTTTCAACACTTTGAGAATAAGAATTGTAAGATCATCGTGCTGTTGTTGTCCTTCGGTGTGTTCTTCAATTCTTTTCAGAATATTTTGCAAAATATCTTGCGCACTAGCTTTGGGCTTTGATTTCATAAATTCATGTGCTGCTTTTCGAATTGCTTCTAAACCTAATTGTTTCATGCTGTGGTTCATCGCTTCGGTGACACCATCGGTATAAAAAATAACAACATCTCCAGCTTGTAGCTCTATTGTTTTTTCTTTGCCCCGATTTTCTTCAAGGATCCCCAATGCGGTCGCGCTGCTTTTGAGTATTTCAAAATGGCCATCTTTTTTTAATACCATTGGGGGGTTATGGCCAGCGTTTACATATTTAAGAATTTGATTTTCATAATCATAAAGGCAGAAGAAAAATGTGGCGAATAATCCCTCTGCAGTACATTCTCGTATCAATTGATTGATGTTGGCAACGATCTGCTCAGGATTATTCTCATAGGATATTTGAGCACGCAAACTGCCTTGCAAGCTGGACATGACAAGGGCGGCGCCAACACCTTTTCCTGCGATATCTGCAATGGCAATGGCAAGGGCATCGTCACTCATACGCAACACATCGTAGTAATCCCCGCCAACATAACGCTGTGCACGGGTAAATGCGGCTAAGTCAGTTCCGGGTGCTTTGACCAACTCCCGCGGTAGTAGTCGGTTTTGGATTTTTTCCGCAACCAGCAGTTCACTATTGAGTTTTTTCATTTCCAGAGCTTCACTGTAAAGATAGGTGTTTTCAATAGCGACGACTGTTTGGCTCAGAAGGCTTTCCAGCAGGTTTACTTTGCGTTTATCAAGAAGGCGTCCGCGTTTTATGACCCGCATGACGATAACGCCAAGCACCTTGCGTGGTCCTGTCTCGTCATCCATTAATTTTCGTGACCGTAATGACATGGCCAGCATACGGTAAGGGTGGCCGACTATTTCATCGAGATTTTCCAGAAATTCCTGTTTTTCGTTGCGATGGAAAACATAGTGTTTGCCATTACCCGCCATTTTTATTACCAGGTTTCGCACTTCATTGTGCAAACTGCTGTCTTCACCAAAAAGACGCAAATTTCGTGATAAGTGCAACTGCCAATCCCCTGCTTCATCCGGCAGCCACAACATAGCATCACTGGCATTTGTCATGGCAACAAGGCCGTCGAGAATCGTGTTGAGTACCTCATCAAGCATATTTTTGCTTTGAATTTCGCGTGAAATTTTTAGCAAAGTTTCCTGTAGGAATTCTCCGGTGCGCGAAACAGCCTGGTCTTCCGGAAACTCCCCTTCAGAATAATAGAAATGCAGAGTGGCCCCGCCTACCTGAACCATATCATAATTTTTCAAACGATGATGGTTGACTTTTTCTGAATTAATGAAAACGCCATTTTTGCTTTTTAAATTTTCAATGAAGAAAGATGAATCCTGGTAATAAATGCGGGCATGTTTGCGTGAAACGGAGGGATCATTGAGAAAAATTTCTGATTCCGGATCGCGACCAATGATGTAGTCATGGGTAAACACGTAAAGGGTGGTGTCGTTTCCGGTCTTATCGACCAGGCGAATTTTTGCCCGGAACATTCGTCGATTGCAATGTTCACAGTAAAGGACATTTTTAAAATTGTCTTTGTTGCAGTATTCGCATTTCATCTTAGTAATTCAGTGCGAGTAATTTGGGCTGGAGTTCTGTTATGAAACGCTGCTTGCTTTCACTTTAACGAGCGCGTTGTAAAATTCATCAGCAGATTGATAACGATCCGTAGGATTTTTACAGATACTTTTTCGAATAATATCATCAAAAATTGTTGGGATCTTTTTATTTACTGTTGAAGGTAACGGCGGATCGATATGCACAAGTTTATATGCAAGCGAAGCAAGAGTATCCCCGGTGAAAGGCCGCTGACCAGTAAGTAACTCATAGAGCACAATACCAAGGGAGAATACATCGGCTCGACCATCAACTTCTTTACCTTCGATTTGTTCAGGCGCCATATAGCTTGGTGTTCCGACGACTCTACCGGTTTGTGTCAAGGTTAGATTATTCGTGATTTTTGCAATACCGAAATCGGTAACTTTAACGACATCCTTCTCAACGATCATAATATTTGATGGTTTGATGTCACGATGAACAACACCCGAATTATGAGCAAATTGCAGAGCTTTGCATGTTTGTAAAATAAGACTTACCGCTTTTGCAGGTTCAAGCTCTTTGTGATTATCCAGTAAAATCCGTAAATCTGTTCCCTGTATATATTCCATGACGATATACGAAAAAGAGCTCTCATCCTCAACATCATAGACTATCACAATATTCGGATGGCTTAGTTTTGCCGCTGCACGCGCCTCACGATAAACACGCGCTTTCAATCTCTTAATTTCTTCTGCTGTTGCTGTAAGGCTATACGAAACTGTTTTTATAACAACGGTCCGGTCAAGTTTCGGATCCCATGCTTTATACACCCTGCCCGCAGCTCCTCGTCCAATTTCTTTTTCGATAACGTACCGGCCAATTTTTTTGACCTGAAACTGCGACATTTCTAATGTTTGCGTGTGTTCAGATTCATCTCCGGTGTGACCCGTTTCCTCGTGTTGAAAACCAACCGGCCGAGAATTTTCGTCGTTCACTAATTTGAGGAAATCCTCTTCATCTTGTGCGCTGAAAGAGGTGGTAAAAACATTGGCATCGTTATCTTGCGGTGCTTCACGTTTGTCATTTTTTTCAACAATATCGATCAGCGGCTTATCATTCGACGCTTTTGCGATAGAAGCATCTTGTTGTTCCGGATCTTTTTTATTTTGGTTCTCTTTGAGGAGAGGTGGAATTATCCCTGTTTTACGCGATTGTGTGTGTGTCGAATTGTCAATTTGGTTTTGGAATGCTGTAACCGCATGTTCTGTGATAGTGAATTGTTGTTTTTGAGGTTTGTTGTTATATACATAGTACGCAACCGCACCGATTATAATAATCGCAGTACTTGCAAGAATAATTTTTAGAAGCGGGGATTGCGAGAAATTGCTTTCAGCATAACTCCCGGAAGATTGTTCACTCTCCTTGACTTGCTCATTGAGCGGTTGGTCAATGATACCCACTGTATCCAGGGTTGCATCCGGGGGAATAAGGTTTGATTTGTCAGCAAGCAGCTCTTTCTTTTTTATGGATTCGATCGAATCAATTCGAGCCAGGTAGGTTCTTACATTCCTGTCTGATGGATCTTCATTCAGCAGGATTAGGAATAATTTTTGGGCTTCTTTAAATTTTCCTTGTTCATAAAATCGCGCAGCATCTTCGCTACGTGTGTCTTTGGGTGGAATCTGCTCCTGGACGATAATTTCCGGTTTTTTCTCTATGGGTTTTGAGGGTGTTCTCTGTTCTGCTGCACGTGAATTTTTTCCTGCTGGCAGCTGTTTTACAGGTGGATTATCAAAATTTGCTTTCGCATCCGATTCCCTGCGTACCTGCGCCTGCGCATCAGCCATCAATCGCTTTGCTTCCAGGTGATTGGGATCATAACCGATTACCTGCTGCAGCAAAGCTATAGCATCTTTTGCATTACCGGAATTGATATACATTTCCGCTTTATCAAACAAGCGGGCAATTTCCTGCTCTGTTTCAATCCGTTGAATGTATTTTTGAACATTGGTTAATTTAGGATTGAGCTCCGTCGCTCTTTTGTAGGAGTTTAGCGCGACTTCAAAATTACCCAGGGCATTGTAAATATGCCCGAGATAATAGTAGCCTCTTCCCTGTTCCACAGGCGAGTTTTCTGCTAATTGGATCGCGCGTTGGGTGACACTTTTTGCAAGATTGTATTCACCTGTGTTGTAATAACAAATTCCAAGATTGGTGTAAAATGATGCATTTGCCGAGGAGAGTTTAATTGCAGTTTTCAGATGAGGAATTGCCTCTTCATATCGTTTTGCCACAATGTGGTTTTTTGCTACCTCATTATGGGCTACGGCAAGATATTCCGAGATATTAACGTTCTCAACTTTCTGTCCACTATCAAGAACTTTGGTAAAATTTGGAATTACGAGTTCATATTCCTTTAAGCTGTAGTAAGCGACGCCTAAAGCATAACGAGCTACAATCCAATCTGGATACTTTTTCAACATTTCTTGTAATGCAGGTATGCGCTGCCTGACAGGAAGTTGCGTTACCTGGGAAAGTTGATTGAAATCATCATTCGATTGTGCAAAAATTGCCTTATCAGAAAATGCGATGAGTAGCAATGCAAGAAACGAAATTGTAAATATTTTTTTATGCACGGAATTATTATCTGTTGAAATCGATTACCACGAAACACAGCTTCTTATAATAAAATAAGTGTAAGGGAATTGCAATATAAATAATTACTACGGTATTACTTTTATTTTGTAAATATCTTCCTAACGAATAAATACTAATTTCTCTTGCGCAATCTGTGCACCACTAATTAGTTTGATAAAATAGACGCCACTTACCAATTGCTGACCCGAAAAATCTCTGCCATTCCAGATAATCGCATGCTGTCCCGCAGTAAATGATGAACTCGATTGGGAATTCCACACGAGTTGTCCAAGAATATTATATATTTTTAAATCGATATTCGCCTCGTTCGGTAATCCAAATCGAATTTTTATTTGACCATCGCTCGAAATTCTGTAGGGATTTGGCCACGGGTGATCCAGGGTTAACCGGTTCGGAATTTTTTCAGTAGCTAACTCCCTTGCAGAACCCGTTTTAATGAGAAATGTCCGTTTTGCCGACGTACCGGATACCATAAACACAAAAGGTGTCAGACTATCAATCCTTTTCTCAATTCCTGTTGCCACATCGAAAAGGAACACATCGGTTTCAGTTGGCAGTGCGACAAGTTCATTTAAAGTAATTTGTGCTTCACCGGGTTGAAGATTATCAACTACAAAAGTCCAGGAATTGTTATTTATTTTTTCAGAACGCACGCATACAGCGAGTTCGGCTTTGGTGTCTGGTTCGACAAAGAATAACCGGGGAGCTTTGTCAAATAATGGCGGCTCTGAAATGTGTTGCGGTTCATCGCCAACGCCAAACCAGTTTGATTTATCAGAATAAGTCCCTGATTGAATTGAGAGCTGCAATAACCAATCAAGCTCTTCCGCTGATTCAATGGGGGATTTTTTACTCAATGGTGTCTTGTCTATAAAATCAAGTGTGATTTGTTGTTCCGTTGAGGTGTTGTTTAAAATAAAATATCCTCGCCAGGGCTGCATGCCCTCACTGGCAATCGAGTAACCATTATCCCACTGCCAGAAAGCATTCTCAACACCTTGGGGCACGTTGATCGCAGATGGTGTTACATTCCATGCCCATGGAGAGCCGATAATGTTCCATCCCGGCTGCAAGGAAATCGAAACGATTTCGTCTGTGAGTACCGAATTGACTTCTTTTGTTAGCCAGGACTTGGCATCCCGCGTGATTAACCAGAATCCTTCGCCAGAATTCAAAGTAGTGAAACTAGTTTCGTTCAATTCGACATATGATGTGCCGGAATACTTTAAAATACGCCACTTGGTGTCGTCATATTTACCAAAAATTGATTCGAAATACGGTAATGCTTGTTGAGCAGAAAAATCGAATGGAATGGAAACAAGTTGATATTCATTTTTCAGTGTTTTCGGGGCCGCATTACCGGTGCTGGAAATAGAAATGCTTTTGTAATTCAGACCAGTGTTTGGTTCTTCAAGCCAGGTCCGGTTACCCGCCTTGTCATCCGCAAAAATTGTATACTCGAGACCTGTTGCACTAATGAGATTTGCAGGCAAAATACAAGTGAATGATTCCGATTGCGTACCTGTGCCGGTCATTCCTTTCTCAGAAAAAATGCCTCCCGGTGAACGGTAAAGCAGACCGACATATCGAATTCCGGAAAGACCATCCGTGGCATGGGCGAGGAATTCCAGATCTTGTGCTTTTGATGCGGTTTGGAGAAAACCGTGCTGCAAATAGGGTTTTACAGAATCAATTGTGAAGGAAAGTTCTGTACTGGAAATTCTATTTCCTGCGCTGTCGATGGCAGCGATCGACCAACTAAACAACTTTCCATCCAATTGCATTGGAAAAAATGTAGTTAATGTATCACCGTTTACCGTCATAGTGTCTACAGGAAGTACAACGGTTTCATCAAGGTTCAAAGTGATTTCATACCCCGAGACTCCTGAAACGGAATCTGTTGCAGCTATCCACTGGAATACCAGAGTATCAGCACGCGCCCAATTGTTTGGAAAAATTGGTTTCGCTTGTGCGGGTTTCGTATTGTCGAGCTTGTAGTGAAGTTGCACTGCCGTACGAAAATCGTGATTGCCAGCGGCATCACCGAGCCAGCAGTAGAACGGCACATGTCCACGTGTTACGGGAGTGAGTATGCTTTCAACAAACTCCGAATTCCCGGATTGTGAGACATTCAATTGCGCATCAAAGTCTGTGCTGTCCTGGGGAGAAGATAAATACTTAACGAAAAGCGTCGTAATGACACTACCGCTATCCGCTGGATTTTTCCATTTCACGGTAAAAGAGTCAACAGAAGTCCATGAATTATTTTCAACAAAAGCGTCGACCATTGCGACAGGTGCATCGATATCAGGCTTGCTGCTTACTTCGATTTTGAAGGTTTGTTGGGCCATTCCACCGTTATTATCCTCAGCCTTAAGTTGGACATCGAATTGCAGCCCGTCTGCCGTTGCCGGAGCTATACCCTGTAATACATTTTCCATCAAAGTTAACCAGGGGGGACCTTTTTCAAGGCTTAATTTCACGACGTCATTGCTGTCGGGATCAACTACGTTTATCGTATATTTATAGGATAAGTCGACGTAGGCGGTTGTAATTGGCAGACTCAGAAATTGTGGAGGATCATTGGTGTTTATTACAGTTAACTCATATCCCTGTACGACGATCGCACCGGAAATATCCGACACAGTGATAATAACCGAATCTTTGCCCACGTCCGCTGATGTTGGAGTTCCGCTAAGCAAACCAGAAATCGCATCAATTTGCAGCCATGTCGGTGCTTTTCGAAGTGAATAAGTGAGTTGATCTCCCAAATCCTCATCCACTGCGCTGACCTTGAATGAATAGAGAGAATCTTCGATAGCTGTAGCGGGTGGCAAACCAGAGGTTATGACTGGGGCATCGTTTACATTGAGAACCGTTAAGGTGAACTGCTGCTCAACACTGGCGCCGTGTTCATCAACTGCCAGGAGAACGACTACCGTGTCACCAACATTTTGATTTAACGGTGTACCGCTGAGTAAAACCTGGGTTGAGTCAAAATTTAGCCAGCCTGGGATGGTTTTCGCATTTATTCGAACTATGTCACCATCATCATCCTCTGCTGTTGGGGAATAGGTGTATAGCTCATCCTCTTTTGTTTCGATGACGGGTGTACTGGTGAAGCGGGGTGCTGTATTATCCGTTTCTATGGTTATCATAAAATTTTGTGCTGCGGTTGCACCACGGCTATCGGTTACAACGATTTTCACATTTTCACTTTGCGTCGGTGTGACCACAGGTGGCGTTCCCGAAAGTACACCTGAATTATCGATCTGGAGCCAATTTGGACCTGTCACCATTTCATAGGTTAAAGGTGTATCCTTGTCGATATCTCCTGCAATGATTTCATATACATAAGGCACGTTTGCAAACGCAATTTCGATTGGTGTTGAATAAATTACAGGGTCCACATTTCCGAGAGTTCCATCACCAAGAATAAATTGTGCATAGATATCATTATTTTCTGAACGATAATCCTGCCAGGTGATGAAAAGTCGGTCGTCAATGACATTTGCAAAAGGATTTGTTTGATCGCTATTGTGTTGCGACACAGCAATTCCTTCTTCGCCCCAATCAAGGGATTGATCTTCGGCGAGGTGCTGTGCCCAAATATCAAGATTCCCTTGTTGGGCATCCGCCCAGGTTAAGTATACGCCTTGCTGTCCATCGTGAGCGATGTGGAATGCTGCATCGTAGCCATTTTCACCAACGAGCTGTATGCCGGAATTTGTCCAGAGACGATCTCCATTCGTATTGAATCGTTGGGCGTATATGCCCTGGGAGGGTGCGCTGGTTTCCTGCCAAACGATGATGACACCTTGTTGTTCATCATTTACGATTTGTGGAGATACCGGTTCGTTACTGCTGGTTGATACTCGCTCACCACCAGTTCCCCAGCGAAGCTGACCATTTAAATTGATCTTTTGTGCATAAACTTCTTTGTTTCTGTTAAGGAAGCCAGCTTGTTCCCATACGACTATAACTTCTTCGTTTATTGCAGAGGCACTGCTCTTCACATGAATAAGTTTGGGATTTTGCATGATAAATCCCGTCCCCGGTGCAATTCCATTTTGATCAGAAATTGCACTGCCTGAATTTTTTGAATAAGCCCCCAGGCGGACTGTATTGCCGTCCTGCCATGCGACAACAAGAGCGGAGGCGAGGCTGGTAATCTCTCCTAAAATTTGTTGGCCGGTTTTGTTAATAATGACGGCGTTGTCGTTCCACTCTTTGCTGCCATTCGCATTGAATTGCTGGGAATA
This sequence comes from Deferribacteres bacterium, assembly GCA_020633655.1. Classification (GTDB taxonomy): domain Bacteria; phylum Zhuqueibacterota; class Zhuqueibacteria; order Zhuqueibacterales; family Geothermadaptataceae; genus Bioreactorimicrobium. Next base: position 60,164 of record JACKDF010000007.1, read on the forward strand.
GAGATCAATATCATTCGGATTATCCCCCCCGCTTACATTACTTTGTTGCCAAACGACATAACATCCCCCTGCAAGATTGTCAGTCACGTGTGGTCGACGAAAATTTAAGCTGGTTTCAGATAACTTTGCGGGTTCATTCCATAATGCACGGCCATTGGCATCTATTTTTGTAACGCGAAGTGCTGAAACGCCGTTGGTTTCTTCCGCCCACGTAACAAAAAAATAGTCATTCGAATTCGCATCGAGATGAAACCAATCGATTCGAGTATTGGGAACTTGAAATTCACCCAAGGTTAGTGAATCGGGTAATCCGTTCGCTGCAAGTTTAATATATTGCAGCCGATCGGTTGTGGTTTGTTTATCAATCCACATAAGGAAAATGCCACCATTGACCTTAACAGATTGCGGTAAAATCTGATCCTGAGCCTGAACCGAGACAGGAATATTGTTTACAGATTGTGCCCAACTCTGAAAAGCAAAGAAAGATAATGAAACAATTAGCAGGCGCATTAACCTGAATGGTTTCCGAGATTGCATAAAATAAAACCTCTGCATGATCAATTATTTTCCGGGGGGGTTGGCGGATCTGTTAGTTTACTTTGTGATCCACCATCATCCGCATTTTTAAGGGTGAGATAAAGAACACCGCCACCTGCGACAACGGCGGATGCAATGTACTTTTTCCAGCTCCTCCCTTTTGCTGCCGAAGTAGTATCTAATACTGCATCAGCGTTTTCAGTTGACGAAGTGTCCGCGGGCGCAATAATCAACGGCATCTCCGGGAGCAGAGCCGGTGGTTCATCATGGGGAATTTCAGCGTTCAAATCGAATTCGGGTGCATCAAAAAGCAATTCAACCATACGGCGAAACGGGAATTCAGCAATCTTTGCTGGATTGCATTCACATGGCTGAACAACGACTTTTGTAATTAAGCCAATTTCAACATCATATTGCGATACTTTAAATTTTGACGAGCTTGCTTCATTTTCAATGGCAGGTAGAAACAGGAGATTTACTCCAATTTTTGCGCCCAGTGCAAGCAATTCATCATCGGTGTACTCGAGTTTTGGTTTCGCATTTGTTTGGAAGGAACGAATTGAATCGCTGTTTCCGGAGGTAAATTCTTCCCGAGTTAAAATGTGGGCAGAGAGTTCTCTTGAAATTTTTTGACTCTGTGTGCCTGAAATGTTAACTGAATAGGTAGGCAGGACATAGATCGACCTTTTTGACTGAGAAAAAAGAGAGGTGTTCAGACAAAATATGGTGAGTGTTATTATGCCCGCCCTGGCAATTTTTAATAACGTGAATGTTTTATGCATGCTGCTTAATTTCCTTATAAGCACCAGGTAGTTAGCTCAATAGAATTATTAAGTTGGTTGCTGTTTCGTGTAGATTTCCATTTGTGAGATTTAAGTTATTTTGACCGTTCCAGACAAAATAAACATGTGACTCCAGGTACTTTTAAATTATTATACCTGAAAAAGCAGAGAATCGCATAATTTATTCTCAAGATTTAATATGGCTTCTACAGTCAAGTTAAACTCATTAAAATGTGAGGTAAAGAAAACCTGGTTTGGTTTCTGGTGGACTATTTGGTGGTAGTGAAAACACTGCAGAAGTCAAATTAAAAATTATGGTAACATATTAATTATTATGGGAAAGAAAAGCAAGCTTTTTAAAAGCCGGTCAAATACTTCGACAAGTAAACCTGGAATGATCACTATGTTTTTTCGTCAGGTGAGATATCCCAAATGCTGGCCAAGGGATCGGGCCAGCATTTTGAATAAAATTGGTATGTTAGGCTGATTGTCCGTAGAGAATACTTAACGTGTGCCTATTTTTAAATCGAATGCTAATCCTAAACCGGTTCCGAAGCCTGGCAGGAGTGATTGATGGGCCAGTGTAGCCAAATTAAATGAAAATGAACCAAATTTTAGGCCAAATCCCAAAGCACTTAAAAATCGCTCATCACCGCCAAATGCGAAACCTGCGCGTAAAGGCAAAATATGGAATCCCATGTATTCAACGCCAAGCGCGAGTTGTGGCATCGTGCTCACACCTGGATTGGGACTAAATCCTTGTATATAATCAGCAGAAAAAATGTACGCACGCGTTTTATAGGACGAACCAAATCGCATTTTTGCAGGCAAACTCGTTGAAAAGTCTTTTCCAGCTATCTCTTCGTCATAATCATTAAACAAGCTGTCGGCATCTGTATTTGCGATTTTTTCTGCTGTAAGGGAGTCTGCACTTGTACCGTACCTGTATAATTTTACCTCATTCGTCCAGCGAATGGCACCTAAATTATCGATCGTCCATGAAAATGCAATATTATTGTCCAATTGTGCTGCACAACCAAAATCAAATGCGAAACCGTTGCCGCCGAGGGCTGTTCGAAATTCCATCTCTGATGCTAATTCGATGCCATCAAGCGTTGTTATAAAATGACTGTTTGATTTCAGAACTTCAGCATAGCCTATGCCGCGAACATAGTGAAATGTGCCACCAATTGCAAATTCCTGAAATAAGTCAACATCCATTGGCATTCCATAGCTGAAAGAAAATCTGGTAAAGCCATAGGCCTCGCCGCGTGTCTCCGATAAATCATAGACTTTATCCAGCGAATTGCCGTAAAATGCCAACTCGATAAACTCTTTTGCGAGATGCATATTTGATGCTGCTCCAGCCGAAATCGCAAAGGCATAATTTTTAATAGAGCAAGCGAAAATGTTTGAACCAAAATTTCCAAAAGCACCAATTCCATCGTCCGGAATACTGTTTAAAATATTATTTTTGTCGGATTCCGTTAAATATTTACCATTGTATTTTTTATAATCACCAATGCTAAATGAATTGTTTTGTGCGCCCAATCCAAAATTCAGGAAGTGGAAACTTTTCCCAGGTTTGTCAGAAAGTCCAAGGTTGGCTGGACTCCAGGATATGGATTCAAATCCGCGGGCTACGGCGCCATAGGCACCAGCGACACCGATACTTCTTGCATTCGCATACTGGGTTTGTGCAACAACTGGGCTCGACAGGAAAACGAGAAATACACCAATGCCTAAGACGAAATTCCATTTTATTGTTTTCATTATTTAGTATCCTTACTCGAATCTTCAACGTGTACAGCAACTTGAATATTGGCTTTTATGTCAACATAATCCGTTGCCAGAAGTCGGACCACATTCCCTTCGGTGCCTGGAAAAATTAAACGGACACCTGAATAAACCTGCTCCCTTGTAAAATAATTGGTTTCCTCTTCCGAAAGTTCAATATTTACAGTGCTCGTAGTTGGTGCTAAAACCAGGCCGGTTGACTCATCAATTTCTCCACTTTCAAAGGAGATAGGGCCGATGGTCAAATCGGGATTGTCATAAAGGTTTGAATCTGATTCTGCAAAATACATGGCAAGACCTGCCCCAATAGGCAAATGGCTATTAATATGGACTGCAATCGATCCGTGATTTAGCTTCGAGTCCAACTCATCTTTTATATCCTGGTCAATTTCTAGGTCGGATACATCACTGTCATAGTTTTGTGCAGGTAGCATGAATGCCAAAGGAGCATTGAAGATCACGTTACCATTAACCGCATCGGTTTCCCGCAGGGTGCCAGATTGCATTGGATCTCCGACAAGAACCCGGCCGGTAACATGAATTTTGGATGGAATGAGATTAATTAACTCCAAGATATTGCTGTTTGTGCGGTCAAGATAGATATCGTTTGGGACAACATCACCATTTGGCCCACCGGACAGTATTTCCTGGATTACGACTTCAACCTGATCACCATTATTGTTTTCACCGGTTATGTGCAGATCGGTCGTTACTGGTAACTCAATTTGGCTGAAAAGTGTCAGTTGCAGTATCGCATTTTGAAAAGCGAGACTATCCAGGTTGTCAACGAGATCTATGGCAAAAGTTTGGTCGGGAACATCAATCCATTTGCTCGCAAAACGCCCGGTGATTTCAGAAAAATACAATTCACTCAGGGTTATAGAGGCAGTGAGTTTATCTGTCGAATAAAACTCGATCGGAACATTTGGATCGTGGAGCGTTTTAATTATCCAGGAAAATTTGAGCGTCTGAGATCCAAAATCATCACCATCTGAGGAGAATGAATAGCCGGTCAGGTTAACAAATAATTCGCTTGATCCATTAGGCGGAACGATTACGGAATCGATATAGGTTTCACCATTTGGGGATTTGAATCCAGGAATGCTAAGAAGTACTTGTGTTTCTATGGAAAAATCTCCAGCGAAGTGAAGTTTAAAGGAACCGGAGCGGACAATCGAATGGGAAATAATGACTGAGTCTTCGATTACAACATGATCCTCCTGTGAAACTCTTTGAGCATCAACTAACGCGGAGGCTGAAGCAACACTGAGATCGGTAACAGCAGCTTGTACCTTAAACGCAGCGTCGGCATCGATAACGATCACCTGTCCATCGCTCCCCGGAGAACTGCCGGAAATAACAACTTCCATCTTACTTGTGATTCTTTTACCCTGTAGATCCAACTGTTCTGTGCTGCTCATACCTGGTTGTATTACCTGGTTGTATACAGCAGAAGTAATTATTTCACCTGTTTCTGAGTTTTTTAATTCGACGGTAAGTGGTAAACCCAGAGCAATCGGTAAATTGTTTTCGATTGAAATGTCAATTGCACCTTGGGAAATTTCTATCCAATCAAAGCGCTCATATTGCGGTAATTGTTTTGTGATTGGTGCGATAGGAAAAGATGGGACGACTGTGCTTTGTCCATTCATTGCATCAGCCTGATCAAAAATATCACGAAATTCGACAGTAACATTTTCAGCGCCAGGGGAAGAAATGCTAAAATTTCCAATTTCCTGCGTAAAGACTTCTTTGACCCCCTCAACATGCAATTGGTCCTCTGCTGTCAGTGTATCCAATTGTTCTTCAAATTCAAAATAGACATTGTTCAGGCTGTCTGCCTTCATTTCATCCGATTCATCCAAAAATTCCTGAATGGAGTAGGTTTTGTTAATCAATGGAATATTCAGGTCCATATCCCATGAAGGGGCGATCGGATTGGGTAGATTACAGCCCATGATAATACTGAAAATAAACACTGATTGAATTAACAGAGTGCGGACAATGCCTTTTCTAAATTTCCTGTTTTTCATTTTCTGTTCCTATTGTTAAAACCAGATTTTTCCAGGTTGAAAGGGAATTCATTCTATTCCGTAGCTGTGGCTTTGTTCAAAACGATGTTTTTGCGCTAAAACTTTATAAATATCGAGGAAAATATCAGCATGAGAAAGCGTCATGAAATTTGTATATACACACCTTAAATGGATTTGAGTTCATGCATCTCAAAAGTTTAAAAAGAAGTCGCTGTTACAATTGATAAATTACTGATATATTTATCGCCCCTACGTGAGTGAACTTAATGACAAAATGTGAGGTTTTAGGTTTACAATTCTGGTGAGATAAAAAAAAGCCCCACACAGGGTGCAGGGCTTTTTATGAGGGAGATTTTTAATCAATATCTTTGACACCTGGAATATTCAGCGAACGCTTTCATTCAATTTCCGCTGATTGTGCCATTGCGGGTTAATAGCGATAATATTCAGGCTTATAAGGACCTTTTGAGCTCAGGCCAAGATAATTGGCTTGTTTTTCTGTGAGCTCAGTTAAGTGGACACCTATTTGTTTCAGGTGCAAAGCAGCAACTTTTTCATCAAGTTCCTTCGGCAAGTGGTAAACACCGATTTTACTGTATTTTTCACGATTCGTGTGAAGATCTATTTGCGCAAGTACCTGATTAGAAAAAGAATTGCTCATAACGAAAGATGGATGTCCGGTTGCACAACCAAGATTGACGAGACGTCCTTTCGCGAGAACGATGATTTTGTTTCCATTAGCTAAGGTGTGCATGTCAACCTGCGGTTTTATTTCTTCCAGTGTTGAATTTTTGTTGAGCCAGTTCATATCGATTTCAATATCAAAGTGCCCGATATTGCAGACAATGGCTCCATTTTTCATCTCATTGAAGTGTTTTTCAGTGATAATATCACAGCAACCAGTGGCTGTAACAAAAATATCACCATAACTTGCCGCGTGCTCCATCGCAACGACTTCATAGCCTTCCATTGCAGCTTGTAGTGCACAAATAGGGTCAATTTCGGTAATAAGAACACGTGCACCATAAGATCGCATGGATTGCGCACAGCCTTTTCCTACGTCACCATATCCGGCAACAACAACAACTTTACCTGCTATCATCACATCCGTGGCGCGCTTAATACCGTCAGCGAGGGATTCACGGCAACCATAAAGATTGTCAAATTTTGATTTTGTGACGGAATCATTCACATTAATGGCCGGCACTTTCAACAAACCTTTTTGATGCATTTTTTCGAGGTTGTGCACACCGGTAGTGGTTTCTTCGGAAATACCAATAATATTTTTCATTTGCTCGGCAAATCGATCTTCGTGCATCATATTTGTCAAATCACCACCATCGTCGAGAATGAGGGTAAATCCTCCTTCACCCCAGCCTGTAATTGTTTGCTCAACACACCATTCATATTCAGCTTCAGTTTCGCCTTTCCAGGCAAAAACCGGAATTCCTGCTGCAGCAATTGCCACAGCTGCATGATCCTGGGTGGAAAAAATATTGCAGGATGACCAGCGTACTTCAGCACCTAGTTCAACAAGTGTTTCGATAAGAACTGCAGTTTGGATTGTCATGTGCAAACAACCGGAAATCCGTGCACCTTTCAACGGTTTGGAAGCGCCAAATTCTTTACGTAGTGCCATTAAACCGGGCATTTCACCTTCCGCGATGGTGATTTCCATACGGCCCCAGCGTGAAAGTTCGGAAAAGACTTTAGGATCTTCCATGGCTGCTTTGCAAACCCGGTAATCTCTGAATCCTTTAACTGCGGCTCCGTTGCCATTCATTGGTGTCACTTCTGATGTAATAGTTTCCATAATATGTCCTCTGTAATCTCAAATAATCGAATTGGATTTGTTAAAGATATTATTGTAGATCTTTAACACGATTGGTTTCTTCCCACGTGAAACCTTCTTCATTTCTTCCGAAATGCCCATAGGAGGCGGTTCGTTTGAATATTGGGTTACGCAATTTTAGTGTTTCAATTATGCCTGCGGGGGTTAAATCGAAATTCTTTTGTACGGCTTTAACGATTTCATCTTCAGATTTTTTGCCAGTCCCAAATGTGTTGATAGCAATTGATACAGGTTCAGCCACGCCAATTGCGTATGCAAGTTGGATTTCGCAACGTTCTGCTAATTGGGCTGCAACGATGTTTTTAGCTACGTAACGCGCTGCATACGCTGCAGAGCGATCGACTTTGGTTGCATCCTTGCCGGAAAATGCTCCACCACCATGGCGTCCAAGTCCACCATATGTATCGACGATGATTTTACGTCCAGTTAAACCGGCATCACCTTGCGGTCCACCAATAACAAACCGGCCTGTTGGATTAATGTGGTATTTAACTTCACCTGCCAGATATTTTTCCGGAATAACAGGTTTGATGACATGTTCAATAATGTCATGGTGCAGGACTTTGTTGTCTACTTCCGGATTGTGCTGCGTGGAGATAACAACCGTTTCGACTGAGACCGGTTTGTCATTTTCATAGCGAACACTCACTTGCGATTTTCCATCAGGCCGAAGGTAGGGCAGAAAACCGCTTTTACGAAGTTCAGCCAGACGCCGTGTCAATTTGTGTGCAAGAATAATGGGAAGTGGCATGAGTTCTTCAGTTTCATTGCTTGCATAGCCAAACATCATTCCCTGATCGCCGGCACCAGCTTTGTCGACTCCCATGGCGATATCTGTTGATTGTTGATCGATACTGGTTAAAACCGCACATGTTTCATAATCAAAACCATAATGCGCATCGGTGTAACCAATTTCTTTTATAGTTTGACGTACCAAAGATGGTATATCGACATAAGTTTCAGTTGTAATTTCGCCGCCCACAAGCGTGAGTCCTGTTGTCACAAATGTCTCGCAAGCAACACGTCCGAATGGATCGTCTGTGAGTACTGCGTCAAGTACGGCGTCAGATATCTGGTCAGCTATTTTATCGGGATGTCCCTCAGTAACTGATTCTGATGAATATAATTGGGATGCCATGAAGTATCCTTTCACAGTGTTTTAAAGCATTTTGTATGATTAAATAATATTTTGAACAGGGTGAAGAGTTAAAATATCAGATCTTGAAATTTGCGCTTCATATAGCGCTGCATAAATTTTTCAACTTCGGCGACAGTTGAGAATGTAAGTGCTTTTTCGGCAATTTTTGCTGCCTCTTTAAAATCTGTCGCACGTATAATTTTTTTAATTTCAGGTAGTAACATCGGTGTTACGCTAAGTTCATCGATACTCAAACCAATAAGAATAAGGGTAGCCAAAGGATTTCCCGCCATTTCACCACACATCCCCACCCAGGTTCCTTTTTGATGTGCTGCAAAAATGATGTTTTTAATCATCCGCAGTACCGCAGGATGCAAATCATTATAGAGATAGGCAACACGCTCATTTCCCCGATCCACCGCGAGCATATATTGTACAAGATCATTCGTACCAATACTAATGAAGTCAACTTCCTCAGCAATTTTATCTGTAATTAAGGCTGCAGCAGGCACCTCAATCATCGCCCCAATTTCTAATTTCGGATTGAATGGATGTTTTTCACTCTTTAATTCTTCCTTGGCTTTGTCTAGCCACTTTTTCGCTTCATACAATTCGCTCATGCTCGAGATCATCGGAAAAAGCAGTTTTGCATTGCCATATGCGGAAGCGCGTAGTATTGCTTTTAATTGTGGCATAAAAATATCTGGTTCTTGCAAACTGATGCGAATTGCACGGTAGCCAAGGAACGGATTTGCTTCGCTCTCGATGTGAATATTGTGTGTATCTTTATCCCCTCCAACATCCAGTGTGCGGATGATAACCGGATGGGGATTCAGCTTCTCAACGACCTTTTTGTATTCAAGAAATTGTTCTTCTTCGGAGGGTAAATCGTTTCTTGCGATATAAAGGTAATCGGAACGAAACAATCCAATTCCCCGGCCACCATAGGTTAGAACATTCTCAGATTCATCGGTAAATTCAATATTTGCAGCGAGCTCGATATCTTTGCCATCTGTCGTGCGTGCTGGAAGATTTTTCAGTTTTGCTAATTGTAAATTGATCTTGTCAAGTTGCTCGCGTTTTTTATGGTATTTTTCCAGAGTTTCTTCGTCAGGATTGACGAGGACAAGCCCTTCGTTGCCATCGAGAATGAGTCTGTCATCCGTTTTTACATACTTTGTCAGATACCGCATGCCACTACAAGCAGGAACCTGAAACGAACGTGCAAGAATTGCTGAATGGCTTGTTTTCCCACCAACATCAGTAACGAATCCCAAAATTTTATGACGATCGAGAGCAATGGTATCCGAGGGGGCAAGATCATGAGCGACAACGATAGCGGAACCTTTCAGACTGCGCAGAAAATCGGTCCTGTCACCCTGGATACAGCGCACAACTCTTTTTCGAACATCCCGTAAATCCACAGCTCTGTCGCGGAAGTACTCCTGGTCTGTCAGCGCTAATTGACTTTGATAACCTTCCAGTACACTATAAAAGGCAAAAGCAGCTGACCTCAATTCGACTTTAATTGATCGAACGGTATCTTCAGTAAGCATCGGATCATCAAGTATGAGCTGGTGTGTTTCAAAAATTTGCGCATTGGCTTCACCAATTCTCCTTTTTGTAGAGAGCAGATCCGATGCAAGTTGTTTTTTTACCTTGGCAATGGCTTCATGGAATTTTTCAATTTCAGTGTTGATTTCGTCATGATTGATATTCTTCCTGCCAATTTTTACATGAATGCCCTCAAGAACAAATGCCTTTCCAATAGCGATGCCCGGAGAAACAGGTATCCCATGGAAGCTGTATTCTGCATTGTATTCTTTGGCTTTAATCTTCATCAAATTTCCTGTTGAACAAATCGGCTAAGGAATCTAAGGCCGCGTCTTCATCTTCGCCATTCGCTGTAATAACTAATTCTGCACCCATCTCGGCAGCAAGCATCATAACGCCCATGATGCTTTTTCCATTCACCATTTGTGAGTCGCGACTTATAAAAACATCGGATTTGAATTTTGCTGCGGTTTTGACAAATAACGCTGCAGGTCGTGCATGTAATCCCAATTTATTCTGAATTTGAAGTTTAACTTCTTTCATTACCGATAAACACCAACTTTTTAAATATTAATACAAGAAAATTTCTTAAGCTTTACGATTAAGAACGAAATTGAGAAATGCATCGAGATATTTGATGTCCGCACTTTCGCTTAAGCCTTCCAAAGCATTCTTTGCGGTTGAAAAATAACTCGTTGCCAGTTCCTGTGTATGTTTTATGGCACCGATTTCTGTGAAAATATCTTTCACTTTGAAAATGTCGTCATTATCGATGTCTGTTTTATTATATATGTCGCTAATTTCTCTTACCTGAGCCTTTGAACCTTTTTCAAGGGCATGGATCAATATGTATGTTTTTTTATGCTGTTTAATGTCGCTACCAAAGTCTTTACCCAGTAACTTTTGATCTGCTGTAATATCCAGAAGATCGTCCTGGATTTGAAATGCTATTCCCAAACTCCAGCCAAATTGTTTTAACAAGGCAATGTTTTCAGTTGTTACATTCGCGAGTAAACCACCAATTTGTGTGCACATACTTAGAAGACAGGCGGTCTTTTTACCGATCATGTCCAGGTATTCATCAGCCAGGACATCATTCCTTTTTTCGAATTCAATATCAAGCGCTTGTCCTTCGCATACTTCGATAAGTCCTTGCGTAAAAAGCCTGCTGATAGAAAGAATCTTCTCTGATTTTGTTTCGAGAAGTGCTTCATATGCGAGTGCTACCAATCCATCACCCGAAAGTAGCGCAATATTTAAATCCCATTTATTATGCACGGTTGCCCTTCCTCGTCGTGTTGCATCACGATCCATAATATCATCATGAACGAGGGTGAAATTGTGCAATAATTCGAGAGCCGCCGCTGCGGGGAGTGCGTTATCAACTGAACTTGCGAAAGCTTCCACCGTCAGGAGCGTTAACGCCGGTCTTAGCCTCTTACCATCTCCAGACATGGTGTAATGAATTGGTTCGTATAAACTGAATGGGCGACGAGGATTAATTTTGGCGGATAAAAATGTATGAACGCGTTTTTTATAATCAGCTAACTTTTCTGATAAATCTGCAGTTTTCTGATAACTTTTATCAATATTCAATGCGAGTCATGCTTAAATTTTATTTGTTACAAAGTACTGTTTTTACCACACAATGGAGCAGTAAAAATAGCTAAAATGAATTAGATAGTCAAGTGAAAGTATGTGTAGTAATTAGCTGATAAGTTGAGAAACAAGTTCAAGTATCAGAATGCACTTTGCCACGAAGTTAATCCTGACGAACGAGGTTTTGTACAATTACGGGGAATAAAAAAAGGGAGCCGGCAGCTCCCTTTTCAGAAAACTCAATGTAGACCGTTAAACCATTTCCAGTTTGATTTGTTTATTATTCACTTTTTCATCCAGTTCAATTTTCCCATCACGAAGACGAACGATACGATTAGCATGATTGGCAATGCTTTCCTCGTGGGTCACAATAATTATAGTATTTCCGTTATTATGCAGCGTTTCGAAAATTTCCATAATTTCATCCCCGGTCTTCGTGTCCAGGTTGCCTGTTGGTTCATCTGCGAGGATAATTGATGGATTGTTTACCAGCGCACGCGCAATTGCAACGCGTTGTCTTTGACCACCAGAAAGCTCATTGGGTTTATGGTGCATTCTGTCAGACAGGTTGACCTGTTCTAGTGCATGAATGGCACTCTGTCTTCTACGGGTTGTCGTGACACCCGAATACACCAGAGGCAATTCAACGTTATGCAGCGCAGTTGCACGCGGTAATAAATTGAATGTTTGAAATACAAAACCGATTTCCCGGTTTCTAATTGAGGCCAACTGGTCGTCATTCATTTCACTTACCCGCTCACCTGCCAGATGATATTCGCCTGTGGTCGGGGTATCAAGGCATCCGAGAACATTCATTAATGTCGATTTACCTGATCCGGAAGGGCCCATGATGGCAACGTATTCATTTTTTTCAATACTGAAATCAATCCCGTCCAATGCCCGGACCTCGATTTCACCGATCGTGTATATTTTTCTCAAATCCTTGACTTCGATAAGCATGATGACTCCTGAGAAGTATTATTGTATTATTTCAATTCACCCGTAAGTGATGCCAACTGTGCTTCATAAATTTTCATATCATATTTTGCACGAACAAGCGTACTCTTTGCACTCGTTAAATTGGCTTGCGCTGTCAGCACATCCAGAAGTGTTCCTGCTCCAACACGATAGCGCTCCTGTGCCAACCGCAAATCTTCCTTTGAGGAAAGAAGATTACTTTGGTTAATGTTCGCTATTTGACGGTATGCTTCGAGATTGTTGAGGGCGTTAATTACTTTTCGTTTGATATCCCGTTCAGTATAATCCAAATTCTCAGCAGAAATTCGATAGTTGTATGTTTGACGGTCAACACTGGCCGCGTCGCGGAATCCGGAAAAAAGGTTGTAATCTAAACTAATACCAAACGAGATTGTCCAGTCTTTATCAAATCCCGTATAAACACGTTCGAGCTGATCATTTCTTCTTCCGTAAGAAGCGGATGCGCTAAGTGTTGGAAGGAAGGCATACTTCGCACTTTTTCGACCATGAGTTGCGGCTATCATTTCTGATTTATAACGTTGAATATCCGGATTCGCAGCTAGCGATCGATTGAGTACTTCCTCAAGGTTATAGGCTCTTGCCTGACCTATATCGACCATATCCACGACTTCAAGTGGTGTGTCCGCCCTGTTTCCTAGAATGATATTGAGGTTGGTCCGGGCTTCTTCGACGGCTGCTTTTTGTCCAAGGAGACTAATTTTTTCCCTGCCTAAAGTAGATTGCGATCTGTAGACATCCGCTTGAGCTACAGAACCAATTTCGTACATACTTTCAGTGCGTTTGAGTTGTTCTTCATACTGCTTGACGGATTCTTCATAAACCTCAACCAGCTGTTGTGCTTTGAGCAAGCTATAATAAGCATTGTGGACATTATAAATTGTGGACTGAACAGTTGATTCCAGCGCCATTTCAGTAGCATCTTTATTTGCTGTTGATTGCTTGATGTTGTTGTAAGTCTGTCCAAAATCAAACAATTGCTGGCTAAGACGAAATGACATATTATTAGAATTGAAGTGCACTTCATCCGAGACGGCCTTTTTAATATCATAAGTCACATTGCCGTTGGCATCAAGTCCTGTTGGGACACGGTCGAGATATTCACTTGGACCAACTCGGGTCTGGCCAGAATATAGACTTGCTGAAATAGACGGCAAAAGTGCTGAACGCTGGGTTGTAACATTGCTTTCGGCAATTTTAACCTGATACCTCGAAGCTGCTATTTGTGAGTTTTTATCCTGGGCCATTTTAACACATTGTTCCAATGTCAAAGGTTGGTTCTGCGAAAAGACTGGATTGGTAAACATGCCGAATGCACATGTAATTATGACGGCATTTAAAACAGATTGGTGGCTCATGACTCTGGTTTCCTCCTTAAGTATATTGCTTTTGTGAATAAAAATTGTCATTGGGAGATTTTTGTGAAAGTGGTTATCCGACCACCTGTTTTTAACAGATAGTTTGCAGAAACGTTAGTATATGAAAAAAGTTTCGCTGCACTGCAGCTTTTAACTTTTATACACCTCATATGGACGAATCTTCACTGAGAATGTTCTACCCAGTTTAATTCATGATTACTAAGCTTGGGAACGGGATATCCCCAGACCATAGCTAGCACTGCATAACATATGATTTAACCTGATTAATGGAGAAAATCATCTTTTATCAACAGGAGATATTTTTTAGCAGCTTCATATTCGTTTGGAATTTCACCGTCCAATATGGCTTCTTCTATTCTGGATTTGATCTGTCCAACCAGTTTGCCAGGTGGAATTTCGCAAAGCTCCATAATTTCATCCCCGCGAACTGGAGATTGAAAAGAACGCATTCGGTCTTTTTCTTCCACAGCATTCAGGCGCTTTACAACAAACTCGAAATTTCCCAAGAATTTCCGTCGTCTTTGGGCGTTTCTACTCGTTATATCTGCGCGACATAGGGTAAGCAAATCTTCTAAATCAGCACCAACTTGAAACAAAAGACGACGGTAAGCGGAATCGGTACATTCTTCCTCAGCAAGGGCAATAGGCCTCAGGTGTAGCCTTGTTAATTTTTGTACGTATTTTTGCCATTCAGTCGAAAGGCGCAAACGCCTGAAAATGCGTGGAATCATGCGAGCACCAATTTCTTCATGTCCGTGGAAAGTCCAGCCTTTCGTCTCAATGAATTTCTTCGTCTGAGGCTTTGCTATATCATGAAACAATGCTGCCAGGCGCAATTGCGGTTTGTCTGTTTTTTCTGTGATATTATCCAGTACTTTCAACGTATGAGTAAAAACATCTTTGTGAGTATAACCATTTCTCTCATCTACCCCCTTGAGTGCAGAAAATTCAGGAAGAAATTGTGATAGAATCCCCAGTTCATCCATTAAAAAGAAATATTTACCCGGTTTAGGAACGGCAAGGATTTTTAGAAATTCATCTGTAATGCGTTCCTGTGAGATTATCGCCAGTCGTTCGCTTACTTCAATAATACCGTTATATGTTTTTTCTTCTATTTTAAATTGCAATTGGCTGCTGAAACGTACTGCCCGCATTATACGAAGCGGATCATCGGCAAATGTTGTCTGCGGATCCAAAGGAGTACGAATTATTTTGGCACGCAGGTCTCTACGCCCATGGAACGGATCAATAAGTGTGAACAACTTTTCTTTGCACAATGAAACCGCCATGGCATTTATTGTAAAATCACGCCTTGTAAGATCCGTTAGCAAATCGGCTGGTTTCACTTTAGGCTTGCGGGAGTCACCCCGGTAACTTTCTTGTCGGGCACCAACAAATTCCAATTCATGGTCATCAATTCCAACCATTGCGGTGCCAAATTTTTTATAAACAGCAACATGATTTGATTTTAAACGGTGAGCCACAAGTTTTGCAAATGCAATACCGTCCCCAACAACGACAAAATCAATATCCTTGACATTTTTTTTCAAAAGAGTATCGCGCACGAAACCACCAACTGCATAGACTTCAATACCAATTTCAGCAGCGATCCTGCCAATCTTTTTTAACAGTTTGAGGTTTTTTTCGTCAAGCAAGGATTCGAAGTGATTTGCAAATTTTTGTGACATCAGCGAAATTCTCAAACGGATAATATTTTAGGTTGTTTTTCACGCAGTAATGCTTTAGATCAGCTTTTGCAAAGATTAAATGGGCTTCAAGTGCTCCACAGCGGTCGGAATAGCCATCGCCAATCATGATGGTTTTTGCATGAGGATTTTGTTTTTTAAAGTTGCGAATATGGTAACCTTTGCAATTAGCGCACTGGTCACAACTGTATTCACTGTACGGAAATAAAGGCTGAATTTGTTTGCCATTTAAAAATTCAAGGTCATTGGCTCTTATTGTCAGATGGGTAAGGTGGTACTTTTTTAAAATATCCTGAATATAAATTTTAAAACCATCGCTGAGAATGGTTATGTCAATTCCATTCGATTCACATAGTTTATAAAAATCGTAAAAAGAATTATCAATATCCTGTTCAACAGCTAGTTCCTGCAACTGAATCGGAGTTACTTCTGCCGTTTTACATTCCCTATGATACATCTCACACGAAGAAATCTTGCCCGCCATCCACTCATTAACAGCATCCATGCATTTGGCTTCATCACCGTATTTTATAAACAACTGGGCACCAACATCATTTTGCGCCAGTGTTCCATCGAAATCAGAAAATATGTGCCAGGAATTTTGCATTGAATGGTCCAGAACAAAAATCGCCCCGGCATGCCAGGGCGATTTTATAACCTTTAGAACATAATTGACAGTTATTTACTTTTCTTCAAGCACAGCTTGCGCTGCAGCCAGGCGAGCGATTGGCACACGGTATGGTGAACAACTTACGTAGTTCATGCCGGCGCGATGACAGAATTTAACTGAAGAGGGTTCTCCACCATGCTCACCACAAATACCGACTTTCATGCCAGCACGGGTTGAACGGCCTTTCTGAACACCCATTTCAACCAATTGCCCAACACCACGTTGATCCAGTTTTTCGAACGGATCTGCTTCCACGATGTCTTCGTTGACGTATATTGGCAGGAATTTGCCGGCATCGTCGCGCGAGATTCCAAGGGTGGTTTGTGTCAGATCGTTCGTGCCAAAACTGAAAAATTCTGCAACTTCTGCGATTTCATCAGCAGTGAGAGCAGCACGGGGAAGTTCAATCATGGTACCAACCATGTATTCAACTTCAATTCCCTGGGCAGCAAATACGTCCGCAGCAACCCGACGAATAACTTTTTCCTGGTTGCGTAATTCTGTCACATGGCCAACAAGTGGAACCATAATTTCCGGCAGGACAGTAACACCAGCTTTTTTGACTTCGCAGGCTGCATCAAGAATAGCTGTGGTCTGCATTTCTGTTATTTCCGGATAAACCAGGCCAAGACGGCAACCGCGGTGACCAAGCATAGGGTTGAGTTCATGCAGCTGTTCAATTTTGTTGTGCAATTTTTCAACAGGAACACCCATATCTTTTGCCAGCGCTTCGATTTCTTTTTCTGTCTGAGGCAGGAATTCATGCAATGGTGGATCCAGCAAACGAACAGTCACAGGTTTTCCATCCATAGCTTTGAAAATGCCAACAAAATCGTCTTTCTGCATCGGTTGTAATTTTGCCAATGCTTTTTTACGGCCTTCGAGATCGTCCGAAAGAATCATCTCGCGAACGGAATCGATGCGATCACCTTCGAAGAACATGTGCTCGGTCCGTGTCAGGCCGATACCTTCTGCACCGAATGCTATGGCAGTTGCTGCCTGATCGGGTTGGTCGGCATTTGTACGTACGTTCAATTTACGCACTTCATCTGCCCATTCCATCAATTTTGCATAAGAATGGTAAGTAGGAGATTCTTCCGGTTTCATGGTTTTTTCCAGGAGAACTTGCAAAACTTCGGAGGGTTTTGTCGTAACATGGCCTTCCATTACTTCGCCCGTCGAACCATCGAGAGAAATCCAGTCGCCTTCTTTGAGAACTTTGCCACCAGCAGTCACCTGACGTTTTTTGTAATCGATGAGCAATGATTCGCAACCAACGACGCAAACACGACCCATTTGACGGCCTACGAGGGCAGCGTGTGAAGTCATACCACCGCGTGCGGTGAGGATTCCTTCTGCAGCATGCATCCCCTGGATATCTTCCGGCGAAGTTTCAATACGTACAAGAACGACATCCTCACCCTTGGATTTCCATTCAACCGCGTCAGGTGCATTGAACACGATTCGCCCTGTAGCTGCACCGGGACCTGCGTTCAGACCTTTTGCATACAGGCTTTTGTCTTTAATATTTTTCGCTTTTTCATCCAAGTCAAAAATTGGACGCAGGAGTTGGTTCAACATGTTTGGCTCAACCCGCAGAAGAGCTTGTTCTTTGGTGATAAGACCTTCTTCAACCATGTCAACTGCGATTTTAATGGCAGCAAAACCTGTCCGCTTGCCAACACGGGTTTGCAGCATCCACAAGTGGCCATTTTGAATTGTGAACTCGTAGTCCTGCATATCTTTGTAGTGTTTTTCCAGCGTCCTGGCGATATTGGTTAATTCATCATACGATTCCTGGGAAAATTTACTCATGTTCTCGAACGGTTCCGGAGTTCTCGTTCCGGCTACAACATCTTCACCCTGTGCGTTAATGAGGTATTCGCCATAGGGTTTGTTTTCCCCGGTTGCCGGGTCGCGGGTAAAACCTACACCGGTTGCACAATCTTCACCCATATTTCCGTAAACCATGGACTGTACGTTTACAGCAGTTCCCCATGAATCAGGAAAACCATTCAGTTTACGATAAATAATGGCTCGCTCATTGTTCCAGGAACCGAAAACTGCAGAGATAGCACCCCAGAGTTGTACCATCGGATCTTCAGGAAATTCGTGACCGGTTTGCTCAAGGATTGCAGATTTATATTCGGCGACCAGTTCTTTCAGATCGGAGGCACTCAGTTCCGTATCATATTTAATACCGCGATCTTCTTTTTTCTTATCCAGAATTTCTTCGAAGGGATCAACATCATCTTTTGATTTTGGTTTGAGATCAAGAACAACATCACCGTACATTTGTACGAAACGTCTGTAGCAGTCCCAGGCGAAACGCTCGTTATTCGTTTTTGCAGCGAGCCCTTTTACTGTCGTATCGTTCAATCCAAGGTTTAGAATCGTGTCCATCATTCCCGGCATCGAAACCCGAGCACCGCTTCGAACCGATACGAGAAGTGGATTTTCAGCATCACCGAACTTTGCACCCATTACGTTTTCAATGCTATTTAAGCCACCTTTGACCTGCGGATCCAGTTCAGATGGGTAGGTTTCATTGTTTTCATAATAAAGTGTACAGACCTCTGTTGTGATTGAAAAACCTGCTGGAACAGGAATTTTTAAATTGGCCATTTCTGCCAAATTTGCTCCTTTTCCACCAAGCAGATTTTTCATATCAGCACGACCATCCGCCGTGCCACCACCAAAGCTATAAACATATTTTGACATAGAATACTCCATAAGTATAAATTAATTAGAATGTGCAGTTTATTTTAAATTTTATTTTCCGGTTGAAGAATTGCCGTAAATTGCGGTGGATTCTGTAAAAGATGGAGTGCTGTTTTAAACTCCATATCATTTTTAAAACTCGCTTTTACTTTGGCAGATGATCCTCCCTGTTTCGTTGCCAGTTCCAGATCCAACTGTTCCTCGATGAAAGTTCGATTTTTACCAAACTCAACGTCAAAAGATTGGTTTAGTTCAGATTCAAGATTGGCAAGCTGGGATTGTAACCTTTGTAAATTTCCTTCTTTTTCAAGGGCTGATTTTAACTCTTTAAACTCCTTTTGACTCTCTGACTCGTAATTGAACTGGCGTTCTGTTAAAAATATTTTAAAGTCATCCACAATTTCAGGAGTTGCGCTATAAAACGAGTCTGTTTTAATGTGGGTGTTGGTGAAATTTACCGCGTAAGTAAACATCATCGATTGACGCAGCAAACTTTTTTGAAAGTTATTCAAAGAATCTATTGTTAGCGCTACATCTGGAGAAATTCCACCCCTGCCATGAACTTCGCGGCCAATCGCTGTGCTAAATACTTTCAAACTATCCGCAGTGCGTGCTTCCGTTTCGGAGGATAACAGCAGCACTTTTTCTTTCTCTTTTTTCGAGCGCCGCTCGCGCTGGATTAGGCGTCCACTTGGCAGATAATATTTTGCTGTCGTTAGTTTGAGCTGAGCATTATGATCAATATCGATGATACTCTGAACCAGCCCTTTTCCATACGTAGTTTGTCCTATAATTACCCCACGATCAAGGTCCTGCATTGCTCCTGCCATGATTTCGGAGGCCGAAGCACTGTTCTCATTGACCAGGAGAATCAGCGGTTGTTTGGGCAGCAGTGGTTCATTTTCGCTGTAGTATCTTTGCACCGTATCGGGAGTGCGGCCTTTTGTGGAAACAATAAAATCGCCTTTGGGCAGGAAGATATCCGCTATTCCAACGGCCGATTCGAGCAAGCCACCCGGATTGTTTCTCAAATCAATTATAAGTCCGGCCGTCATTCCTTTATTTTTTAGCGATAAAACAGATTGCCGCATCTCTCGAATAGCATTTTTTGAAAAACGGGAAAGTTTTATGTAACCAATACTGTCCGCAACGATATCAGCGAATACTACATCTTTCACGATGATTTCTGCACGCACCAGTTTGAATTCAAGCGCTTTGTCGAGGCCATCGCGTGCAATTTTTATATTTACAGCTGTGCCAATTTCTCCTCGCATCAGGTTTGCAACTTCGTCGACGCTCATTTCTTCCGTTGAAACCCCATCAACGAGAACGATACGGTCGCCTTCCCTGCAACCGGCACGTGCTGCAGGTGTATCATCGTATGGCGGTTCCATGATGGTGGGCCAATGGTCGCGAACACCGATAACCATCCCAAGTCCGCCATAGCGTCCAGTCGTTAGTATTTGGAGCTGGGTATTTTCTTCGCCTTCAATTACAATAGTATAGTCATCTACTGCGGCGAGCATGGCATCGATGCCGATATTCATCAATTTGTGCGGATCAACCACATCGATGTATTTGTTAGTGACTTCCTTGTAGACTTTGCCGAAATAAACGATGTTTTGCTGGACCTGGCCAAGATAATCAATCGCTAAAGGACTCCCTTCACGCGAGAGCCAGCCTGCAAAAGCGATACAGGCAAGTGTTGCGATCAGCAATTGGGATAATTTATTTTTTTTTATCATCTTGATTCCTCCAGTTCAAAACCCGCACGCTTCGCAAAAATTTGGGTTATTTTCCATATCTCTTTCTCTTGCGTTTCGACAGGTTTTAAGGCATCGATCACTACGAATCGATGGGCATGATCCCGTGCTAATTGTAAATATCCCTTCCTCACTCGTTGATGAAAAGCTATCTCTTCAGATTCCAGCCTGTCATCAAGCTTGCCGGTATTGTTCCGGCGCTGTTTTGCAGTGTCCAAATCCAAATCAAATAAAAATGTCAAATGTGGTTCCAAACCCTGTGTTGCGAGTTGGATGGCCGATTGAATTAGATTATAATCCAGTTCACGTCCATATCCTTGAAATGCAGCTGTGCTGTCGGTATACCGATCACAAATGACAGCTTTCCCCAGCTGCAAAGCTGGCGTAATGACCTCATCAACAATTTGCGCGCGTGCGGCTGCGAAAAGCAATAATTCTGTACGTGCGCCCATGATGGCATGCGCGTTATCCAGCAATAATGTGCGAATATTCTCTGAAATGGTCGTGCCACCCGGTTCACGTACATAAAGATGATCGATGTTTAACGCAGAAAAATTTTTCATCAGGATTTGTGCTTGCGTGGTTTTTCCGCATCCATCAATTCCCTCAAATGTAATAAAAAATCCACTCATTTGTCATTTTTAAAAGTCAATAAACTTCCATTTTCCGCCACGAAAACGCCAAAAATTGAGCACCAATCGCGTGGTCTCATCAATCATGTGCACCATCCACAATCCCCAGAGGGAGAGATTAAAAATAAAAACCGAAGCCCAGGTACCACCAATTTCAAAAAAGAGTACGCCAGCAACAGTTGACCACATGAGCCATTTTAAATCACCGGCACCACGTAAATTACCGATCACGACACCATTTACTGCTTTTGGTATTTGTGTTAAAGCAAAGGCAAGAACGACCGTTGAACCCACCTTTAAGACCTGTGGATCGTCAGTGAAAACTTTAATAATCGGCTTTGCGAAATATATTGTAAAAGCAACGATGATGAGAACAAATATATAGACGACCCAACCGGTCATTTCGGCCGTCTTCTGTGCAAGTTTCTTTTCCTCTGCACCAAGATTTTTACCCATAAGTGTCATCGCTGCCATACCAAAACCAAAGTAAAACATGGAAAGAACGGCTTGAATGCGCAAAAATACTTGATGAGCAGCGAGCGTCGTGACCCCAAGCAGTGCAGCATACATTGAAACGACGAGCAGCCCGATGGACCAAGCTAATTGTTCTACGGTTGTTGGCAAGCCGGCGTTGAACAACCTTTTAAATGTTTGCCAGTTCGGTGTTGTCAGTTCTCGAAAAGAAAGAAACAGGGTCATTTTGCGACTGCGCAGCAAATATGTCGTGATAAAAGCACCGATCGAATGCGAAATGCCAACAGCAATCGCTGCCCCGAAAACTTCGAGACGCGGTGCACCGAAAAGACCAAATATTAATGTCGGGGCAAGAAGCAGGTTTAGCGTATTGATGGTCAGGTTGATAATCATCGAGTGGATCGTATCTCCGGAACCACGAATGACACCTACCGCAACAAAATTTGTGATGATTATTGGCGCAAAGAAGGCGACGGTACTCAAATAAGTAACACCGGCATTGCGGGCTTCACCACTGGCTTCTCGAATGAGCGATAAAAGCCAGGGTGCACCGAAATACCAGGTGAATCCAAGGAGAATACTCAGTATGAAACCCATCATCACTGTTTGCCCGAGGACGTGATTTGCCTGCCATTTATTGCCGGCTCCCAAATGTCGCGTCAAAATCAGTGATGCTCCGACAATAAAAGTGAGCAGGACTGTCATACAAACGACGAGAATTTGAATAGCCATTCCCACGCCGGCAAAGGCAGCAGCACTAATCTGTCCGATGAGAATCGTTTCTATTGTCCACATTATTGTTTGTGAAGACAAATCGATCACAGCGGGCAAAGAAGTTTTCAGGATAGATTTTAATGGGGACTTTCGTATCAAATGATTTGCCACTAAAAATAAATCCCGCTTGGATCTATATCATTCAATACAAACGGGATATTTCAAATTTATCAGTCGTAATATTCCAGGCCAAGGTGCGTAATAAGATCTTCACCTTTCAGATGGCGCAGAGTATTCTTCAGTTTCATCAATTGGATAAAAATATCGTGCTCGGGATACAATTCTTTGGCCACCATTGGGCTTTTGTAGTAGAAGGACAACCATTCCTGAATGCCGTACATGCCGGCACGCATCGCAAGGTCAGAAAACAATGCCAGATCGAGAACCAGTGGTGCTGCCAGAATACTATCTCGGCAGAGGAAATCGACTTTAATTTGCATTGGGTAATTTAACCAGCCGAAAATGTCGATGTTGTCCCAGCCTTCTTTGTTGTCGCCGCGTGGCGGATAATAATTAATACGAACTTTGTGATAAAGCTCTTTGTATAAATCGGGGTAGACTTTCGGTTGCAGAATATATTCAAGTACACCTAATTTACTAACTTCTTTGGTTTTGAATGCATCCGGATCATCCAAAACTTCACCGTCACGATTTCCTAAAATATTGGTAGAAAACCAACCGGATAATCCGAGCAAACGCGCTTTGAAACCCGGAGCGAGCAGGGTTTTCATGAAGGTTTGGCCGGTTTTGAAATCTTTACCACTTATCGGCAGTTTATTTTCTTTTGCCAGCTGTTGAATTGCAGGAAGATCAACAGTGAGGTTAGGGGCACCATTTGCGAAAGGTACGCCTTCCTTCATGGCAGCATAAGCGTAAATCATACTTGGGGCGATAGCCGGATCGTTTTCGCGCATGGCTTTTTCAAAGGATTCAACCGTGCTGTGCACATCAGAGGCTTGCATAAAAACCTCCGTGCTTCCACACCAGACGATAACCAGGCGGTCGAGCTTGTTTGATGCTTTGAAGTTGCGGATATCTTCACGCAACTGCTCCGCCAAATCCATCTTGTTTTTGCCTTTTTTCACCCAGGTGCCATTCAGTTTTTTCACATAGGCTGGATCGAAAACGGCTTTCATTGGTTTGATCGCAGAAAGTTCGTCTTTCATTTGATCCAGAAGGTCTTTTTGTAACACACCGGCATTTAAAGCAGCTTCGTAAACGTTATCTTCAAAGATATCCCAACCACCGAAGACCAAATCATTCATGTCTGCGAGCGGAACAAAATCTTTTACCAGTGGACTGCGATTTTCTGTTCTTTTTCCCAGTCGAATACTTCCCATTTGTGTGAGTGAACCAATGGGTTTTCCAATACCTTTATTAACGGCAATGCACCCAGCAATAAAAGTAGTCGAAACAGCACCCATGCCTGGTGTTAAAATGCCAAGCTTGCCGGTTGCTGGTTTAATATCTACTCCAGTTTTCATCCTCTAATACCTTTCATAAGAAGTTTGAAATTTAAATACCGTGCTTTTATACAAGACGGGACGGTGTTCGAGTTACGGTATTAAACAGACTCTGACTCTATTTCAGATTGTTGCTGCGCCAATTTTTGACGTCTTTCCTGATCCCAAACGTGATAAAGGCGCTGCATTGCCGTATAATTTGCCATGACAGCAATCAACAGAATTGCCAGAATAAGGATATATTTCTGGAAAATAGCACTGAATCCTATATAGACAATGCGTTCAGGGCGTTGCATGTAGCCAACACTGCAATTAAATCCCAACGCTTCTGCCCGAGCCCGTACGTAACTAACCATAACTGAACCGCCAAGTGCAACGTTCACACCAACAGCGGCTATAAAAGCGACGACTTCATTCATTTCTCCGGTCCATGCCTGGAAAATGAAAAAATAGGCAAGACCAAAAAACATAATTACCTCAGCGTAGCGATCCAGAGTTGAATCGTACAATGCCCCAAATTTGGTTTCCCGTTTCGTCGCCCTCGCTACCCGGCCATCGATAATGTCAAAGGTACCGGACAAAAGAACGAGCGCACCAGCAAACCGCAAATTCCCCTTTGCGAACATGATTGCTGCGATGATACTCACCACAAATCCGATCGATGTAAAAAAATTTGGATTAAGTTCCAGCTCAATAAAAATGTTGACCAGTGGTTGTGTAAAACGCAAATACCAGTTTTTTAAGCCGTCGGATAAGAAATTAAGTTTCATTTTTTGATTTTCTCTTTTTGGGTTCTGGCTCAGATCCATCAACGATGATGACTATTTCACCTTTTCTCGGTTGTTGCGATAATTCTTCGATTATTTCCTGCACCGTACCCCGGATAAATTCTTCGAATTTTTTAGTCAATTCTCGCGCGATCACTAAATTTCGATTTCCCCAGTACTCGCCGATGTCCTTCACTGTTTTTAAAATGCGGTGTGGAGATTCATAAAGGATGATGGTTCGCTCTTCATTTTTTAATTTTTCAAAAAAAGATTTTCTTCCTTTTTTTACCGGTGGAAAACCTTCAAAAACAAAACGGTGAAGCGGAAGTCCTGAGGCGATCAAAGCAGGTACAAACGCTGTCGCTCCCGGAATGGGTACTATAGGAACCATAGCTTCAATAGCCGCCTTAATCAAAGAAAAACCCGGATCAGAAATTCCGGGAGTGCCTGCATCTGTTATAAGTCCAACATTTTTTCCGTTCTGAAGATCACGTAGAAGAATCGGGAGTTGCTTTTCCTTATTAAAATCATGAAAACTGCAGAGTTTTGTTTTAATTTGGTAGTGCTTTAAAAGTAATCCACTGTGGCGAGTATCTTCTGCTGCGACAACATCCATACTTTGCAGTGTTTCTACAGCTCGGAAGGTGATATCCATGAGATTACCTATTGGTGTGCTGATAATATAGAGCGTACCTTTAGTCGTTTCTGAATTCGTTTTACACACCTGCGTTTTTAATATCCCACTCTTTTTTTCAGGGTGGAGTTTTAAATTATGAGCTAACCAGCACCTGAATCTGTAAAAACAGAATCGATGATAATAACGATTTCGACCTAAAAAGTCAAGGCGAAACAATGGAAGTAAATGCCAGGGAGAGAATTCCAGTTTGGTCTTGCTTTGGCTGTAATCCCGTCAAAATTATTCAAAAATTAGTGCCATAAACATTGCTTTTTATTTTGTAATTCTTATCATTGCACAAGTTTAATTCGTTGGTTGAAGTTCGAAATTATAATTGGAAAGGCTATCCATGGATTTCTTGAAAACTCTTGGAGTCAAAGAAAAAAATTTTGGTTCGTCTACGGGTTTGGAATGGGGGGCAAGTACAGATCAGGGTGAACTTAAAAGTGTGTCCCCGGTTACCGGAGAGTTGATTGGTTCTGTTTATCTGGCTTCAGAAGCAGATTATGAGAATGTCATCGCAAAAGCGCAGAGCGCATTTCATGTTTGGCGGCAAATGCCTGGCCCAAAGCGTGGTGAAATAGTACGCCAGCTGGGCATGAAGTTCCGTGAATATAAAGATCCTCTTGGCCATCTCGTCTCCTTTGAAATGGGTAAATCGCTGCAGGAAGGGCTGGGCGAGGTGCAGGAAATGATCGATATTTGTGATCTCGCCGTTGGTCAGTCCCGGCAGATGTATGGATTCACCATGCATTCCGAAAGACCGGAGCACCGTATGTACGACCAATATCATCCCCTCGGTATCGTTACGACGGTTTCCGCATTTAATTTTCCTGTTGCGGTGTGGTCGTGGAATGCCACGCTTGCGGCTGTGTGTGGTAATGTCAATTTGTGGAAACCTTCCTCGAAGGTGCCGCTATCAGCTATTGCAGTTCAAAATCTTGTACAGGAAGTTTTAAAAGAAAACGACCTGCCTGAAGGTATCTTCAATTTGATGATTGGGCGCGGTTCGACAATTGGTGAAAAGATGCTGCATGACAAACGAATCCCGCTGATTTCAATTACGGGCTCAACGCGCGTGGGGCAGCATGCAGCAAAAATTATTGCTGGACGCTTTGGCAAGAGCATCCTTGAATTGGGTGGAAACAATGCCATCATCCTCACGGAAAACGCCAATCTGAAACTGGCGGTACCTGCAATCGTGTTTGGTGCTGTTGGAACCGCAGGCCAGCGCTGCACGTCAACACGCCGGATCATTGTTCATGAATCGATATATAAAAAAGTGAAATCCGCCCTAACCAAAGCGTATAGCGGCATGAAAATTGGCTCACCAATGGAAGCCAGCAACCATATGGGACCGCTTATTGATCGTGATGCTGTGAATATGTATTTGGATGCAGTAAAAGCTGTTGAAGAGCAGGGCGGTAAAATAATATGCGGTGGAGAGGTACTTTCCGGGAAAGGTTATGAGTCAGGCTGTTATGTGACGCCCGCCATCGCAGAAGTGGAAAATCACTACGCAATTGTGCAGGAAGAAACATTCGCACCGTTGCTTTACCTGATTAAATATGAAGGCGATGTATCCAATGCGATAGCACTGCACAATGACGTTGTACAAGGATTGTCGTCGGCAATATTTACAGATAATTTGCAGGAAGCAGAGCAGTTCCTCTCCTGTCGTGGCTCCGATTGCGGTATCGCTAATGTGAATATTGGGACCTCCGGTGCGGAAATTGGTGGTGCGTTTGGTGGTGAGAAAGAAACAGGCGGCGGACGCGAATCCGGCTCTGATGCATGGAAAGCTTATATGCGCCGGCAAACAAACACCATAAATTATGGAACAGAATTGCCGCTCGCTCAGGGCATTAAGTTTGATATCTAAATAAAAAAAACCTGGCATAATTTTGTGCCAGGCTTTTTTTTCCAAAACTGCCTGTACTTATTTATACATTTATAACCTGATTGATGTTTCCTCAGTATCCGGTGCCTTATTACCCTTCAAAAAAATCCTATTTTCATCAACCCAGCATTCGCTTTTTCATTTCATTTTATTCCCCAGCTTTATCTGCCATAACTTGTTTATCACAAAATATTTATTCATTTCTTTTTGAATACGGACGAAATATGAAGTGAATTGCCGCAGGATTTTATACTCAAAACTCCCTCGATTAGGGTTAATCCTGGGCTGATGCCATTATGGGGGTTATAATATCGATTTTAGAGTGCATTCAGGATTGCCAGTTTTCAGTTAATCACTGAATCCATTACAAAAATAAGCAGGAATCTTATCATGAATTCATCAAATTTGAAGCGCCTGTTTCTGTGGTTGCCTTTTCTTCTTCCATCCACAATGTGTTTCGCACAATCCTCATTAAGCATTCATGGATATTTAACACAGGCCTATGCGTTTAGTCGGCATCATCAAATTTTCGGTATACCCGAGAATGGTACCAGTGATTATCGCAACATGGCATTGCAATTTCGTTACGATCAAAACAATAAAAATATCGTTGTGATTCAGCTGAGTCATAAACGCGTTGGCTTAAGTCCGGTTATGTCAATGGAAGAAGAAATAGAATTGGATTGGGCATTTTACCAGCGGAAATTCGGTGAATCTGCTGCAATAAAAATTGGGAAAATTCAATTGCCCTGGGGAATCTATAGTGAAATACGCGATGTGGGTATTTTATTGCCATTTTATCAAGTGCCCTATGGGACATACCAGGATGGAAATTATGTGAGTGAAGCCGTAGATGGAATATCATTCTGGTATTCTTTTAACCGATTTTCCTCCTGGGAATACACTATCGAAGCTTACGCAGGGCAGTGGACGTGGGTGGAGTGGATTAACACCTTAAACCCCATGACAAACGAAGGTTTTACCCTGACCGAAACCGCGAAAATTGAAAATGCCTTTGGTGCACAAAACTGGCTCTATACCCCAATGGACGGATTACGATTGGGTTTTGGTGTTTATCATGGCAATGCGAGTGGTGGGATTCACTTTACTAAAAATGGTGTGCTCGGAGAGACGTCCTTAACTGTGTTCAATTTTTCGTTAGATGCAACTTTTCCTGGTTCTTTTGTTCGGGTTGAGACAGGAAAATACTTTCTGCACTTAAGAAAGATCAGCTCAAGTAATTTATCAGCCCAAATAGGCAAGAACCTCTTCTCAAACTTCAGCGTCTGCGGCCAATATGGTTTTTTTAAATTTCTTAAAATTCCGTCCTACATATATAATAGTCCGGATGAAGTTACTTACTTTAATGAATCAGCGGTAAGCCTTAAATACAGCATGACGAATAATACAGTGCTAAAATTAGAATCTCATTGGACAAAGAGCTTTCTCGCAGAAGATAAACTCCTCGTGGATTTATCAGAAGCACCGTCAAAGTCGCAGTATGTAATATTTAGTTTTTCCACGAGTTTCTAATCCTAAGAATTTGGATGAAAAATGGTAAAGAAATTCAATTTAATAATACTTGCCATTGGGCTTATAATTCAGCTTTCCTATGTGGATGCACAGGAAAAGGAGAAATTTAAAATAATTGTTCATGAGTCCAACAGCATCACGAAGCTTTCCAGGAAAAAACTTTCCCGCATTTTTTTGAAAAAAGAAGGCCAATGGAAAAATGGGGAAAAAATAACGGCGGTCGATTTGGTTGAGAATTCTGAAATTCGGGAAGCCTTTTCCAGAGAAATTCATGGCAAAAATGTCAGCTCTATCAAGGCGTACTGGCAAAAACAAATTTTTACAGGGCGTGATGTACCGCTACCCGAAAAACTTACGGAAGAGGAGGTCATTCGCTATGTACAGGAAAATGACGGGGCAATAGGTTATGTGGCCAGCGCCACCCCGATTGAAAAATATCACGTAAAAGTTCTCGGGCTGGAAGATTGAACTGTTCTTCGATTGGAAAAATCACAAAGCGCGATAGAGTCGGCATTGTACTTAATCTCTTGAAGGTTAATTAATGAGTAAAACGAATAAATGGCTCCATTTCATTTGTGGTGCACAACTGCTTGTACCGGCCTTTGTTTTCGCGCAATCCGGTTTAAATATACACGGGCACTTGATGCAAGCTTTTGCTATCAGTGATAAACATCAGGTTTATGGAATTCCCACAAGCGGCACGACAGATTACCGTAATCTGGCCCTGCAAATTCGCTATGATTCGAAATTGAACAGCAGTTTTGTCGTGCAACTCAGCCATAAGCGATTGGGCGGCAGCCCGTATATGCAGGTTGAACCGAATGTTGCCTTTGATTGGGGATTTTATGAATATAAAATTTCGGACGAAAGTGCGGTACGAATTGGAAAAATCTTGTATCCATTGGGGATATACAACGAACTGCGCGATGTCGGAATTTTGCTACCGTTTTATCGTGTTCCCTCCACTGTATATGGTGAAAGAGGCCATACCAGTGAAACGATTGATGGATTTTCTTACTCCCATACCTTTCGTAAAAATGCACGCTGGGAGATGAATCTTAGTGTTTTTGGCGGGCATTGGAGTATGCTCGAAATGGCGACATTTTCGAATCCCTACACCGGCGAAGATATGCAAATTATCGAAGAAGCCCGTTCTGAAAATGGACTTGGGACGCAGCTATGGCTGATGACACCTCTCGAGGGACTGCGGTTTGGGAGCGGTATCGTTCGTTCCCATCTCAGTGGAGGTATTAATTTTAACGAAAACTATGGTGGGAAAGAAAGAGATATCTGGGGTCAGAATTATTCAATGGATTGCGAACTGGAACGAGTATCCCTAAAAACCGAGTATGTGCGTTACGATTTAAACGGAATGGATTTTAATATCGGAGGCGCTTACGTGCAGGCTGGATTTGTCTGGACTGAAAAATTACGTACGTTTGCCAAGTGGGAGTCGTCTTTTTTGAACGCAATGCCTGTCCCCCCACCCTTTATCATGGCAGTAGGTTCCAATAAAATGGATTTAACAAACAACAACGATACATCTTTGGGATTTAATTATTCGTTCGCGCAAAACATTGTTTTTAAGTTCGAAATCCATTGGTATGAAGGATTTAACATTGAAGAAAAATCAGTGAACTTGTTTGTTGAAGAGCCCTATCGAACACGTTTTTCAATTATAAGTTTCGCCACCGGTTTTTAATAGTTGGGTTAAAAAGGCTGTTGACTACATGAAGTTACTGCACAATTTAAAAATTCGTCACAGAATAATTGTCATGCCAATAATCGCTGGTTTAACTTTTCTCTCTGTATTGCTTATTATCCTGGTTGTGAATCTTCAAAATGCTGAATTAACAAAGAAAATTCAGAAGAATTACTATCCATTGCTGGAGCTGGAGCGAGATATAGAGGAATCGCTTGCAACAATCCAGCGTGGGATGCAGGATGCTGTGGCTACCGCTGATTCCGCAGCTATTCAGGAAATAGAGATTTTGTGTGACAGCGTTTTAAATCGTCTCGATGCAGAATCGACCTTATACGAGGAACAGGGACATGAATTATCGGAATTGCGGCAAAATTTTGCGACCTATTTTCGATTGGCACAAACAACGGCCATACGAATGATTTCAGAGGAGACCAATGAAAGTCTCGTCTCTGATTTAAAAGCAATGACCAATCAATATAACACCCTAAAGATCACCCTAAGAGCGAACAAACACCATTACCAGACAGCCATAGCCAATGCTTTTACGACAGATCGTGAAAATTTTGGCAACATGCTCAAATTAATATTTACGATGATTTTCATCGGTATTTCAATATTGGGTTGGATTTCGTTCAAATTATCTTCTTCAATCATTTCTCCTTTGAATGAGGTTGTGAATGTCGCCAATAGCGTCGCAGCAGGGGATTTAAATGTCGAGATAGAGCTTGATCATTCCGATGAAATTGGCCAGTTAAAACAGGCCTTCCATACAATGATGACCCGTGTTAAGCGACTTGTGGGTGAAAAGGATCGCGCATTTGATGAGGTATTTAAAGCGAAAGAATTGCATCAGGAGAATGCGGCAAAACTATCTTCCTTGAATAAAACGCTGAAAGAGGAAATTAAAGAGCGCAAAAAAGCAGAAGAAGAGTTGCAAAAACACCGATATAATTTGGAAGAGCTTGTTGATGAACGCACTGCAGAATTGCGCACAATCAATGAAAAATTACAGGAGGAGATTCATTTCCGGACTCAGGTTGAGAATGAATTGCGCAAAAATGAACGCAAGTATTTTAGCCTGTTTAATCAGATTCCAGATCAAATTTTTATTTTTGACAAGGAGACAAAGCACTTTGTCGATAGCAACAAAGCTGTGGTTGAAACTTATGGTTACACCAACGACGAACTGAAAAACCTGACACCTTATGATCTCCACCTCCCTGAAGAACGTCTGCTTGTGGAAGAGAATATTGATACGAAAAATACGGTCACACCTAATAGCTACACACATAGGACAAAGTCGGGTAGGTTAATCAACGTCGAAATTATTACAGATGAAATTGAATACCAGGAACGGCCGGCCTGGTTAAGTATTGTTCGGGATGTTACGGAGCGTGTGAAAGCCGAGAATCGCCGGGCCGAATTGATGAAAGAATTGCAGAGCGTAAACCAGGAATTAAAGGATTTTGCCTATGTCGTCTCCCATGACTTAAAGGCGCCACTTCGCGCTATTGGATCGCTTTCCGATTGGCTTATAGCTGATTACGGTGACCTGTTTGACGAAGATGGCAAGGAATTGGTTCACCTTTTGGAAAGCCGCGTGAAACGGATGCATA
This sequence comes from Deferribacteres bacterium, assembly GCA_020633655.1. Taxonomy (GTDB): domain Bacteria; phylum Zhuqueibacterota; class Zhuqueibacteria; order Zhuqueibacterales; family Geothermadaptataceae; genus Bioreactorimicrobium. The sequence continues at coordinate 92,231 of JACKDF010000007.1, forward strand.
AACTCATCGAGGGTATTTTACAGTATTCCCGTGTCGGGCGTGTGCGCGAGGAGTTCGTGGAAGTTGATCTGAATGAAAGCGTTGCAGGCATCATCGATTTGCTTGCACCGCCTGAACACATTTCGATTACGGTTAATTGTGAATTACCAACTATTATGATTGAGAAAACAAGAATTGAGCAGGTCTTTCAAAATTTGTTGAGTAACGCCATTAAATACATGGATAAACCCCAGGGAAAAATCATGGTTTGTTCAAAGACGGATGAGTCAAATCATATTTTTCGTGTTGCGGACAATGGGCCAGGCATCGACGAGCGTCATTTTGAGAAAATTTTTCAAATTTTCCAGACACTCAATCCTCGGGACGAATTTGAAAGCACGGGCGTAGGGTTAACGCTTATTAAGAAAATAATAGAAATGTATGGTGGGAAAGTATGGTTGGAATCCGAACTTGGCAAGGGAAGTACATTTTATTTTTCATTACCACGCGAGAATCTGGAAGTAAAAGAAATCGATATTTCTGCAATCCAGATGGCAGAGTCGCAAACGCTTCAGGACTGAGCAGGAAATTAATGAACAGGATCGAGAAATGAAAGGTAATTGGCCTATTCTTTTAGTGGAAGATGATAAAGTTGATGCGATGACGGTGCGTCGTGCATTGAAAGAAATTCAGGTGACAAATCCGCTTTTTATAACCACGAATGGTGAAGAAGCGCTGGCCTTTCTCCGTGATAAAAACAATCCTGTGCCGTGTATCATTCTCCTTGACCTCAATATGCCGAAAATGAATGGAATTGAATTTTTAAAAGTTGCCAAAACTGACGAATACCTTAAGCGTATTCCGGTTATCGTTTTAACGACATCGAAAGCGGATCAGGACAGAACGGATTCCTACGATCTGAGCGTAGCTGGATATATGGTCAAACCGGTTGATTATTTAAAATTTGTCGAGACGATGAAAACAATAAGACTATACTGGACATTGAGTGAGCTGCCTGTAGGACATTAATGGATCAAGAAATGGAAAACACATCGATTAAGCTTCTGCTTGTAGAAGATGACAGAGTCGATCAATTGGCCTTTAAACGGGTTGTCGAACGCAATAATCTTGGCTTTGAGTATACAATCGCCAATACACTGAGAGAAGCCCGTGATATATTGCAAACGCAACGGTTTGATGTCATCATTACCGATTTCAATTTGGGAGATGGTGATGCCCTTGAGGTGATGCAATACACAAAAGACATGCCGGTAATCGTCGCAACCGGTGTTGGGGATGAAGAGATTGCTGTGAAGGCAATGAAAGAAGGGGCATGCGATTACCTGATCAAAGATCGAAAGCAAAACTACATCAAAACTTTGCCTCTCACCATAGAAAATGTTCTAAAAACCAGAAAAATGCAGCATCAATTCCGAATGTTGTCGCACGCGATGAAAAGTGTTTCAGACGCCATTTGGATCACCGATTTAAATGCCAATGTGATTTTTGTCAACGAAGCGTTTATCAAAACAGTGCTGTTCGAAAGAAAGGAAATATTAGGGACGAATATCTGGCACTTGTTTAAAACGGAGGGAACACAGCATAGTCTCGAAAAAATTCAGTCGGATACGCTTCGCGGTGGATGGGGAGGGGAAATTTTGTGCAAGCGAAAGAACGGTTTAGAATTTTCTGTCTATCTCTCCACTTCGATGATTTTTGATGAGAATGATGAGCCGATTTCCTACAGTGGGATAATTAAAGATATCAGCATCATCAAAAAAGCGGAAAGGGATTCAGGATACCACGCGAGTGCTCCGGATATTACAAAGTTACTCATTGTTGAGGATGACGTCGTCGACCAGATGGCTTTCAAGCGCATGGTAAAACAGGAAAATTTAGCTTATGAAATCGAATTTGCCAAGTCTGTCGCTGATGCCGGTCATTTCCTGCAAAATGTGAAATTTGATATTGTCATTTCTGACTATTCATTGGGCGATGGGGACGCATTTGATGTTATTAAACTCGTCGGCGAAACACCGATGATCATAATAACAGGTGCCGGAGATGAGGAAATTGCGGTGAAAGCGATGAAAGTCGGTGCCTATGATTATGTCATTAAAGATCCGCACAGAAATTATCTGAAAACAGTTCCCATTACAATTGAAAATGCGATTAAAAATAAAAGTGGTGAAAAGCGTTATAAAATGCTTTCTCATGCTCTAATGAGCATAAATGACAGTGTTTGGATTAGTGATTTAAGTGATAATATTCTTTTCATCAACGATGCGTTTTACAATTCCTTCGGGTACTTGCAATCTGAACTCGTGGGCAAATCAATTTCCATTATTCATTCCTCAAAAACACCAGCAGAAATCATTGAGCAAATTCAAATGGAGACGATTTGTGGTGGATGGAATGGCGAGCTGCTGGCAACACGCAAAGACGGAAGCGAATTTCCCATTTTTCTTTCTACATCCATCGTTTATAATGAATCCGGTGTTCCGTTGGCTTTAACCGGAGTAGCAAAGGACATAACTGAACAAAAACGCGTACACGAAGATTTGCGGCAGGCAAAGGAAATGGCCGAGCAAACGAGCCGGATGAAAAGTGAATTTCTGGCAAACATGAGTCACGAAATTCGCACACCGATGAACGGTATCATCGGCATGACGGACCTCGCCCTGGATACGGAGCTCTCAGGCGAGCAAAGAGAATATCTCGGGCTTGTAAAATCTTCTGCTGAATCGTTATTGACGATCATCAACGATATTTTGGATTTTTCCAAAATTGAAGCGGGTAAATTTCAATTGGTCGCCAGACAATTTCAACTCCGAGACAAAATCGATGAGGTCATCAAGACATTTGCTTTTCGTGCAGAACAGAAGGAACTGGGCTTTCAATGCACAATCCCACACGACGTCCCCGATGTATTGATTGGTGATCCTGGCCGTCTGGGACAAATTATCATCAACTTGATCGGTAATGCGATAAAATTTACCGACAACGGTGGAATTGTTTTCAAGGTTGAGCGCGAATGGGAACATGATCATGAAATTTGCCTGCATTTTTCTGTGACCGATTCCGGTATTGGCATTTCACAAGTCCAGCAGCAAAGTATTTTTGATTCATTTGTCCAGGCAGACAGTTCGCTTAAGCGGGAATATGGCGGAACCGGGCTCGGATTGGCGATTTCATCCAAATTAGTGCAGTTAATGAACGGCAAAATTTGGGTGGAAAGTCCCGTCGTTTCGATTTTTTCTAATGAATACACGGGTAATGGTAGTTGTTTTCACTTCCTCCTCAGTTTTCGATTAGGCAACGATGCAGAAGAAGCACCACTCTTTGATGATTTTGTCTACAGCAACAAAAATATCATTGCGCAAAATCAACAAATGGAACCAAAGGTTGTTGATATCACGGCTGTAAAATCGGCGGATTTCGCTTCCAACAAATCGATCCTGGTTGCGGAAGACAACGTTGTCAATCAAAAGGTTATTATCCGGATTCTTGAAAAATTAAATTTTCAGGTGACCTTAGCAAAAGATGGTTTGAATACTTTGCAATATTGGCGGGAAAAGGAATTTGCCTTAATTTTCATGGATATACAAATGCCGGATATGGATGGAATTGAAGCAACACAAGCAATTCGTCAAGTTGAAAAGCAGAAGGGCGGACATATTCCTATCATTGCACTGACAGCAAATGCCATGAAAGGTGATCGCGAACGCTTTCTTGATGCAGGTATGGACGACTATATTTCCAAACCAATTAATCGTGACGAATTGATGCAAATACTTTACAAATACATCCCTGATTACTACGATTTACCGAATCTGCAAGAATTGAAAAAATAAGATTGCTGTTCGAAGTGAACGAAAAAAATATCGAATCCACTCCCCGAAAAAACACCCCTGTTTTTGTCTTCATCGGAAGGCTGTATTTCAGCATGGCAACATCGTCAATTTTGAAACATTGATCCCCGTTAATTACTGCACTCTCAGGAAGTTACCTTTATGCTTTGCTGTTTGTAGAAATTAGATAAACACTCACTCGCATCTTTTTCAAGATTACCCAGCTCTTTTGGTGTTACATTGAGATAAGATAAAATTTCCTGCGCGTTTTTTTGCCACTCAAAAAAATCGGGTAAGCCGTGGTAATGCTGGCTAAGGTGTTCAGCAAGCTTTAAAATTGCGAGCAATGGCGCGAGTGTCTTGCCGTCTTCATCAAGCTGATGGATAGACCACATACTCGAATCGATACTATGGTGCTTTAAAATGCAGTCACTGATAAGATTGGGAAACTGCCAGCGTGTGGCAATGACATATCCAACGACACAATGATTAATGTGGTAATAATCTTCTTCAATTTCTGTTATACTCTTTTCATCCTGCAACTGCAAAGCCTCAAGATAGATTTCATTGTAGGATGGATATTTTTGTCCAAGAATTGGGATACCGCAATTTTGTAAAAGCCCAAGCATGTAAGCCTCATCCGGTGGAATTTGCGTTAATTCCTTGGCAAGTTTTGCAGAAATTAAGGCGTTCTCTGTGGACATTGTCCAGAAATTTTCCATGAACGCCTCGTTGCCCTTCATTATGAGTTGCCGGAGGGAAAGTGCGCTCACAATATTCATGATATTGGTTAATCCCAATAACACAACTGCCTGTGAAATAGACAGTATCTCCTGCCTCAGGCCAAAAAAAGGTGAATTTACCGTTTTGAGTACACCTGCAGAGATGGCTACATCCTCCCGAATTATCTCCGCAATGCGGCTCGTATTGCAATCCGGCTTGTTTTTTTCTTCCATTACACCTGTCAAAACCTGGGGGCGAGGTGGAATCATTAAGTCTTTTAAAATGCTCTGCATTTTTTCAAATTCTATCACATGATCTGTTGTCATATTGGACTCAATCTCGTTTTCAGTGGGATTAAAAATGTGGTAAAAAAACAAGTTTATATTGTATCTGTCTGGATCTTGAGCTCCGGGAAAGCTAAATGATTGTATTTCAGAAGATTTTCTACCTATTAAAACGGTATTTTGCACCGTTCCTTTAGATTATTCTCATAAATCTAATGAAATTTATGCCCCTAAAATTTTAATAAAACAAATGTAGGAAGATATGGAGAAAACCTATGGTGGGAGGAAAAAGGTTTTCGCAATATTCCCTGATTTCAGGAAGTGATATTACAGAACGGTTGCAGCTTTGCCGTTTTGCAGAAGTGTTGTGCCACTTTCCACCGTTTTAGACGATCGTTGTTCGATTACTACACCACTGTCGATTATGCAGTGCTGCCCAATACGACAACGGTCCGGAATGAAGGCATTTTTACCTATGACAGTAAGCCCATCCTGAAGCAGTCCTGGATGGGTCGCGTTTTGCCGTGTATCACTACTCATCCCGATCGATGCATCACTCCCGATCTGCACTTCTTTGTCGATAATCACCCGTTTAAGTTGTGCGCCTTCGCCAATTTCACAGTTATTCATTAAAACACAGTCTTGTAGAACAGCACCTTTTTGTACCCAGACACCGGGTGAAAGCACAGAGTTGATAACCTGTCCTTCAATCACGCACCCCTGAGAAATGAGGCTGTTTTCAATATTCGAATTTTCGCCGATAAAAGTTGGCGGCCGGTCGCCTATGCGTGCTCCTTCATTAACGGTTGTGTATATTTGCCATTCTTCCGGATCAATCGGCTGGTTCGGATCCAGTATATCCATATTCGTTTGCCAATATGCCTTGATCGTGCCAACATCCCGCCAGTATCCGCTGAAGGGAAAAATAAAGGTATTTGCTGATTCCATTGCATGCGGAATGATGTTCTTGCCGAAATCATTATCCTTGGTTTCTGAGAAAACTTTCTCCAAATACGCAAGTGAGAACACATATATGCCCATCGATGCAAGATTGCTGCGCGGTTTTTCCGGCTTTTCTTCCCATCCGATAACCCGTCCTTGAGCGTCAACCTCCGCGATTCCAAATTCCTTTGCATCTTCCATGGGAACAGTCATCGCCGCTATGGTTACATCCGCTTCCTTTTGCCTGTGGTACTCGACGAGCTGGCTGTAATCCATGTGATAAATGTGATCCCCGGAAAGAATGAGAACCGTATCGCAATTTTCAAAATTGTTGATAAATTGCATGTTCTGTCGCACGGCGTCTGCCGTTCCCCGGTACCAGTCTGAATCCTTATGACCTGTACTCGGCGGTAAAATTTTCAGCATTTTGGTCCGCCCGGAAAGTCCCCAGGCTGCTCCATTTTGCAAATGTGTCATCAACGAGTGCGGTTTATATTGTGTAAGTATACCTAAAAAATTCAATCCGGAATTTATTGCATTACTAATGGTGAAATCAATTATTCGGTAAATCCCACCGAAAGGTACGGCTGGTTTTGCTCTGTGTTGTGACAAGACACCTAAACGGCTGCCAACACCACCGGCTAATATCATCCCGACAGTTCGATTCATTGCTTAATCCCTTCCGAGGATTTATTGATGTGATAATTGTCGATATCGGATTCTGTGGAAATATGGGATCCGGGGAGAACGCATTGATTGGGTTTGATGTCGACATCCTGGCCAAGCAGAGTGAGGTTTTTTTGCAGGTCTTGCGAGGTGACGAGAGTTGCTTTGCTTCCAACGACGGCTCCTTCACCGACGGTTACATCCGTATCGATGATTGAGGCATGCACGGTTGCGCCTGCCTTGATCGTCGTATCGTAGAAAATAATGGAGTCCTTGATAATTGCCCCTTTTTCAATGACAACACCGGGAAAAAGAATACAGTTTTCAACATGGCCATAGATGCGACATCCGTTATAAACCAGACTGTTTTTTACATTGCCTGAACTGCCGAAAAGTGCCGGAAGGTGGTCCTGAATGTTCCTGTGGGCCAGATTTGTGCGAATCCGCCATTGCTCCGGATCGATACTTGGATGATCTCCCAGCAGGTTCATATTGGATTGGTAATACTCTGATATCGTTCGAGTATAGCCCCAGAAATTGTTGAAGCGATAACCAAACACCCGGTGTGTGTTTATAATCTCCGGAAGAATGTCACGACCGAACTCGGTTTTATGCCTCTGGCCGACAAAATCATGCACAATATCCATTAAGACATCCGTTTTGAAAAGGTAAATAGTCAGAGATGCCCAGTTACTAACGGGATTTTCCGGTTTTTCAGTGTAACGAATCAGGCGCCCACCTTCTATGGATAAATCATTTTCATCGAAATGGGCAAGGCCGAATCGCGACGCCTGCTCCATCGGCATTTGTTTGAAAGCGAGGGAGACATCGGCATTGTTGGCATTGTGGAATTCGATAAGACGAGCGTAATCCATTTGATAAACATGGTCGCCTGAAAGGATCAGGACATATTCTGGTTTTTCCCGGCGTATATAATCAAGATTTTGATGAATTGCATCGGCTGTCCCCTGGTACCAATCCTGTGGTTTATGTCCTTTGTAAGGCGGCAGAATATGGATGTAGCTGTGCCGGCTGTTCATGTCCCATGCTGAGCCATCCCCAATATGGTTCATTAGCGAAAAAGGTCGGTATTGCGAAAGAATCCCAACGCGACTTATTCCGGAGTGCATGAGGTTTGAAAGCGGGAAGTCGATGACACGGTAGAGTCCACCAAAGGGTAGAGCAGATTTCGGACGGTGCATGGTTAAAACACTTAATTCGTCAACTCTTCCAGCTGCCAGAACCATTGCCAAAACATTACGCATCCCAATATCTCGCTTTCTTTTGATAAGGTGGAACAGTGTATCCTGATTAATTACGGAACCACAATCTCTTCCTTGATTGATCTTAGAGGCGTTACCTTCATATGGAATTTATACTTTGAGTACCAATATACTCCACAAGAAGCAATTGCGCATCTTCATTTTAAATGAATTCGGGAAAAGGCGGTCTGTGAAAATAGTTTCGGTTCTATTAGAAAAATGTACCATGTATTCGTATAGCAATCCGGTTAAAACGCTCAAGCGAACCGGCTCTGAAAAATAGTACTGGATATTCGAAGATTTGTAATAACTTTTTTCTGTAGCCGGTGGTGGCGCATCGCTTTTTCGTAAAGCATGCGGGTTGGTCTTGTATGGATACAGAATCTATTCACCTGTCCCCGAGTGCAAAATTTTCGGTGATAAAAACAAATCGCAAAGTTAAATTCAATGAGGAAAAATCAAAAGGAAAAATTCTATTTTAAAATAAATTATTAATTTATCTATCGTAAAGATCGCTACTGATGAATGGCGCGAGAGCACATGTAATCGCCAATTCGAAACTCTGCTCCCGATTGATAATGCCCTTTGAAAAGACATCATAGGCTCCACCTTTGCTTCGAATATCCTCTTCCAGGCCATAGCGATCAATGACGTTTCCTAGCTCTTGTTTTCTTTCGACAACATCACGTACAATGACAGCAGGAACCGGCATAGCGCCGGAGCTGCCAAACGCGCCTTTTTTCCTGTTGAGGACATACGCCCACGACTGGAGAAAGTAGACATTCCCTTCCTCGGTTTTTTGTGAGAAAAAACCCCCTTCAAGACCGATGGCAAAATCTGGCTCAATCCCCTTTGCACGTGCAGCGGTTCTTGCATTTTGTGCCCGAATCATCGCACCATGCGTGAGTTCGTGCAAGTTAAGTGGCATATCGGAAACGCCGGTTTCAACATCAAATGGAAGGAAAAGCAGCTCCGGATTCATGTGACCGAGAAAGTGTTGAGCTTTTTTAAAGGCAGCTTTTGCGGCACGCACTTTTGGTATTCGTGTCGTCCCGATGGCAATATTCATAGCGGATTTCCGGAAGTTAGGAAAATGTAGAATTCAGTTATTTTTGAATTAAAATACTATTGGTTGGGTTACAAGAAAAGCATAACTTCTATGGATTCCAAGACTGATTATTGAAAGGAAGCAGAAAATGGCAACACAGAAAATCCAATCAGATTATCGCAGGGCCTTGTTTTTAAGCATGATTTTTATCTCCCTAGGCTGTGTGCTCCTCAATACAATTGCCCTAAAAGCAATCGGTATTGTCTTCATCGCAGTGGGTGGTTTTTTCTTTATCGTTGGCATGGTCCGCAGAAAAAAAGGGAGAGCATCGGAGGAAAAATAAATTTTTCAACCTGCTCTGTCCATCAATCCTCGAAGCGAACACTGGGAGCTGAGTCAAAACATGATTTAATGGCCGTAACTCGACATTTAAGTCGAAAGTTCAAAAATGAGCGACACGAATGTCGAGCTACATGTTTTGATTCAGCCACAAATCCAGGTGTTTATGAATAACACAGGTCAAACGCATTTTCATGGCAATAAAATAAGGAAATCTATGTTCGAAAAAAAAGCTATAGCAGGGAAACCGATACTCAAAAAGATATTCCTGGCTCTCGTCCTCTTCACATTAATTGTTATCCTTGGCATGCAAATGACAGGCAGTCCACTAAAAACCGAGGCAGCTCCAGCTGGAATTGTCTCGTTTGAATTTGCAGGAGATCTCGTTCAAGCACAAAAAATATTTGCTTCCTGGGGAGAAATGGAGAGAACGTACGCAGCACTTAATACCGGACTCGATTTTCTCTTTCTTGTGTCGTATACTTTTACTTTAGCTCTTGGCTCTCTACTCGCTGCACGCTTTTTCACATCGCGGAGTCGAACCTGGAGTCGGGTAGGATACTTGTTGATTTGGGGAATGTTTGCAGCAGGACTACTTGATGCTGTTGAAAATATCGCGTTGATCCAGATGCTACTCGGCACAACAAATAATTTATGGCCGTCAATGGCGTACAAGTGTGCCTCCGTTAAATTTTTTCTTGTAGGGATTGGGTTGTTTTATGTTCTTTCGTGGTTTGGCGCGCGTATTGTGCTAATCTTTAAAAAAGACATTAACTCCGTATATAAAAATGAATCATGATTGTAACTTGCGAAAGGTTGATTTATTTTTATCTTGTCAAATGTGGCCACACAATCCAAATCCCGATTCTTCATTTCAAACACTGGGGAGGTGATTCCATTCCAACAAAAGCCCGGCGCCATGTTGAGCTCTTCCTACCAAATCAATTTTAATGCAGGATGCATTTTTCCAAACCCGGATACGGCATGAATACGCCACACCTGCGGGGAAAATGCATGGATATTCCATCAAGAAAGGAATTGACACATGCAAAAGAAAAAGTTAGCTTCTCGTCTCTCGTCTCTCGTCTCTCGTCTCTCGTCTCTCGTCTCTCGTCTCACGTTCTGATTATTTTGTTTTTTAGTTTGTCAGGTTCTGTGTTTGCACAAGATACGCAATCCGAAAGCTTAACCAAAGTTGGTGGCTTTCAAATTGCGGATGCTTCTGTTGGCACTTTTGCTACAGAGCGGCACAGCAGCGATGCACCCGGTTTCGTCAATTATTCCACCCGTTTTGCACTCATGGTCGGCGCCATGAACAGCGCTGGCAAGGTGCATGTCAGTTCCGGCTTGCGCAATGATAACTCCTGGCAACCGGAATGGGCTTTGGAAAACGCACCGATCACCATCAATGCAAATCCGGCATTAAGCGATGCCACCAAAGAAGCCAGTTTAACCTACTCCGATCGCCTGGCTTTTGACGGCCACATCCCGCTTGGTCTCACCGTAAATCAAAAAATAATTGAAACCACCGGCAGCGACTTTGCCGTTATCGAATACCGGATTTCCCTGGCTGAAAATGTGCAGGAATTGAACAATGTTTACCTCGGTCTGTGGGGCGATATCGATGTGCCCGATGACGATGGCAAAGACACACCGAATGACGATCAGGTCGGTCTCGCCGCGACCGGACAGGCGGTTTACATTCAGCAGAAAGCAGAAAAAAATGACAATATCCCATTGCTCGGCGCAATGATTCTCGGCACGCAAGAAGCGATGGCCACCTATTGGCAAGTTGACGACGATCCGGTTACCGACAGCGAATGGTATGATGCACTGCAAGGTGGAAAATTTAGCGACAACGGACAAAACCCCGGTGATTTTCGTTTTCTGCTCAGTTACGGCCCTCTTACAATCACTGCTGGCGAAACTGTGGTATTTCCGCTGGCAATTATGCAGGCACAAGGCATTACCGCCTGGAAAGCCGGTGTAGAAAATGCCCGGGATTTTTATAGCAACCAGATGGGCGGTTTACCCCTGCCTAAAAAGGCCAGCCCCAAATATACCGTCAACACCACAACACTGCCGGGTGAATTTCAGCTTTACCAGAATTACCCCAATCCGTTCAACCCGGAAACCACCATCCGTTTTAACATCCCCGAACCCGGCCAGGTCAGGCTGGCGATTTATAATTCCACCGGACAACATGTCCGCCTTTTGTTTGATAAACACGCTGCGCCCGGCGCCTACACGCTGAAATGGCGTGGCCGCAACGACCAGGGAGAAATACTGCCCAGCGGCATGTATTTCTACGAGCTCACCGCCGGCGCCTACCACGCCCGGCGCAAGCTCCTGTTTTTGAAGTAGCACAGGTGCCACGCACTTTCCGTGTTACTTTCGTTGCAGTTCAAAAGGCGCCTCCCGCTTCGAAATGAAGTGCGTGGCACCTTCGAGACAACAAAAACCCTGGAATTCCTAACAAGAGGAAGAATAAAATGAATTATAAATCAATCTTAACCGGCCTGCTCATCTGGGCATGCGGTTCAATGCTACTGGCTGATTTGCCCGGTGGGTATAATATGTACAGTGCGAACTTTTCCGTGCGGGATGAAAATAACAGTCCGAAATCAGGTATACATGTAAAACTCGAGGTGTGGACTTACACAACAGAGTATGAAATTCATACTGTAAATTTGTATGGCACCACAAATTCTCAAGGCGGCGTTTATCTGCAAACCTTGATCCCACCTGAGTTATCTGAAAGCCTTTATTCCATGACAGCCCGTATGATCGATACGGATTATTCGATTATCCAAAGCTCGAATACCTGGACAAATTCACAGAATTATTTGAATCCGTATTTTAAAATCGTTTATGATCGGGATAAGGATTTGGTAAATGATAATTTGGAACAGCAGTTGGCGGAGAAGTTTAGCCCGGTGTTGCATAAGCATTATTATGATCTACAAGAAGGATTGTCGAATGTGGATTGGATTTTAAGCGGCCGTTCTAGTTTAAAAGCCTTCAACTACCTAGGACAGGAAGCATACAATAGCACAATCACATCACCTGATCAGATTCATGCAACAATTGGCTCGGCTGATAGAGATTCGAATGGAAAAGGGGAAATGACCACTTATTGGATATTGGATATTAACGATGCATTTCGCTTTTCAAGTGCTCCAACAGGAGAAAGACCTCTATATTATCATGTCTATCAAGATGAGAATGGTTATTTTTATATACAATATTGGTATTTCCTTGCAATGAATGATGTAAGTGCATTCACAAATAATTCTACATGGCATGAAGGTGACTTTGAGCATGTTACTATTAAAGTAGACCCAGATCAATATCCTGTTGCTGTGAATTTCTACCGGCATGAAGGCGGACGAACAATTTTAGCAAGTGATGCTTGGTGGAGCTCATCTAATGCCAACAGCTATAATGATGTACAAGTTGGGTATTCCTCACAACGAAATCACTTACATGTATGGTTAGCCGCAAATTCTCATGGCTCCTATAATCGATTCGAGAGTGTTTATAAACTGGAAGCTGAAGCTAAAGTTGATTTTTGTACATCATTAGATGATGAATCCTTTACCGACAATGTTGATTATGATGGCAGCTCACATGATTTATATTTTCAATATGATTATCTTGAAAATTTAGGAGAAATCCAAGAGTCTCCATTAAAAAAAGCAAGTAATGGTTTTTACTACAATTATGCGCACGGTATGTACTGGCTCGAACATTTTGAAACAAAGGGGACAATAAGTAAGATATGGTTACCAAGTATTGTTCGTTTTGGAACATACTGGGGGGAAGCTTGCGGTATGTATCCCATTGGAAGCAGCGTATTTCAGGCATCTCCTTTTTCTCCATTTAAAGGTCAAACACATGAATGGAATGCCTTTTCAATCGAATTATTACCGGGAGGTTTTGGCAATACTGATGAATCGCATTTTATGGGTTTTGCTACAAAAACAATAACTTGGGTTACTGATCCTGTTGAAGGTGATTAATTTGATGATAAAATTGGTGAGCAGCTAAATTTTGTTTAAAATTCAGCTAGCAGGCAAAAAACTGTTAGCTGAATTTTAAAATAACATCCTGTAAACTTAAATATCAAAAGAGGATGAAATGAAAACGGCAATACTTATAATTATTTTGTTACCAATTATTGGCTTTGCACAAACATCCTATCAAATGGAAGAAATGAGGAATGTAACCACAAATAATGTACATTCATCCCCCAATTTCATCTCAATATATCGATTTTCATATTCTTTGGAACTTTCGACTCCAAAAGAAACAAGTATAGTATTTTTCCAACAAAAAAGTGCTTATGCGAAAAAATTTAAACCGGACACAATTAACAAACGCAAGGCTTCTAAACAAGCTTTTCTATTTACACTACCATGCGCTTTAATGTCGGCGATGATAGGTTCGCGATCACACTGTACGCATGGATTTTATGATACCTGCAGTCCTACTGAGAGTTCATTTGGTCGAGCGTTTGTCATTGGTAGTTTTGTCGGAGCATCATTGGGCTATGTTGCACAGAAAAAAGAAATAAACAAGAAGTATTCGATATGGCGTGTACTTACTGGAACGGCTGCCGGTGGGATATTAGAATACATTATTTTCAAAAAAGCAGGTGCTTCAACTCTTTGGTTCACATTTCCTTTACCGGCTCTTGCGGGGGTGATGACATTGTAGTTGATAAAGAAATATGTAAGTACTGTAGTTCTGTATATGCGAAAAAATTTGCAGCGACGACCTAAATGGCTGTATCATCATGTGCGCTCTGTGCTCAAATCCTCGTGATAGGTATGGAAACCACCATCCGATTTGACATCCCCGAACCCAGCCAGGTCAGGCTGGCGATTTATAACTCCACCGGACAACACGTCCGCCTTTTGTTTGATAAACACGCTGCGCCCGGCGCCTACACGCTGCAATGGCGCGGCCGCAACGACCAGGGAGAAATACTGCCCAGCGGCATGTATTTCTACGAGCTCACCGCCGGCACTTTTCACGCCCAGCGCAAGCTCCTGTTTTTGAAGTAGCACAGGTGCCACGCACTTTCCGTGTTACACTTGTTGCTGTTTAAAAGGCGCCTCCCGCTTCGAAAAGAAGTGCGTGGCACCTTCGTTGAAAAACCCTGGAACGTTAAACAAAAGGAAGAATAAAATGAATTATAAATCCATCTTAACCGGCCTGCTCATCTGGGTATGTGGCTCGATTCTGCTGGCGGATTTGCCCGGTGGGTATAATATGTACAGTGCACTTTTTTCTGTACGGGATGCATTTAATAATCCACTATCAGGTAAAAGTGTGAAGCTTGTTGTTCGAACTTATACTATTGAAGATGAGCTCCACATTGTCAACTTATATGGCACGACAAATTCCCAAGGTAGCGTTTATCTTGAAACGTTGATTCCACCGGAATTATCTGAAAGCTTGTATGACATGCAAGCTTATGTGATTGTTGGTGATCCGGATTATTCAATTGGTGAAAGCTCCAACACCTGGACGAATTCTCAAAACTATTTGAATCCGTATTTTAAGATTGTTTAGAAACTTGATAAGAATGGAATACAAGATTCTGCTGAGATGCCATTGGCGGAGAAATTTAATCCTACTATGGTTACAGCTAACACAATGAATTCAATTGCGCCGGAACCTGTAGAAATAATGAACCAAGACTTGTATCAAAGGCGTTGGCCATACCCTGCATGTGGTGAAGGAATGGTGATAGGTAGTTATTTTTTTCGGAATACACAAGGCTGGAACTACTCTGGTATTGAATCTCCTCCCGTTATTTATCAAGATGCAGCAGGTAATCTTTATTGTGTTGCTTATCATTTTGAATGGGCAGGATTATCTGGGAATTCACCATCAGACTGGAAAACAGCATACTCAACCGAACGTAGTCATAATAATTTTGCTCACACTTATTATGCACATTTATTTAAAGATGGAAGCTATTACGCGATCCAGTATTGGTTTTTTTATCCATACAACGATGGAAACAACAATCATGAAGGGGATTGGGAACACATAAATGTTTTTGTTAGTTCACAGGATCCAAACGCTGCGTATATTATAAAAGTTGAGTACTATTTTCATCATAGGTATTTATTTCGAGTACCACAGGATTTAATATTTGAGAATGGAACTCATCCGTATGTTTATATCGGTGGAGATCCAGGGGTAGGTGAAAACACAGGAGGAAGTTATCCTGAACCTGGTGAGTGGCCCAACACTTGGAATATGATTGATGAACATGTTGAAGGTGTGGGACCAGTAATTCACTATACATCCTTTTATAATGCAAGTCCAAACAGAGGTTTAGTAATACTAAAAGATAGAGATCAATACGACTACAATCAAAATCCAGAGATGTCATGGTTAAATGCAAAAATAGCATGGGGACATATGAACGTATCATCACCTAGCGATTGGCATCCTTGGGATGGGGGTGGTAATGCACCAGGTTCACCGGCTTATAATCCTGGATGGAATCGTACTGGTTCCTGTGATGGTAATTTTGAATTATATATTTTTTCGCCACAATAAGTTCCAAGTTTAGGAAAATGAGTCAACCAAGATTATTGTGTTAAACAATTATTTAACTTATGATAGGTACAAATAGTTTGGGATTGTACATCTATTAATGCCTGTCATAAGTTATTTTAGGGTCGAAAGGATTTTTGGATGAAAAGTACAAGTAAATCATTCGCACTATTTATAATTATCTCCTTCATTTTCTATACCTGCGCAACACAACGCGGGACAATAGTAAATGACGAATCTGATGTGAAGGATGAAAACATCACCGCCTATAAAGAACCTACACAAAAAGAAGTATATGGTCAAACAGCACCTATCATAGCGTTCAGCATTATAGGTGCATTTTTTGGTGGAATTATCGGTTCTAAAATCGACGCAACACCTCGTGCTCCTGATTTTTCTGATGGAATGCAAATAGGTGTTTTTGTTGGTATAATTGGTGGTGCGATTATTGGCTATTTCATTAGTAAACCTGACGATAAAAAGGATGAAGATAATTCTAAATAGAACTTTTTTTTCATAATTCAACAATAACGGCTCGATGAATTCAATTGTTTACACTGTTTTTATCTTTATTTTCATAAAATATCCAGCGCCAGTCTTTTCAAACCTAATTTATCGTCCAACATATTCGTCCAAGTGCACCACAAATCATCGCTTTAGGTTACTGGTATCGCGTTTTTGGGGCAAGCATTGTAAGTATTAGCAATATCCAGGCGGACTTGTCAATTCCGGGTCAACCGGAGTTTGCCTTTTTTTATACTCCATCCTCAAATTGGCTATCTGGGAACGTTAAATGAAGCTACTAAAAACAATTTGTACTTTTCTGTTGATAACTTCAATTACATCATGTGCGAAGCACAAAAATATTAGATTTACCAACCATACAGAAAAGGTAATTGCAAATGTAGAAATCTTAAAAAAAGATGGAACAAAGCTGTTTTTTCCATTATGTCATCTTGAAAAGGATTCTTTGCGAGTTTATGAATCCGAAATAGGTGAGTTTGCTATTCCACTTACAGATATTCAAGCAATATCCACAGTACATCAACACAGTCCTGCTGAAAAAATAATTTTTACCGTGGTTGCAGTTACAATTTCACTGCTGTTTATTTTAACATATGTGTTTAACCCAACAATTGTATGATATTTTCAGCTCGATGTGAGTACTTCAATTCGCTGAAAAGTCGTTGACAGTCTTTATACATATATTTTAGGAGCACTATATGTATCAAAGCAGCAAAACATGTGCACACTTAGGAAATCCTGGAAACCAATATAAGCTTTAACATCCCCGAACCCAGCCAGATCAGGCTGACGACTTATAACTCCACCGGACAATACGTCCGCCTTTTGTTTGATAAACACGTTGCGCCCGGCGCTTACACGCTGCAATGGCGCAGCCGCAACGACCAGGGAGAAATACTGCCCAGTGGCATGTATTTCTACGAGCTCACTGCCGGCGCTTTTCACGCCCGGCGCAAGCTCCTGTTTTTGAAGTAGCACAGGTGTCACGCACTTTCCGTGTTACACTCTTTGCATTTCAAAAGGCGCCTCATCTTCGAAATGAAGTGCGTGGCACCATCGAAACAAAGATGCAAAACAGAAAAGCCCCCATATATTTTCAATATGGGGATAGTGCGCTTTGTAAAAATTTCCATATAGAAGCACAAGACGTTTCTTTTCACGATCGAAAAAAGAAAATAACCAATATTCCAAATCTTGAAGAAATACACAAAATCATATGGAGAATTGATCGCAGGGACCGGCTTTAAGGAATAAAACGGGGTTTTATTACGGGAAGTTGTTTTGACATGATTGGTGGATTAATTGGGAACACATTTTTCAGTTTAAATGCCCAGACTGCATTTCGGATGACAAGTATAATTGGATTGGTCTTTATGGCGTATCAATCCATCTTGTTGTGGAGACGATGAACGAATGGTTCTCATGCATCAGATATCAAAAAAATCTCATCGCCTGTGTTTCTTAAAGAATACGAATAAAACGAATACCTTACAACGTGCTGCTTCGCGAGACAACATCTCTTAAAGCTGGCTGTACAGCCGCAAGCGTTGCTTCCTCATCGATCGTTTTCAATTCTCTGTCCAGCATTAGAATTTCCCCATCTACCATTGTGAGTTGTACATCGTGGCCGCTCATGGAGTAGACGATTTGGCTGTAAACATCGTCCGCTGGCATGGAGTGCAGTGCAGAAGCACTCAGACCGATTATATCGGCTTTTTTGCCAACTTCAAGGGATCCGATTTCCTTTTCCAAATTCAGCGCTTTTGCACCAGCGATCGTTGCCATGTGCACAACATCCTTCGCGGTGATGGCATCGGCGCCGTATGCAGGTTTGTGAATGAGTGCTGCAAGGCGCATTTCCAGCAGCATATCGTGATTGTTGTTGCATGGCGCGCCATCGGTACCCAGGGACACATTAACACCTCTTTGCAGTAAATCGATAATGGGTGCAAAACCGGAGGCGAGTTTCATATTGCTTGCCGGACAGTGGGCAACGGAGGTGTGTGTGTGTTGTAATGTGGCTTTTTCGTGCTCATTCAGCCAGACACAGTGCACCAAAGTCGTATCTTCACCAGTAAAACCATATTTATGTAAAAAATCGATATTTCTTGAGTTTTCCCGCTTCTCGATGAGCGCGATTTCATCCCGGTTTTCTGAAGCATGGGTGTGCAGGTTGCAACCGTAGTGCCTGGCCATCGCAGCGCTTTCAGCGAGAAGTTTCGTTGTACAGGATACAGCGAAACGTGGCGCCATGCTGTAACGCAGGCGATGGTTTTCTGTGTTGTGCCAGGTTTTAATGAGGCGTTCTGTTTCCTGCAGGCTGCTCCTACAGTCTTCGAGTAAATAATCCGGTACCGTTTCTGCGAAATCCATCATGCATTTGCCACCGTTAATGCGTATGCCCGTTTGCTTTGCCTCGTCAAATATTTCATCATAGTGGTGTACCGAGCCCATGTCCTGAATGGTTGTCGTGCCGGACTTCAGCATTTCGGCAATACCGAGTCGGGCAGAAATACGCATGGTTGCTGCATCGTGACTTGCTTCCATTGGCCAGATTTTTTGTTGCAGCCACGGCAAAAGTTGCAGGTCGTCTGCCTGTCCGCGAAACAAGGTCTGGCATAAGTGGGTGTGTGTTTGAATGAAGCCTGGGAGAATGATGAGATTAGAGCAATCGATGACGATATCTGCTTTTTTTTTATCCACGTGACCAAGTTGGGATATCCGGCCATTTTCAATTAGAATATCGCCTTGAAAAATACGATAATTTTCATCAATCGTGACTAGGAGTCCATCAAAAATCTCGTCACCAGCAACAAAAAATTACCTTTTACGTTTTCGGCAACTTCTGTCACCTCTGCATGGCTCAGCGGCTGGCCGGAAATGCCTGTTGCCATGTTCGAAATACAGGAAATTCCGGCAACTCGCATTCCGCGATGTATGGCAGCAATCACTTCCGGCACGGTGGACATGCCAACGGCGTCGGCACCAATACGATCAAACATTCGGATTTCTGCAGCCGTTTCATAGGAAGGACCGCGCACACCAACATACACACCTTTGTGCATTTTGATGCCCAATTCTTGTCCGATCTGCATAATCTTTGCCGAGAATTCCCGGTCATACGGTGCGCTCATGTCAGGAAAACGTGGTCCGAGGTTTTCGACATTATTTCCGAAGAGTGGATTTTTGAAAGTGAGATTGATGTGATCATCGATCACCATAAAATCGCCAGGCGCGTAAAAACGGTTGATGGCCCCAGCGGCATTAGTGACGATCAGGTTTTTAACATCACAGGATGCAAGAATATTGATCGGATGAGCAAGGACATCCATCGGGTGACCCTCGTAGCCATGTATGCGACCCTGCACAGCCAATATCGTTTTATCGCCCAAATTCCCCAGTACCCAGCGTCCACGATGCCCTTCCACTGTCGAAGGGGGATAACCGGGAATATCCTTTGTTGCAATGACACGCGCATCACCCAATTGATCTGCGAGAATACCCAAACCGGATCCCAGAATAATGGCAGATTCAGGCAACTTGCCCAGGACACTGTTGACTTTATCGGACGCATCTTGAAGGAGCCTGGTGTTAATATTTTCCGAATTTTTAATCTGCATCGAATCGTCCTTAATTTTCATACACGAAACATCACGCCTGCGATGATGGCTGTCCTCAAACTGGTGCATTCACCAGCGAGTTGTATCACATTAGCGAATACAATACACCGGCAATTGTTGCCGTCATAAATGTTGCCAGGGATCCACCAAGAACCGCCCGTAAACCATACTTCGCTAAATCACTGCGTCTGCTGGGAGCAATTCCACCGATACCGCCAATCTGGATTGCGATGGAAGAAAAATTGGCAAATCCACATAAAGCATACGTAGATATTATGATGGCTTTTTCACTTAATACACCCTGTGGAATTAGCTGGGAAAGTTGCAAATAGGCGATAAATTCATTTAATACAACTTTTTGCCCGATTAAAGATCCAACGGTTGTTGCATCGGCCCAGGGAACACCAATAATCCAGGCAATTGGACTTAATATATAACCGAGAATAAGTTCGAGGTTTATTGGTCGTCCGCCTTGAACGGTAAGACCGAAGAGATCGGTGAAGACACTCTCCAAAACCCAGTTTAGCATGGCAATCAAGGCGATAAAGGCTAAAAGCATTGCGGCAACATTTATCGCGAGTTTCATTCCGTCGGATGCTCCGTTGGCAGCAGCTTCAATTGTGTTGGATGCTGTTTTTTCAACTTCGACACTCACATTGCCCATCGTTTGCGATTGCTGCGTTTCGGGAATTAGCATCTTGGCAATAACGATTGTTGCAGGGGCAGCCATAATACTCGCTGACAACAAATGTTTTGCATAAAACAACTGCTGTGCCGGATCCGTTCCACCGAGCAATCCCACGTATGCAGCCAAAACTCCTCCGGCAATCGTTGCCATTCCACCAACCATGAGCGTCAACAATTCTGATTTTGTCATCGTTTCGACGTAAGGCCGCACGACTAACGGAGCTTCCGTTTGCCCAATAAATACATTTGCTGCGACGGAAATAGACTCTGCGCCACTTATTTTTAAAAGTTTAACCATAATCCAGGCCATTCCCTGAACGATTTTCTGCATAACACCCAGATGATAAAGTACGGACATCAGAGACGAGAAAAAGATGAGTGTTGGTAGTACCTGGAATGCAAAAATAAAACCGATCCCCGGCATATCCTCCGGAAAGGCCATACTAAAGTTTCTCTGGTTTGAGAGAGCACCAAATACAAACTCAGCACCTTCAAATGTAAAAGAAATTACTTTTACAAAAAACTGCCCAACAAAATCAAAAACGACAGCCCCCCATGGAGTAAGTATTACAAAAACAGCAAAGATAATTTGTATACCAATCCCTGTTGCAACCTGCTGCCAATTAATTTTTTTTCTGTTATCCGAAAATAAATAAGCAATTCCCAAGAGCGTTATCAAGCCAAATAGTCCAAATAGAATAGACATTGTAATCTCCATTATTGCTCCTTCTGCTCGTATTCAATTTTAGGTGGAATAAACATTTTTTGTGAGGCACGATAAGACACCATTGGCGCAATCTTAACTCCAATTTCCGGTCCCAGGCAATTTGAATCAACCATACAATGCAACATCAATTATACTACTTGCTGGGGGCTGAATAACATTTTCGACAACGGGCTTCATAAATTTCTTTCGCCCCGACGACAACTTGATTGCTGTCTTTTGAGAGTCGCTGTGTTCTGTTGGCTGGCGCACCACAACACATGCAAATAGCCAGTGTTTTTGTAATCGATTCTGCAATAGCCAGGAGCTGCGGCACAGAGCCAAAAGGTTGGGCACGGTAATCCTGATCGAGACCGGCACAGATAACACGCTTCCCATCGTTTGCCAGTTTATCACAAACTTCGATTATTTCCGGTTCAAAAAATTGCACCTCATCGATACCGACGACATGGGCATCACCTGATTTCTCAAGAATCTCCCAGGCAGTTTTTACAGCGATTGCAGGGATTTGCTGCTCACTGTGAGAAACGATATGGTTTGCTGAATAACGGTCATCAATGGCCGGTTTAAAAATGGCAACTTCCTGTTGTGCAATTTGGGCACGCCGCAAGCGACGAATCAATTCTTCTGACTTCCCAGAAAACATACTTCCGCATATAACTTCAATCCAGCCGTAGTCTTTGTCGATTACGTGCAGCATTCTTTCTCCCTGAAATTAATATTATTCGATATGTGTATTTGAACTTTTTTCGCGCAACAAAGACTCTATTTTTGTCTGAAACAGGTTAATGGCCACCGTGTTGTGTCCGCCTTGCGGAATAATGATGTCTGCATACCGCTTTGTCGGTTCAACAAATTGCTGGTGCATGGGACGGACGCTATTTTCGTATTGTTCAAGCACGGATTCAACCGAACGACCCCGTTCCTTCACATCCCGCTTCAATCGGCGTAAAAGCCGGATATCCGCATCCGTATCGACAAACACTTTGATGTCCATGAGCTCCCTGATTTTAGGGTAGTAAAGAATGAGAATACCCTCAAGAATGATGACGTGATGCGGGCCGACGCGCACTGTTTCTTTTTTGTGCGTGTGATTGGTGAAATCGTATATTGGTTGTTCGACCGCGCGGCCAGCCAGGAGTTCCCTCACTTGATGCAGCAACATTTCGTGGTCTATGGAATCCGGATGGTCAAAATTATACCGCGCCCGTTCTTCCACAGAAAGATAGGTCAGGTCCTTGTAATAGGCGTCTTGTTCAATTACAGCAACATCATCAGAACCGAGATTTTCGATTATTCGTTTGGAGACGAGCGATTTGCCGGAGCCTGTCCCTCCTGCCATTCCGATTAAAATTCCAATTCTCGACATTTTATTTTATTTCACTTATAATAATTCTGCGCCAAAAGCATTGGGCAGCAATTCAGTTAAAGGTTCTTTTCTTATTTTGCCATTTTTATTAATAGAATAAATTACAAGGTTTGGTGCGAAATCCCAAAGAACTTGCCTGCAGGCGCCGCAAGGGGGACAAAACTCATCGGTGTCTGTTGCGATAAAAACATGCTCAAACTCGCGCTCGCCCTCGGACAGTGCCTTGAAAAGCGCTACGCGTTCAGCGCAAATTGTCAAGCTGTAACTACTGCATTCAATATTGCCGCCGGTATAAATTTTCCCGGTTTTTGTTTGCAATGCCGCCCCTACGTGAAATTTGGAATAAAGAGGCATAGCAGTTTTTTTTGATTCAACAGCTTTTTCGAAACATGTTTGTTGTTGGGAGTTTAGTTGATCGAATTGAAGTACGTACGTTTTATCCTTTTTAGACGACATGTAGAATAATCCGTAAAGTAATTAGTGAAGGTAATTTTCGAATTAAAGCGCGGTCAATATATAAAATCTTGCCAGTATGTCCAAATTAAAACTGGCTCGTACAGGACAAATTCATAGCAAAAAAAATCCGGATATAAATCCGGATTTTGAAATTTGAATTAAAATGGGAGATCGTTCTCATCGGGTGCACCAGGCATATCATCTGGTGGCTCAGGTGGTGGTGGAGCATAGGAACGGTTTCCGGCACCGCCTTCCTGTCCCCTCGTATCTAAAAATTGCATGTTTTGACCGACAATCTCCGTCATATAATGCTTGAGGCCATCCTTGTCATCCCAGCTTCGTGTTTGCAGTTTTCCCTCAAGATAGACCATGCTGCCTTTTTTTAAATACTCATTCGCCAGTTCTGCCAAGCGTGCCCACAGGACGATATTATGCCACTCCGTTTTTTCTTGCAACGTGCCATCTTTGGCTTTCCATGTTTCATTTGTTGCTAGAGTGAATGAAGCGACCGCTTGTCCGGATTGCGTATAGCGCAATTCAGGGTCTTTGCCTAATCGACCGATCAGTATAACTTTGTTAACGCCTCGTGCCATATCAGCCCCCTTCATTTTGGGTGTTCAGGAATAATTAATTATTGTTTTTACCACTGCAATAAAAAGCAGTATTCAACGTTCGCAGGCGCAATGTACGAGGAAATGGTACATATAATATAAAGTATTGTCAAGAAAATTTCTACTGAATTCTGTTCCTTGATTTTCCTGTTTTGTTTATGAACAGGTTCATTCATAAACACCGGAATGAGCAGTGGATAAACCCTTCTCATAGTTTGGTTTGCGCAGTGCGCGTAAAAAGTAGAAATAATGCATGAGGAGTTTTTTCCAGCGTCTTTTATAAACGCAAGGAAAGCATAGATTGGGGCAGGTTTTTTATTTTTGGTACTTCCATATCAAATCGAATCCGGTGGTTTTTTCATCGCCTTTTGTAAACTGCATAAAAATATTGTCCCGCAATTCCAGTTCGAGCGTTGCACGTAAACTCTCCATAGTCTCCCAATTGTCGCCACCAATGAGTTGTTGAATGCTGATGAAAATGTTATCACTGATATAACGTCCCACAGTAATAGATGAAGCAGCATCGCTTTCACTCCGCCCCTGAAACTCTATGACGTCGAGGGAAAGTTTTTTGCCAAGCGTTTTCGTTAACTGCGCGGCAGCAAGTTGTGTGAGCAGTTGTCCTTTTTGTAAATCTTGTCGTTCACCGCTTGAGACTTGTTCGAGATTACGGCCAAAAACGATATAGCTGACAGCGTTCGTTTCTTCGATTTCCTCGGTATTCAGATAAAATTTTATTTCCGGATCAAGCGCACGTCCTGTAATGACAATGCGAATTTTATTCCGGTCGGCATCACGAATGGAATAAACTGCTTCAAGGTCAACGAGTGGATTAACCTCATCGCCGCCGTCCAGGGTGAATTCGCCTTTTTCGATCTTGAAGCTTTTCCCCAGGAAATCATAATTACCGCGTACGACCTGCACAGCACCGACAGGCATCTCAAATTCGGCGGACTGTTTGGATTGCAGCAATTCCCCGTTTATTTCAACGTTCAATGTTGGGCTCCGTAACCACGAATTTCGGCCAATCTCGATACGTAGATCCCCTTTCAAATTTTTGTAATAGTCACTCACCTCACAGGTGGTTTGTTCAGATTCTGTTTTTTTTACTGTGTTTTGTGGCTTAAGTTCAATTGAAGTATCCAGTCTGGCTTGTTCTAAAAGTGGCTGAACTTGTTCCAATTCCACATATCGGGAATTTTCAAGTGCCGTGAGATTGAAAGTCGAACGACGCAATTTCACAACACCATCGAAGCGAGGTTGTGCCACTTCACCAAAAAGACGCCCCTTTGCATCAATTATCAGAAAAATATCTCTATTTTTAGCAACTTGAAAATTTTCCGCGGTAACAGCCAGCTCCGCAGATCGCATACCTGCTTGCAGGCCATCATTAAATGCCAGCTTCCCCGAGGCACTCAACAAACCATTGCCGCCCTGTAAATCGAATTGCTGGATACGGATATCAGTTGAGTCGAATTGTACAGAAACCTGTAAATTTTTATAGCGGACACCATATCGCGGTATCCCAAACTGACCATCGAAAACGCGAATTGAGCCTGCCGGTAGCGGATTTTCAAGCGTATTGGTTACCTTTACGTTGGCAAGAAAACGGCCTTTTACATTTCGCATGTCCGGCAAAAATGCCTGAAGAAAGGAAAGATCGAGTCCACCTTTTCTTGTATTGATGGCATGAAGACGTATTGGTTCATTTTGCAAAATGAAGTTACCACTATCACCAGGAGTCGGATTCACCGGCAAGAATCCATCGAATTGCATGCCGCGGGAGCTGTCCTGACTTAAAATAAAATCCCAGGAAAGTTTTTCATCCATGAGCGAAAAGTCACCTTGCAAACGCTCAAAGCGGAATTCCATCACAGTGCCATTTTTTATGGCAAGATTGCCGTTTATAACCGGTTTCTGCGAATTTCCATTAATGCGCAAATGGGTATCGATAGTCCCATTCAACTCTTCTTCGATTTGCATGAGTTGCGCTATGGGTTTGATCTGCAGGCTGTCGATTCGGATTTGTAAATTGCTTTCACTGGAATCACTCCACGTGCCATCGATGTATAAATTCTGGTTGACCGATTTTAAATGCACGCCGTGAATATCATAGTAGTCCGGACCGATCAGAATGCGAGCATCACGTGAACTGTTTTGCCAGTACAGGTTTTTGACACGGGTCGAAAAATCAGCAATGTGTATTTCCGGAATTTCCTTGAGGTGGTAACTAAATCGAGCCTGGCTCTGTATTGAATCCTGACGTGAAAGATAGACATTGGATACGAATACGCTGTCTTTGAATCCCCAGAATATGGTGACTGTATCCATTCCCGTTTGCGCATAATTTAAAGAATGAACAAAAAGTTGCCCGCGAGCAGAAATTTGTTCGTTTGTCAGATTTGAATTGAAATCACCTCGTGCGTTACCGATTGCAATTTCATCATATTGAATGTTGTTAAAATCATAATTCCCTTTTAACACCAGTGCTTGCAGTTTGCCCTGGATTTGACCACTAAATGCCCCAGCCGCTTTGAGCGTATCCGCTTCAATTTTTTTCTCCACCCATTGCAAATCACCGAGGTCGCCATGAAAGCGAATTTGATTGTCGGAGGACAACCCCAAATCCCCGGCGAGAAAAAATTGTCCAAGCGGACTTTCCAGCCGCAAGGTATCGATTTTTCCGGCATCCGTAACCCATGATCCCCACGAAAACAAAGTATCGATTTGTGCACCCAACAGACTCGATTTGCCACCTTCAAAATGAAATTCGCAGGTCATTGAATCCGGGTCAAAATGGCGCCCACGCAACCGGATTTTGAAGTTTATATCCGAGTGAAGACTATCGGAAAGCAAGAGCGGATCCAGGTCGATGTGTTGTGCTGTCAGATTTGCATCAAATTTTTGCCTGTAAAAAATATCATTTAATTCTGTGCTGAGAGTGAAGTTTCCGGTTGGTGCTTTCATTTTTAGATCACCGTTTACATCACCGGCCGTGTAATTAATTTTTGTGTATAAAGAATCAAGTCTGCGATCCAGAATTGCCATGTTGTAGAAAGCTGCGTCGACGTGTGCAAAAGCGGTGTCCGGGGATAAACCAGATCCGGTTAATTTCAATTTTCCGTTTATGTTTGCTTTTAATGTATCGTTTTGCAACCAGTAGCCAGTATTCAAATTTGCAATTTCAACTGTGCATTTATAATTGTTGAAACCAATGATATCAGGAATCATAGCCTGCAGGTGCAACCGTTGCTGTTGAACACGCATGGTGAGATCAGCGAAAAGGCTGTCACCTGCTAAATGTCCGGTGAGTTTTGTTTGCGAGCGCCCTGCGACAGGAAATTCTGGAAGAAAAACTTTAATGTCTGTAAAATCAAGTTTATCGGCATCAACAAAAAAATCAATTTCATTGATGTTTGTGTTGGCGTAGGTGAATTTTCCCCGTAAGCGACTGTTTTCTGTCTCAATTTCCAGGTTATCGATGGTTAATTTGTTTTCATCGTATGCAAGACTGAAAGCTATTTTTTGAAGCAAAAATTTTGGTTCTTGTGTACGAAGTTTCAAATTTCGCATTGCAAGATTAAGCATTTCGCCCTTGTATTGCGCATCGAGTTGAAGATCCAGGGATGAAATTCGTTCCGGTATTGCACTTATTTTATTCAGTGGTGAAAATATAATGGAAGCATCTCTCACTTGCATATCGTTCAAAATAAACGACCAGTTTATCGGTTGAGCTGCTGTATCTGCTGTTGCGACAAGTGTATCTTCCCGGATTATATGCTGAAAATTCCAGGTACTATCTGCTCTTTGCCGCAAAATAACACATAACGAATCCACGTCGAGCACCTGTATTCGCATTTGTTTTTGCAACAAACTTTTTGGTACGATGCGAAAATTGAGTGATGGCAGATATAAGAGTGTATCCCCTTCTTGCTGGATAAGCAGCCTGTCCAACGCAAAGCTGGTAATGAGATTCCCGTCAATTTTGCCTAGAGAAATTGAAGCAACGAGGTTTTTATTGGCCACATCAACAAGTTCATCTCTTAGCCAGTTTTTGAAAAAGCGTGTTTGTGTGGTGACTACGGCAGTAACTATGAGCGCTAACACGAAGAAAACGATTGCCAGGAGTATTTTAAATATTCTCTTTTTCATATAAGTTAAAAAGCCTGCCCTACACTAATATGAATAGCAAATTCCGGATTATTACCGCGGCTGTTAAGAATTTCTTTGCCAATATCCAGGCGAATTGGGCCGATAGCGGTGAGATATCGAACTCCAAATCCGGTGGCGTAATGGAGTTTTGTCTCTTCTGAACGTTGTAAGTCCGTATATTTTCCATTCCACACATTGCCAAAATCAAGAAAAAGGACAGAACCGAAATCGTCCCAAACCGGAAATCGCAATTCCATACTGCCCTCGAAGAGATTGGTTCCCCCTCGCGGTTTTGTCGTTCCCGGGAAGGTTGGCCCCAGGCGCGAGCGGTACCAGCCTCGAACTGACGTGCTTCCACCCGCATAAAAGAGCTCTTCCTGAGGAAAATCAGGGTTATTACCATAGACATAGCCG
This sequence comes from Deferribacteres bacterium, assembly GCA_020633655.1. Lineage (GTDB taxonomy): Bacteria > Zhuqueibacterota > Zhuqueibacteria > Zhuqueibacterales > Geothermadaptataceae > Bioreactorimicrobium. Next base: position 120,462 of record JACKDF010000007.1, read on the forward strand.
TACCCTGCTTTGGCTTTATAAGCTAAAACCACATTCGTATAGATTTCACGGTAGCGTTTGGCTTCCAGTTGAATCTTACCAAAAGTACGGCTGTTGAAGCCCAATCCGGAAAAAGTGTAAATTAACGCACTGTACATTCCGCGGTTTGGCGTAAACAAAGGCTGTGAAGTATCACGGTAGATGTTGATTGTCGCACTCGATTTCGTATAACGCTCATCTGCATCCTGGTATTGCGTTCGAACGCGTTCAAGTGTGTATGCCAGAGAGCCGCGCGTATATTTCGCCATGATACGAAACAAGGATGTTGTTTGTCCAACGCGCTCTGTTTTAAAAGACTCTTCGTTTTGTCTGCGGTAAAAGGGTTTTACACTCAAATTATTTTCGGAGTGTAAAAAAGCGGGTTGAATCATTTCCCAGTTCAAAGTGATTGGTTCACGGTAGGAGTGTTTGAGATAAAGTGTTTGCCGTCGTGCACCACCCAGAAATCCAAGACGCGTTGTCTCTGTATAAGTGCGAAATCGGTCATCCCGTCCCCATCCGATACCCAATTTTGTCGTCAAACGAGGTGCTTCCTTGACAATAACTTGTACCGGGATGCGGTTATTTTCCAATCGATCTGTTAAAATTTTGATCGTGACGACGCTGAACATACCGAGATTGTAAATTTGTTGCCGGGAATTGTGAATACGTTTTGCTTGATAGGTTTGACCGGTTGCAATCGAGAGTTGGTTGCGAATCAGAGATTTTGGTACTTTGCCATTGCCGATAATTTCGATTTCACCGATTAAGATGCGCAAACCTGGTTGCACAATGAATTTAATGTTTACTGCGTTTGCTTCTGCTTTGAGCACCGGTAGCGGTTTAATTGTCGCGAAGGGATAACCCCGGTTGTTAAATGCATTGATAATAGTTGCTTTTGCCAGATTCAAATCTTCATCGCGAAAGCGTCTGTTTTCCAGTTTGCGAATGTTTTGTTTTAGCTTGTCGATGATTTGTTTTGCATTTTTTATGTACGTTGTATCCTGCAACTCAAGCTGCATCTCAATCGAGGCTATATGAATTGGATTGCCCTGGCTGAGATAAATTATGATATTTGCAAAACCGGCATCTTCTTCCTCATTTTCTTCTTTAAAATCGACATGAAAACTATCAATTTTTGCGTGAACATAGCCTTCCGTTTTATAAAAATTGATAATTCGATTTAAATCCCGCTGCAAAACATATTCACTATAGCGAGATGATTCAGAAGTCCCGGATACTGTTCTGATGATAATATTTTTTTTCTCGGAAAGCTCCATCAGCAACTTGAGTTCGGCGTCAGTAAAGGCTGTATTGCCGTTAAATTTTATTTTATTTATTGTTAAGCCTTCCTGCGCCTGCGAAAACATTGGCAGGAAAAAAAATGCAGCTATCAGGAATCGAATTAGGTTTTTCATGCGAAATTATTTTGTCGCTATTTGAGTCGCTGGTTATTTTAAGATTTGTAATGCTAAAAGTTGTCGAAATAGACAGTGTTTCTTATAACCACAAATTATACCTGTTATGATAGAAATATCGAACGAGAGAATGAAATTATTTTTTAGAAATTAACGCTTGAACAGGCTTCCAGTTTCCTGCTATTTTAAAAGAAGTGTCCTGGTTGCAGTTTAGTTTGTCGAGTTAAGCGAGCTGATTACCCTGGTCGTTTCCTTCCAGTATTTTATAAAAAAAATCATTCCCCAATTTTTTATCCTTCTGAAATCCGATCTTTTTAAGATAGGATATGTGTTTATCCACATCTGAGCGAATTATTAGTTTTGAAATTCTGTTATTGGAAAAAAAGCGCTGCTGTTTCCCAAAGAGAAAATAAGCACTTTTCAGATCTCGATAGTCGGGAATAACATAATCCATCTTGATTTCCAGAGTGTTTTCAGCTACCGGCTCTCCAATAAACACACCGATTGGCATCATATTGCGCAGAATGATAAATACCAGAGGATTCTTGATCTCCTCCGGGTTAAAATGCGGGAAAAAATTTTTTAAGTCATTTTCATAGTATTTAAAAAAGCGTTGAAGGTACGGAGCGGACAGTCTGCTCTTTTCAAGAATTTCGAAGTAGTTTTTCTGCTTGTGCATCTGAAAAAGATGGTAAATGTCGATGAGAACGATGAAGCCATTGAGTAAAAAAACAGGGAAGGCATCGACCAGTAAACCATAAATGGAGAATACTGCAGCTCCGCACAAATTTATCCAGCGCAATCGTACAATTGAACGCATTGTCAACGAAATGGCAATGAGTACGGAGCCAAAGTAACCAAATAATTGTATCCAGTTTGTTTCCATAATTTAAGTTGTCGAATTAAAAATATTTGATGAGTAACTTTGTTAGATTGATTTTAAATTTTGTATAAGGAGGCGCAAACAGTTTTAATGGACTCCACTTGTGATGGTAAACAACAGCACGTTCATGGGAAAAGGCGAGAAAGCCATTTTTCCCGTGGGTACTTCCAAAACCACTCATACCCACACCGCCGAATGGTAAGTTAAATTGCAAATATTGCCAGCCAAAGTCATTGACCGTCGTTCCCCCTGCGCGTGTCTCGTTCAGTATCCTTTCCACATGTTCATGCTGATGGCTGAAAATATACATCGCCAATGGTTTGGGCTTGTTGTTTATAATGCGGATCGCATCGTCGATGGTTTCAAAGGGAATAATTGGCAGGAGGGGTCCAAAAATTTCTTCCTCCATTAGCTTGCAATCATCCTGGGGGATATTTGTCAGTAAAGTTGGAGCGATGTATAAATCGTCTGCTTGTTTCTCCCCACCAGTGTTTATTTGTGCCCCTTTTGCAACCGCATCATTCAACAAGTTTTCAATTCGTTCATAATTTTTACTATTAATGATTCGGGCCAGATTAGGGGATTTCTGAGCTGCAGATGCATCCCCGTATGCATTTCGAAGGACTCTTTTTAAACTGACAAGCAGGTTGTCCATTTGCGAGTGGTGCACGAGAATGTAGTCCGGTGCAATACACGCCTGGCCACAGTTCATAAATTTACCCAGGGCGAGTTTTAGGGCGGCATCGTCAATATCCGCATCCGCGTCAATTATCGATGGTGATTTACCACCAAGTTCCAGCGTGACCGATGCATAATGGTCTGCAGCGGCCTTCATAACAATTTTTCCAACTTCCGGGCTGCCCGTGAAAAATATGTGATCGAAGGGAAGTTGCAAAAGCTGCTCAGCTACTTCCTTATCACCCTGAATGATTGCGGTTTCTCCCCGTGGAAAAACGGCTTCGATAATTTCTTCAATAATTTTTGCAGCATTCGGCGCAAATTCCGAGGGTTTAATAATCGCACAATTACCGGCCGCAATCGCTGAGACGAGAGGCATGAGGGCGAGATGGATTGGAAAATTCCATGGCGAGATAATCAACACAACACCTTTGGACTCGTAACGAATTTCGCTACGGGTAGTTGCGGATAGCAATGTTCGTGAGATCTTTTTCGGGCGCATCCATTTCGAGATGTGACGTATGGTATGGCGAATTTCGTGTAATGTTAAAAAAGTTTCCGTAAAGTTCGTTTCAAGCTCTGGTTTTCTAAAATCAGCACTGACGGCGTTATTGATTTGTTGCTGTCGCTTTAAGATTTCCCGTTCTAACAGACGCAGTTTTTTAATACGTTCTTTTGCGGTACTTTTTGCAACTTTTGGTGCATGCTGTTTTTGTTGATAAAACAGTTCAGCAATTGTTTCCACGACCCTCTCCTTTTTCAATTTTAGGGAATGCCGTATGGGTATTTTGTTTGATAAAGGATAGAAAAATCTATGTATAATTCCAATTGAATTTAATCACAAAGCCCCATAATTTCGCTGAAACAAATTTTTGTATTGTTGCGTAGATCTGCACTAAGCGAAATCCAGAAATTTAACCACAGGGCATGTTATGAAAGCTCTTCTTTCTTTTTCAATTTTACTATTCGTTTGCGTGTTTCAGGCACCACTTTTCCCGCAATCAAGTTCTCCCGATTCGACTTCGAACAGGGGTATTAAAACCTGGGATGATGTCGACCCCTCACGCAAAACTGCACTCATGAATCATGTAAAAGAACGTTATTTAGGGAAAAAGGAAACGACATATTTTTTTGAAGGACATCAAACCATTCCTTCCGGTGAAAATTTAGATAGTAGTTTGTTGGTGAATGAAGGTGATTTAACTATTGGTGGTCGGATTGATGGCAAAGCCGTTGTAATAAATGGCGATGTTCATGTATTATCCTCGGCATTTGTTGGTGATAATATCGTGAGTATTAATGGTAAAATTTACAACGAAGAAGGTTCGAAAATTCGTGGTGAATTAATTGAGACGGTCATTCGATCTTCCGTTGCAGCACAAAAAAGGGTGCGATCCTTCCGTGTTCAAAAGTCTTTCAATACTACAAAATCCTCCGATGAAGGCGAATCCATTGAATGGACAAAAAATTATAACTGGCCTAAAAGAGAGCGCACGGAAAGAAGACGGAACGTTTATTACATGAATCATGAGTATGAAAATTTAGTGAATGATGATCATGTTGTCTATCGCTATAATCGCGTCGATGGTTTATTTTTGGGCGCAAAATTTCCTCCTGCTCATCGTTTATACTCTGAACCGATCAATCTGGATTTAAATGGCTATTTCGGATATGGTTTCGCAGGTAAAGAGTGGCGTTACCGTGGAAATCTTGAACTTGGCTTAGGTGGATACGGCGGGCCTTTTCTCGGTGCAACACTCTATGATTTAACGGATTCCCAGGACGAATGGATAATTCCCACAGAGGAAAATTCCATCGCAGCAGCACTAATCAAAGAAGATTTCCAGGATTATTACAAACGACAAGGTTTTGGCTTTTATGCACGGGAAGAAATCGCTTCAGCTTTGGAGTTAAGTGTTGGCTACTACGAGGATGATTATTACAGCCTGGAGCGGAATACGAATTGGTCTTTCTTTGGCGGCGACAAGCATTTCCGTTACAATCCACAGATAGATGAGGGTTTGATGAAAACCTATCAAGCACAAATCAAACTTGATACCCGTGATGATAAAGAGAGCCCTTATTCCGGTTGGTATTTAGCCGCCTCTGGTATGTGGAATAAATCAAGTACAGAAAGTGCCTATGATTACGATCGATATATAGTTGATTTACGACGTTTTATCCCTCTGCGCTACGGTGAAAATTTTGATATTCGTTTGCGCTTGGGAACGGGTCGTGGATATATGCCTTTACAACATCTCTTTGATCTTGGGGGCATCTCCACATTACGCGGCTTCAATTACAAATTATTCAGTGGCGATCGACTCGTTTTGGCAAACGTTGAATATCGCTTCGGTAACCGTTCCAGCCGTTTCAGAGGAAATGGCTTATTTGATCCGTTTAATTTTATTCTTTTTTTCGATACCGGACGAGCATGGTTTGCAGATTACCACGACAAGTACAATCAGGGATTCAAGCAGTTAAATTGGAGTCTTATGCACTCCAATATTGGAATAGCTTTGACAGATGATGAAGGACGAATCCGATTGAACATTGCCAAGAGTATTGATGCGGGACCATCGGATGTCGTTGTAACATTTCGTATTAATCGTGCCTTTTAAAGATGAAAAATGATTAAACATAATTGAATGTAGTTTCAACGTTTAAATAGAGAAGATGAAGATGCGAAAAATTGCATTTTTCCTGCCAGTCCTAATTTTTAGCAGCGGTGTGCTGCTGGCTCAGGATGAAATTATCCGCAAACGACATAATTATGAATTTGCTTCCGATGAAAAACTGGAAGTCGAGTTGGATATAGATGCCGCTGAAGTGAAATTAATGCCGAATCCTCACGAATCTGAGCTGTCAATTTATCTTGAGTTTAATGATGCAGCGTTTGATTATCATATTGATTTCGATGAATATGACAACAGGATTTCTCTTACTTTCGAAAAAGAACACTGGATGAAAGATGACTCGGATAATTACAAGACTGAAATTGAAATATTACTTCCACGCACTGTGATTGTCGATCTCGATTGCCGAATCAAGGCAGGTGAAGTTAATATGGAGCTTGGCGATCTCTCATTGACGCGTTTTGCATTGAAAACCTGGGCTGGGGATGTAAAGATAAGTTTTGATGAGGCCAACAGAATTTCCATGCGCTCCCTTACTTTAAATACGAAAGTCGGTGAAACACGATTAAAGAAATTAGGAAACGCACGATTCCGACACGCTGAAATTAATAATGGGATTGGTCAGTTGGATGTGGATTTTTCTGGCCTGACGGAAGACGCAACCGCAGATGTGGATTTGGACATTGGAGCCACAGATATTTTTATTCCCGATAACATTGGGGTAAAACTAAGCGTCCACAAATTTTTGTTCTTATCGCAAGTAGATATTCCCCATAGCTTGCGAAAAAAGGGTTCTTATTATATTAGTGAGAATTACCAGGATGATGAAAAATCAGTAGTACTGAAAGTGAAACCAGGTATTGGGGATTTGCGAATCTCCTACCACTAGTAAGTCCATTTAAGTTTTAGTTTTTATCTTTTGGGGGATTGTACTACTTTATCTGCGAATCGTGGATCAACAGCCATCTCATAATTCCTGCCTTGTAGCACCCACCACATTTTCTGCTTTACTGAATAAAAGAAATATATCTTGTTTTCTACTGCTTTCGGGGAAGAGCGCTTAAAAACTAAAACGGCGAAAAATATTTTCGCCGTTCCAGGAGAGGAGGGAGGAGTTTATGTAAAATAAATGCGTGTTGTTGATTTGTTAGATGCAACGAAAATTAATTATACAAGAACCATACCATTTTTACATATACCGTGGCCTACTCAAACTTTCCCATATCTCAAAAATGCTTTGCATGCCGCGTATCAGAATAGTACTTTCTGTTTCAAAATCGTACACAGCCTTTTGTGTCGTGAAATCCACCCACCATTTTGTATCGATTTGAATTCATTTACATTTTTTTGAACGGAATATTTAATGCCTGTAACGACGATTTCCTGGTCGGACGAGAAAATTCGTATTATCGATCAAACCCAGCTTCCCCTTAATTTAGTCTACTTCGACATTGCCGATGTTCCAACACTCTGCGAGGCCATTGTAAAATTGCGTGTAAGGGGTGCGCCGGCCATTGGAATTGCAGCTGCATTCGGCGTTTACCTTGGTATCAAGGAAACTCCAGAGTATTTAGAAAAAGAAAAACTGTTCACCGTTATAAATACGGTTGTTCTCACATTAAAGAAGACACGTCCAACCGCTGTCAATCTAGCCTGGGCGTTAGATCAAATGCTGGAGACCGCACAAAACAACAGTGACAAATCACCATTGGAAATCAAAAGTGCCTTATTGGTGAAAGCACTGCAAATGTATGAGGACGACCGTGAAATTAACCGCCGATTGGCTGAACATGGTGCGAGCCTCATTCCGCAGAATGCCCAGATTATTACACACTGTAATACTGGCGCATTGGCTACGGTTGATTATGGGACAGCCTTGGGTTCCATTTTTCTTGCCCATTCGAAAGGAAAAAAAGTACATGTATGGGTAGATGAAACCCGTCCCTTACTACAGGGAGCACGCTTAAATATGTGGGAATTGCAAAATGAAGGAGTAGATTGCACTTTGATTTGCGATAATACTGCGGCTTTTGTGATGCAGCGCAATAAAATCGATTTGTGTATCGTTGGTGCCGATAGAATTGCTGCAAACGGGGATACAGCCAATAAAATAGGTACATTTTCTTTGGCTGTGATCGCTAAATATCATAACGTCCCCTTTTACATCGCTGCTCCTATGAGTTCCTTTGATCAATCTTTGGCCTCAGGCGCAGAGATACCGATCGAGGAACGGAGTGGTGATGAAGTTGTGCAGGGTTTTGGTCAAAGGATAGCGCCGGAAAATTCCCATGTTTATAGCCCGGCTTTTGATGTTACACCAAACGAATTGATAACGGCAATAATTACTGATAAAGGAATCATTAAGCCGCCATTTAATCAAAATATACTGTTTGCATTTTCAAGGATTTGATTTCTTTTCAAAAAAATCCACTCTCTTAATTTTGTTGAAAAGAAATGCGGGCCCGGTTTTGGGATGGTTAACAACCTAATTCCGAAGGTATTTGGCCTTAAAAAAGCCTTGCTTGTTAGTATGAATTCGGATATATTTCCAGCAATTTTAACGATTAAACGTTGGAAGTCATACTACATATTACATTTTAAAGTGAAGGAGAGAGGGATGGTTAAGAACATCTATTCTATTCTTGGAGTTCTCATTCTGGTTGCGGCGTTTTTAGTCGGCTGCCAACCTAAGGAAATAACCTCAGCAAAAGTTTACAAGCAGCAGAACGATTGGGATAATGCCATAGTTCAACTCGAAAAAGCAGTCCAAACATACCCGGCCAACGCGGAGGCTCACTATCTTTTAGGCGAAGCTTATGGGGAGAAAAAACGTTGGGCTGAGATGAGTAAAGAATTTGGTGAAAGTCTCAAAATTAATTCTGCTCATGAGAACGATATTAAATACTATCGGGATAAATACTGGGTCGAAAATTTTAATAAGGGTGTTGAATTATTTAATAAAGACGATATGGAAGGTTCAGTAAGCAGTTTGAATACGGCTGTTACGATCGATCCGGCGAGACCTGAATCATATCGCAATTTAGCTGTTGCTTACGTTCGACTTGATAAAATGGACGAGGCAATAGACGCTTATAAAAACGCAATTAATGTTGATCCGAAACATGTTGAGACTATCAACAATATGGGTCTCACATACTTTCAGATGAATAAATTTGAAGATGCAATCGAGACATTCAAAAAAGTTTTAGAAATTGATCCATCAAACGAAAAAGCCATCTCAACAATTGCCTTTTCCTATGATAGATTAGGTCAGACGGATAAAGCGATCGCTGCCTATGAAAATGCTCTTAAGAGTGAGCCTGATAACGCAGATTTGCTCTTTAACTATGCTCGTTTATTTTATCAAAAAGAAGACTACAATAAAGCTATCTCTATTCTTGAAAAAGTAGTTGAAAATAATCCCGATGACTACGAATCGCTGCTCAGTGTTGGGGATTCTTATCTCCGTATCGCTGAAAGTTTTAAAAACGACGCGAACAAACTCGATGCTGATGGTGGCAGCACAGCAAAAATTGATGAGCTGCGCGGTTTAGCAAAAGAATCTTATGAAAAAGCAATTAAATACCTTGAGCGTGCTGTAAGCATTAAAGATGATGTTTCAACAATTTGGCACAATCTGGGTGTTGCCTATATCAACGCCGGTCGTGTCGAAGATGGAACAAAAGCTTTTGAAAAAGCTGAAGCCTTGAAAAAACAATAAACGGTACATTAAAATCGTTTCAATAAAAAAAGCCCTGACAATCAGGGCTTTTTTTATTCTATCGAAATGGAATTCACATATGGGGGATTTATTTAGATCCATTTTGATTGAGTGCGAATCGTCTTTTTAGTGCATCCTGCCGCGCATTGTTTTTATTGTAAACTTTCATGGCAGTTGGTCGCTGTACGTCGGTGTTATCCTCATGGCGGCGGTAGCGGTAAAGTATCTCATGGACCCGGTCCACATCGTACTTTTCCGAAATTTTTAGCACCATATCGTAATCTTCTCCAAAATTTCCGAAATCCTCAACGTTGTACAGCCCAAATTCCTGTAACACTTTTTTGTGGAAAAATCGTAAGGCACCAGCCCCATCAACACGAAGAATATTGTTCCTGTTATACTCCAAATGTTTGATTATCCCCATGCCAGAAATTGGATTGCTATCAATATCGATGAGATCGTAATAACTGATGGCAAGCCCACATTTTGGATGACTTTCCATATAATTAACCATCGATTCGAGGGTGTGTGGTACATATTCATCATCGGAATCGAGCTGGGCGATATATTTTCCACGTGCTTCATTAATACCTCTGTTCAGCGCTTCGGCGATACAAGTGCCATCATGTTGAATGAGTCGAACCCGCGAATCAGGGATTGAGCGAACTTCATCCTGCGTACCATCGTTTGAACCATTGTCTACAATAAGGATTTCAAAATCTGCAAAAGTGCCACCGAGAACCCGGTTCACGGTGTTTTTTATAAAACGTTTCCGGTTTAGAATTGGGATAACGATAGTAACCATACACTCAAAATTATCGTTTTCGGTGTATGGAATTTCTTTGTTTCTTTGACTTAAATAACAACCGGTTCTTTTTAAAAAATTGATGAATACTTGTTCGAGTTCACGTTCCATTTCCTGGGAGTAAAAAAGATAACTGAAGCCGCCTTTTGCGCCTTCGCCGGGTGCATGTAATTTACTTAAAGCTGGGTCAACTTCAGTAACTTCCCGAATGATGCTTTTATAGAGCGATTTATCGAGGTGGAGTACTTTTACTTTATCCTGGACACGTAAACGAAAGTCGTATTCTTCAGCATGGAAAAGATGTTCATCAAAACCATTATAGGATTTTAGGGTGCTGATTCGGTAGATACGAAAATATCCCAGAGAAAACCGTTCATCGATATTGTTTTTGAACGGCCACAGTTTAACTCCCTTTTCATTTTTATCCCCATCGATGTTAACATAATCGCTGTACAGGATTGCTGCGTTTTCATTTGTTAAAACGTCTTTTACCGTATTCCAGTTTTCTGCTATTAACTCGATATCGGGAGGAAGAACGACTAAATAAATGCCCTTTGCTTCCGCGTAGCCATCGTTGAACAATGCAGCTCTGTTGCGATGCGCTCTTTTTATATACCGTGATTTTTCCTCATGAATGAGTTCGGGAGCATTTGCCGGATTGTGCCGTTCATCGAAGACAATAATTTCAAATTCGACGTTTAGGGACAAGATCGATTTGATCTGGTCATTTATCCGTTGATTTTCTTCATAATATGGGATGATAAAACTGAATTGTGTCACGATTTTATCCTTTTTCTTTTATTTTAAGCTGATTTCCAGCCTTATTGTGATACCATAACCGAAACTGGCATCAACCGATCGTTGTGCCCGCTATCGGAAGGTATATTTACTATTCCTGGCTTTATCTCTGGTTTCAACGCAGGGCCAGCTTTTTGTAAATCAGTCAGGTGGAGTACAGAGGATCCACCACCATCTAAATTCAGTGCCGGCGCAAAACCAAGTGCCAAGCATAGTTGGGCTACGTCCGTTAAGCTGGCACCGATGGAATGGTCAGTAAAGCGACCATCAATCACTCCTAAAACTATTGAATCGCCATCGAGTGCCAGAAAAGTACGTGGTGCTTTGGTTGTGTTTGTATCAAAAGGGAAGCGGGTTGGCGCAACACCCTTGCTTTTCATCCTGGCGTTCGTTACTCCGGGAAGAAAGTCCTCACAAGTTGCTGGATTTTCGAAAAAATCTTTTGTGATAATCTGATCTTCCTCGACTAAAACGGGTCCTGCAGAAAGTGCAGTTTTTATTTTTGCGAGTCCAAAATTTTCATGTAAAACTCGGAATGAGAGTCTATTACCATTTCTCTTTATTGCTTGTAAAATATGTTTCTCATTTGCTCTTCCAGGCAAAGAAAGAACGAAACCACTTTCCGGGATTTTGCATCCTCCACCCGGCTTAAGCGCCACGCAGTGACCAAAGGAAATAACTAAATTAACTATATCGCCTGTTGGTGTTCGTTGGGACTCTTCCGCCTGATCGGCTAAATATTTTGGGGTGAAAAGGACTACACTGTCCTCGCAACGGTCCGCTTGATTGATGTAAAAATCACGCTTAAAAACAAGCCAATTTTCCTGCCAGGGTAGACGTATAGCAATATCCCTCATAGAAACTTTGCGGATGAGTGCATGATTTTCTTCGTCCACTAAAATTGTCCCTCGCTCGAAAAGCGGCAATTGATATATTTCACCGTCTTCGATTATTAATCCAACCGGGTCATTCATTGCTGCAAACATGCTTGTGTATTCTTCCGGAAAATTGAGAAAAAAACCAGCATTTGTAAACGCGATTGCAGCATGATAACCAATCGTATGATTCTGATTGGCTAAAGTAGCTACTGTTTTTGATATGCGGTGGCTACCCGCTACAGGCACGATTTTGCTTATACAGCCGCGTCCATTATTTATCTTATTATTGCCAATGAAGGCATCAACGAAAGCCCTTTCTTGCAGCCACTTTTGTAGTTCGATATCGCCTTCCACCTGAAAACCGTCGTTTGTGTAAAATACACGACCCGCATCGACTGCGTTTTGTAATGCATACAGCATAGAAATTTCACTACCAATTAAATAAACACTCTCTCCTGCGTCTTCAGTTATAAATAATTCATTTTCTTCACGCGATTTGAGGCGTCTTTGTAATGGTAAAAATGCGACTGGTTCTACATCTCCAAAATTTCCACGCAGATGTCCACTTGCCCAGACTGTTTGCCAATAGGCATGTGCAATTGCATGTTTGAGTTCACTATCATGAACATTTATTTTCGCAGCATGCGCTGGATATATTTGTAGATGCTCCGGTTTAAAAAAAAGCAAATTGAAAGCCAGATTGATCGTGTCCTCTCCCTTTGGCATTTGTAATCGAATTCGTTGCCATTTTACTGAGGGCGAAAGCTCTTTTTGCTGGTTCTCAATAAGTGTATTTCGAGGCTGATTGCTGAATATCTGTGCTATTTTTTCTGGATTAAAATGCATGTGAAAATGTAAGTTATTTTACAAAATTAACTTTTTAAGTTAGCAGGAATCTTTTAAGAATCCAGATAATTTTCCCGGAACTATTTATTATTTGACACGACAGGTAAAAAAAAAGCATGCCGGTTATTCAACCGCATGCTTTTACTGACTTTGGGATAAATTTTACTGAATGTTTTGGAACATATCCTCAGCTTGATTGATTTCATTTTGAATTTCATCAAGCCATGATTCAACTTCGTTTGCAGTCAGATCGAGGCGAGCAAAAGCATAAGGATCTATTTCTTGTTTCTTGGCAGATTCAATGAAGTCCATGCCCAGGCTCTTGCACAGATTGTTTGAAATGTGGACAATAGAAACCAGTCTTGGATCTTCAGTTGCTTCACCCGGTGTGTGGTGCAAATCAATGACTTCAATCAAAGGAATTGGCAGGTTCCATTTATCCGCAAGATAACTCCCCAGATCACAATGCGTTCCCCGATACACTTCGATCTCCGCATCGTAAAATGAAATATGTTTTTCATGCACGACCTTAAGGACTTTTTCCAGTTCATCCTGAAAATATTGTTGCAGAATGATTTTACCAATGTCATGAACAATTCCTGCGGAAAATGCTTTTTCTGCATCCACATGCAATTTGCGGGCGAGGTAACGTGCGACCATTCCGGTTGCAATTGAGTGTTGCCAAAAGTCTTTCATATTAAAACCACTTGCCGTGCTTCCGTGGTTCAGAGCCCGAAAAATGGAAATGCTCATCACTGTGTTGCGAGTAGCATTGAATCCGAGCAGGACGACGGCATCCTGAACGGTCATAATTTTCCGGCTAAATCCAAAAAATGGAGAGTTGACTATTTTTAATAGTTTCATAGAGATAGCCTGGTCGGTTTGAATCACCTCTGCTAATTGCTTCGCAGTCACATTTGGTTTTGCGATTAACTCGCTCACTTTTGTAAAAACCGTTGGCAGGGTAGGCAGTGTATCGACGCATTCTAAATTAACTATTAAATTTTCCCAATTCATTCTAATCTCCAGATCAACATAAGTACGCGGAATTTTCTTTGTAAAATTCCTGCTCCAAAATAAGTTTTCCCTAGTCGCTACAGATGATAAGAGTGACTCAGAATGAATATCGGCACCACGGAGCTAAATTCTGTAATTATACAAAAGATTCATTTTAGAAATTATTAGGAAAGAATGGCTAAAACAAGGAGAGTTGCTGGCTGTTTTGGGTGTGCAAAACCTTTTCAATTTTGAGGAGTTTTTCTTTTATGTCAATTCCCCCTGTGAATCCGCCAATTAAACCATCCCCGGCGAGAACACGGTGACATGGAATGAGAATTGGTAGTGGATTGCGGCCCAATGCGTTTCCAACAGCCCGACTTGCTTTGGGCTGATTAATGCGTTTTGCAAGCTCACCGTATGTGATGTAGTCTCCATATTTGACCTGAGCAAGCGTCGAAAGCACCCTGGATTGGAAATCCCCTTTGATCAGCATCTTATCCTGTTTTAAATCAAAGATTTTTCGAGTTCCTTTCAGATATTCTTCCATTTGGCTATAAAATTCATGCAGGGCATGCTCTGAATGAATAAGCATCTTACCAGGAAAAAGTTTAGCTAATTTTTCATCCAGTTTGAAAAGATCAAATTCTCCTAAAAAAATTTTTACAATACCGAGTTGAGTTTTTGCGACGGAAAGAGGGAAAAAGCCATCGAAACGAAACCGCGCATAATAGATTTTTTGCCGGTGTATTTCTTCCAGCAGGAGATCATGCATCCGGCTGGGTGAAATGTGTTTCTTTTGTGCTAAAAAAATACGCTGCATACCATCGAAAATCGTTTTGTAGGCTTCCAGTTCTCCGGAACATTGATGGCACTGGTTCACGTGCCCGGAAATAGCCAAGCGTTTCTCTGATGACAGCTCCTCACAGAGGAGAGCGATGAAATCATCTTCTTTGATATGACTGCCAGCATTCATTCCTGATTCATTTCCTCAAAGGACTGAAAGCATTGGTAACCAAAATCGTAAGCAGCTTTAATTTGATCTGGCATGCCCCATGCGTTTTTGACATCATTTTCTCGTGCGCGCCATTGACAATTCCAGTTAAATCCAAATTTCCGACCGTCCGGTTGCACTTCTATAGTCCCAATAAAATTAGCGCAACCGCTGTGTCCTCCAACCACTACAGCCTCAATTATAATTTCCGGGTGTGTTTCGAGTAATTTCATAATCGAACGGAATACTTTAAGTGCAGGGGTTCCAAATCCAAACTGAATGTGCGAATTCGGCTCTGGTTTCTTCACAAATTCACGAACCGCTTCCTTGAAGGCCTCAGTGGCCTTGCTACGCCCCAGCAAGTCGTGTAAGGAATGAATTGTGATGTTGTCAATGGTTCGTGTTTCGTCCCAAAAATCAATTGGGCTTTGTGTAAAGAAAGACATAAGCATATTCCGTTTTTAATGTATTGTTCTCTAAAATGAATTCGTATTTATTGGAATGCCCAGACAACTCGAGACATATCCTGCAAAAGTGCCAGACATCAACAAAAGCAATTTAACCTGATTTGTTCATGATTTGATACAGTTCCAATCTTGCGTCCTATTGATCAAACAGGTTAATAAGATACCCTCTTTTTCCACTGCTTCGGTGAAAAAAAGATAAATAGTGCGTAAATTTCCATCCGTCCCAGCAGCATGGTGGATGCGAGAATCCACTTGCCAATCGTTGGAATGGAATCAAAATTTCCAATGGATCCCACACTCCCGAGGCCGGGACCAACATTTCCCATAGCTGCAATAGTCCCGCTAAATGCCTCCAATATATCCGTTCCCGTTGCAACAAGTAATATCGTGGCCAGAAGTACAACTCCCAAATAGACATTGATGAAAAGTAAGCTTTTCGATACCAGTTCGTCATCGACAGCTTTTCCGTCAATTCTTACTGGAATTATTGCATTGGGGTGCATCAGTTTTTTTATCTGTCGGGTAAATGCCTTCCATAAAAGCACGATACGATCTGCTTTTATTCCACCGGAAGTTGAACCCGCACATGCGCATTGTGAAGCGAAAAACAACAGAAAAATATGCGATAGTGCCGGCCAAATCGACGTGTCCGCGGTCGCAAAACCCGTGGAGGTGCCTACAGAAATAATGTTGAATGCTGAGTAGCGGATTGCAGTTGTCCAGCTATTGTAAATTGGGCCGTGGATATTGATAGCAGTGAAAGCAACTCCCACCACATTGGCTAAAAGATAATAACGCACAACGGAGGAGCGCCAAAATTCTTTGCCCCCACCAACGAGAACGGAAAAAAGCAATCCAAAATGAATACCGGATAATAACATAAAAACGATGATGACGATTTCAATTGCCGGGCTATTATAATAGGCAACACTGGCATTTTTCGTGGAAAAACCTCCTGTCGCAATGGTTGCGAAAGAGTGTGTGATTGCGTCAAAGAGCCCCATACCGCAGAATAACAATGCGATCGTTTGAAGCAGTGTCAGACCAAAATAAATACCTGCTAAAATTTGGATGGCCTTACGCGCTCTTAATTGAAAATTTTCCTGCACCATGGCTGAGACTTCACTGCGAAAGAGAACCATCTCAGCGATTCCAAGGAATGGAAGCACGGAGAGCACGAAAATAATGATGCCAATCCCCCCAATCCAATGTGTTGCTGCTCGCCAAAATAAAAGGCTTAGCGGCAAAGCCTCAATATTTGAGAGAATTGTTGAACCTGTCGTAGTAAAACCCGATACGCTTTCAAACCAGGCGTTAGTGAAGTCAAAGGGCCCGCCGTATAAAAAATAGGGAAGAGAACCAACAAGGCAGGACAAAAGCCAACTAAGCACGACGATGAGCAAACCTTCCTTGTTGGTGATGTAGGAAGTCGACGGTACGAAAATCAGTGGAAACACACCGAATAAAATAGAAATCAACGCACTGTACAGAAGCGGCATTAAGGCCGTGTCGGAGTGAACATAAGCAATGACCGAAGCAATGATCATTAAAATCGAGTTGAGCAGAAGCGCCAAACCGACATAGCGCAAAACGATGTGAAATCTCATTATCTCGATTCCCGGTGCTTAATTGACAGGCACAAATGTTCAATCGATGAAGCTAAATCCGATATTTCATCTCTGGTTTCTATTTTTGCATCGAAGGGTGTCCTTTTTTCCTTAAAAAGATCAATGCTTTTTGTCATTTGAATAATTGGATTGACGATGTAATAATTGATTAAATAGGAAAAAATAAAAGTGAACAACAATGCGGAAATAATGGCGACTATGCCAGGTACAATTGCTCTCTTGGAGCGATTTTTAAGCGCCGTTGCCGTTTCGTACATGCGTTCATCGTTCAGATTAATAAGTGCATTTAAGGATGTTTTGACCGCTAAAAAGGAAGAATGAACTTTCTGAAAATACCAATCCAGATCACCTTCTTTATTAGTCCCCACAATTGGCCTCTCCCACAAACCCTTGAATGTTGCATAATCGGCTTGAATAGCCTCAAGGTGTATGTGCTCACCGGGAATTGTGATATTATTCATGGCAAAGTGCAATTTTTCATTGAAAAGGCTGTCCGCAGAATTGATAATCTCCCGGCCTTTTTCCCATTTGCCCAAAAGCAAAAGCAGGATAGCACTGTCTTCGCGCTCCAGAGCCTCTTTCATAATTTTCGCGGCATGGATACTTTGGTAATTATCCTCTAAAATGCTTTGAACCGAAGAACCGATGGAATTTAATTCATAGATTGACCAAAGGCCCGCAACTAAAAGCATAAGAGACAACACCAGAAAACCTGAAAATATTTTTATTCGTATTCCCATAATATTGATCCGGTTTTAGATTCATTCACTCCAAATCCATTATATTCTATTTTCCACAGCTTCCATCACAGCATCGAGCGTGGCAGGTAATGTTTTGGGTAAATTCGCATATCGTGAAGCGAATTCTTTAAGGTGCGATTCATGGTATTTTTGTTTGAATTCAGTAAATTTTAAACCATGTGCAGTCGAGACAACGACAACCGTCTCTTTCGGTTGAATATCGCCTCGATCGCGTAATTTTTGCGTTGCGGCAAGAGCAACGCCGGTATGCGGGCATGTGAACAATCCAGCGAGATCCCCAAGTGCGGCTGCGTTAGCCAGTTCTTCTTCACTCGCCTGCTCGACAATGCCCTCAAAAGCTTTTAGTGTTTTGATCGCTTTATGCACGCTCACAGGATTGCCAATTTGGATCGCGCTGGCTAAGGTTTTTTGTGCTTGTTTCGGGTAAAAATCGGCAAATCCATTTTGATAACTTTCGTAAAGGGGATTCGCATTTTGCGCCTGCGCACAAACCAGCCGCGGCAACCGGTCGATGACGCCTAATTCGTATGCCATTTGAAAACCTTTACCGATTGCCGAAATATTTCCCAGATTGCCACCCGGTACGACGACCCAATCGGGGACAAGCCATTGCAATTGTTGCGTAATTTCAACGGAGATACTCTTTTGCCCTTCGACACGCAGTGAATTCATTGAGTTGGCCAGGTAAATATCCTTTCGCTCAGTCAACTGTTTGACGATCGCCATGCACCCATCAAAATCGGTGTCCAGTGAAAGCGTCAGCGCGCCATTGGCAAGTGGTTGGATGAGTTGCGCGACGCTTATTTTATTGGCGGGTAAAAGCACGACCGCAGGAATGCCTGCCGCGGCGCAATAAGCGGCCAGTGCTGCAGAGGTGTCGCCGGTACTGGCGCACGCAACTGCACGAATTTCCTGCCCGGAGGCGATCATTTGTTTAACTTGCGAAACCAGAACAGTCATACCGAGGTCCTTGAAAGAGCCTGTATGACTGTTTCCGCAAAGCTTGACGTAAAGATTGTCGATGCCCATCATTTTTCTAAGACGCTGTGCAGCAAAAAGATTGGTTCCGCCTTCCCATAAAGAAACGATATTCTCATCCTGCATTGTCGGATTGATCCATTCCTTCTTGCCCCAGATCCCGGAACCAAAAGGATGTTGAGGCTGCATGAAACGTTTTTCAAACAGGTTTCGCCATTCTTTTCCACTCATCACCTTAAGCGAATCCATATCATGCTGTACTTCCAAAAGTCCGCCACAAGTTGGACAACGGTAAATTATTTCATCCAATGGATACTCACCCTCGCATCCTGCGAAACAGCGGTAAACAGCGTGGAATTTATTCTTTTGTGGCATTGTTTTCTCCAAAATCATGTTGCGATATTTCAAAAATAGTGTACATTAATCCAATAAAAATGTGTAATGCTACACCAAAGCATAGCCAAAATCTGTTTGGTTTGGACTTTTCCCGGTTTAAGGCTCTTCCGGCTCATAGGCATAAATGCGTGTTTAAGTAAACGACGAATATAAGAAAAATAATCATGGCTGAAAAAGATAAAATCATAATAAAAGGCGCTCGCGAACATAACCTGAAAAATCTCGATTTAGAAATTCCACGCAATAAGCTTGTGGTTATCACGGGATTATCCGGTTCGGGAAAATCAAGTCTGGCTTTTGACACCATTTATGCGGAAGGCCAGCGCCGTTATGTTGAATCACTCTCAGCCTACGCCCGTCAGTTTCTGGGATTGATGGAAAAACCGGATCTCGATTATATCGAAGGCTTGTCCCCTGCCATATCCATCGAACAAAAAACCTCCAGCCGCAATCCACGCTCAACAGTTGGGACGGTAACAGAAATCTACGATTATTTGCGCCTGCTTTTTGCACGTATTGGCATTCCCCACTGCCCGAGTTGTGGCAAAAAAATCGAGCGGCAGACCGTACAGCAAATCGTCGATGCTGTACTCGATCTTCCGGAAAACGCAAAATTTCAGGTATTGGCGCCTGTAGTGCGAGGGCGAAAAGGGGAGTATAAGGATTTATTTCAAAAAGCACGCAAAGATGGATTTGTGCGCGTGCGCGTGGATGGCACAGTTCACGATCTCGCAACCGAAATAAAACTGGATAAAAATCTTAAACACAACATTGAAATTGTCGTTGATCGTCTCGTCGTTAACAGCACAATCAAAAACCGTCTCACGGATTCGGTGGAAACCGCATTGCATCTCGCAGAAGGTTTGGTGCTCATCGATGTTATCAATGGAGAAGAACTGCTGTTCAGCGAACATTTTGCCTGTAACGACTGCAATTTTTCTATGGAAGAATTGGCGCCGCGCATGTTTTCATTCAACAGTCCTTATGGAGCATGTCCTGCCTGTAATGGATTGGGGACAAAAATGGAAGTTGATCCCGAACTTGTTGTCAGCAATCCTCACCGTTCTCTGGCTGATGGCGCCCTCGATGTTTGGGGAGAAAAACGCGATGGGTGGTATTTTACCCAATTAAAGAGCGTCGCAGAGGAATACGGATTCTCCCTGGACCAACCTTGGCAGGAATTGTCATCCAAACAGCAGGAAATTGTATTATATGGTTCGGGAGGGAAAGAACTTCTTTTTAATTATGAACGTGGCGATGGCAAAGTAAATGCCCAATTCACCGGAAAATATGAAGGCGTGATTAACAACCTTGAACGCCGCTACAAACAAACAGACAGTAATTATATCCGCAACTGGATTGAAGGATTTATGAATATCCGACCGTGCCCCG
The DNA here is from genome assembly GCA_020633655.1 of Deferribacteres bacterium. GTDB lineage: Bacteria > Zhuqueibacterota > Zhuqueibacteria > Zhuqueibacterales > Geothermadaptataceae > Bioreactorimicrobium. Next base: position 140,755 of record JACKDF010000007.1, read on the forward strand.
CATGCTCCGGGGCACGACTGCGCAAGGAAGTGCTCGCTGTTTTGGTGCATGGAAAAAGCATCGATGATGTGACCCGCATGTCCATTCGTGAATCCGATACATTTTTCCATGAATTGGATTTGAGTGAACGTGAGCAGAGTATCGTATACCAGATTATGAAAGAAATACGCGAGCGCCTTTCTTTTTTGGTCAATGTAGGACTCGATTACATCACCCTCGATCGTACAGCCAGTACGCTGAGCGGCGGTGAAGCGCAGCGCATTCGGCTGGCAACACAAATCGGTAGCCAACTCGTCGGCGTGCTTTATATTTTGGATGAACCGAGCATTGGATTACATCAGCGGGATAACTCCCGGCTTATCAAAACCCTGACGCATTTACGAAATCTCGGCAATACCGTCATTGTTGTCGAGCATGATTCGGATACGATGGAAGCAGCGGATTGGCTCATCGACCTGGGTCCGCGAGCAGGCATTCATGGTGGTAAAATCGTTGCAGAAGGTCCGCCTGAACTGGTGAAGAAAAACAAGAACTCCCTCACTGGTGCTTATCTTGAAGGCCGTATTTTTATTCGTACGCCGGAAAAGCGGCGCCCCGGCAAGAAACAGTATCTGCGAATTTCCGGTGCTCGAGGGAACAACCTGAAAAATGTCGAAGTCACTTTTCCCCTCGGTACATTGACCGTTATCACCGGGGTTTCCGGTTCGGGCAAAAGCACGTTGATCAATGAAACGCTGTATCCTGCATTAGCGCGGCGTATCATGCATTCAAAAAAAACACCTTTGTCCCACGACGAACTCACCGGACTCGAATTCATAGACAAAGTCATCGATATCGATCAGTCACCAATTGGCAGAACACCACGATCAAATCCGGCGACATACACCAATACATTTACACCGATACGCGAAATTTTCGCACAAACGACCGAAGCGAAAATTCGTGGTTACAAAGCAGGCCGTTTTAGTTTCAATGTCAAAGGAGGACGCTGCGAAAGTTGTCAGGGCGATGGACTCATAAAAATCGAGATGCACTTTCTCCCCGATGTTTATGTTACCTGCGATACCTGCAAAGGAAAGCGTTACAACCGCGAGACACTGGAAATAAAATACCGGGGAAAAACAATTTCCGAAGTGCTGGACATGACGGTGGAAGAGGCGCTGGAATTTTTTACCAACCATACTGTCGTGCGCCGGCGATTGCAAACCCTGTTTGACGTTGGATTGGGCTATATTCACCTTGGACAACAGGCAACAACGCTTTCCGGTGGCGAAGCGCAGCGCGTGAAATTAGCGACGGAGCTCTCGAAGCTCGCAACAGGTCGGACGATTTATATTTTGGATGAGCCCACCACAGGACTGCACTTCGATGATATTAAAATGCTGCTAACGGTGCTCAACCGGCTTGTTGACAAAGGCAACACCGTCATCGTTATCGAGCATAACCTGGATGTTATTAAAACCGCGGATTGGATCATCGATCTCGGCCCGGAAGGCGGTAATGGTGGTGGCAGGATCATCGCGCAAGGCACTCCGGAACAGGTGGCAGCCAGCAAAACGTCCTACACTGGCGACTATTTAAAACGTGAACTTGAACGCTCTGCAGCACTGCAAAATGGCAAATGAAAGGAACATGTTTTCACGAGACAGTATGAACACACAGAGATGCAGCGTTCACATACGCAAAATCCCTAAAAAAAATTTAGCGAATGCTGCTCCTCTGCGTTTTATAAAAAAATATTCGCTGTTCGCTATTATCTTCCTATTACTTTTATTTGCCTGTACTGAATCCAAGAAAAAGCAAAATATTACCCTCTTCGCTGCAGCGAGTCTGGTCGACGTTTTACCCAAAGCAATTGAAGCCATCGCTGATTCTTTTCCTAACACTCGATTCACCTACAATTTCGCCAGTTCCTCAATTCTTGCCCGTCAAATAATTGCTGGTGCACAACCAGATATTTATATATCCGCTAATCCAGACTGGATGGCAGAACTTGTAAAAGAAGGTGTGCTCAATGCACAGGATCCGCAGCTTTTTTTAAGCAACAAACTCGTTGTTGTATTGCCCGCAAAAAGCGATTTGCACTTTACGGAATTGTCCGATTTGGCGCATGAGAATGTCCGTCGAATTGCTGTTGGTGACCCTGAGCACGTGCCTGCGGGAAAATATGCAAAAAGCGTCCTGATAAAAGCCGGAATCTGGCATGAGATACAGCCTAAAATCATCTCCGGCATGGATACTCGCGCTGCACTGGTTTTTGTGGAATTAGCAGAGGTGGATGCAGGAATTGTTTACCAAACCGATGCCATAGCGAGCGCAAAAGTAAAAACAGCATTTGTGCTTCCGGACTCACTACAGCCTGAAATACGATATGAAATTGCAGCACTCCCATATGCACATAAAATTACAAATAAGGTTCTACAGCTTTTAATGTACTCTGCAGCTGTGCAAAACGATTTCAGCGAAGCCGGTTTTAGTTGGATACAACATTGATGAAATTTTCCCATTCATTACCACGATAAGCGTAATAAATTCACCATTTACAGTTCCCGACCAATTTTCTCTTTCATCCAATAATGAATGCGTATTACGGATTCAAAAAAGTGGTCATCCTGTTCAAGTTTTAACACCTTTTAAATCAGAACAGTCGGTTTTCCTGGTTGAAACAGATATGGTTACACTTTTTAAGGATTTTTTTAAAAGTGTAAAGTATTGAAATTATTATAAAAACTTCAATTGTAATAATATATTTTCCGTGTGGTTGATAATTATTCTTTATAATAATTGAATATAATTTTATTTTTGAGGGATGCTGGCTAGATTTCAGGAAAAAATGTTAAGTATAATCTGAAATACTCTGAGTAAGAGCAGGAACAGGAGTTAAAGATGTACGAACAACTTATTTATGTTGTCTCTATTGCAATTACGATTATTATTCCGGTATTATACCTTCGACACCATCGAACGAATGAAAAAATAGCCCGTAGCAAACTCACCAAAGCAAAAGACACTGGTCGTACAGAACCGGTGTCCTTGCATCCCCGAATAGATCCCAATCGCTGTATCAATGCTGGTGCTTGTGTGAAAGCGTGTCCTGAAGGCGATATCCTGGGCGTCATTAATGGCAAAGCTGAACTGCTTGAGCCAACACGATGCATTGGCCACGGTGCCTGCCAGGCTGCCTGTCCGGTAGACGCTATTGATCTGGTGTTTGGCACGGAGAGGCGGGGCGTCGAAATTCCCCATGTTAAAGAAACTTTCGAGACCAATGTGCCCGGTCTATATATTGCCGGAGAATTGGGTGGAATGGGTTTGATCCGAAATGCGGTAACACAAGGCCGTGAAGCGGTTGACTATCTTGCTAAAAACCTGGATAAATATGATCAAGACGTTTATGATCTTGCGATCATCGGTGCTGGTCCGGCTGGTATTGCCTCCACGCTACAGGCAAAAAAACTCGGGCTTAAAACAATAACCATAGAACAGGATGATATTGGTGGGACAGTTCTCAATTATCCAAGGCAGAAATTGGTTATGACCAAACCCATGGATATTCCGATTTATGGAAAATTTAAAGCGCGTGAAATCCGCAAAGAAGAGTTGCTGGCATTATGGAATCAGGTTATCGCCAGCTCTGACATACACATCAAGACCCATGAAAAGCTTGAAGAAGTTAAACGTATCAATGGCTATTTTCAGATAAAATCTTCTAAAGGCACCTATCAGTCCCAACGTATCATTCTTGCAATCGGCCGCCGTGGAACACCACGCAAACTCGATATTCCCGGTGAACAATCTGCAAAAGTTATTTACAAATTGATGGAAGCCGAGCAATATGCAGGGAAGCGCGTGCTCGTGGTCGGCGGGGGCGACAGTGCTATAGAAGCTGCTCTCATACTGGCCAAACAGCCAGGGACAGAAGTGACACTGTCTTATCGTAAAAATGTGCTGACGCGTGTTAAGAAAAAGAATGAAGATTTATTTAATGAGGCTGTTACCTACGCACAAATTCTCCCACTTTATGAATCGCAGGTACGTGAAATACATGCAGACTATGTTCTTATTGATCACCAGGGAGCTTTGCAAAAACTTGACAACGATTTTGTTTTTATTATGGCCGGCGGAGAGTTGCCAACTGCGTTTTTACAGAAACTGGGCATACATATCGAAATGAAGTTCGGAGAAAGATGAAAAAGAAAATTAATAATATAATCCTGTTTTTGCTGTACGGTATAACATCTGGTTTTGCATTTCTTGTTGTTCGTTATGGCTGGGTGTATTATAAAACGCCACTGTTTGATCGTCCGCATCATCCTTTGCACCAACTGTTGAAGCCAGGGGGATTGTATGGCCATGGTCTGGGGATTATCGGTAGTGCGATGATCCTTTTATTATTTCTCTATTCAGCACGCAAACGTCACATGTTCGGTCTTCACAAAGGAAAGATGAGCAGCTGGCTTAATGTCCACATATTTTTTGGCCTCATGGGACCGGTGCTTATCACCCTGCACACAGCGATGAAGTTTCATGGTATCGTGGCTATCAGTTATTTTTCAATGCTTGCCGTCATGTTCAGTGGCATTTTCGGACGTTATATTTATAAGCAAATCCCAAGAAATCCTGCCGGAGATGCGCTGAGCACAGAAGAAATAGCAGAACAAGACAAGCATTTGACCTATTTGCTCGTTGAAAATTATCATGTACCTCCGCAGACTTTGCGTGAAATTCAAAAAATTTCCGGTGCACAACTGGCACAACATCAATCGGGTTTTGCGGCATTATGGACTATTTTTATCAATGATCTCAAACGCCCCTTGCTTTTTCGTCGCTTACACCAATCACTGCTCCAACAGGAAATGAAAATACCGCAGGATGTCATGCACCGCATAATGAAAGTTGCCCGCCAAAAATCGCTGCTGATACGCAAACGTGCATTTCTCAACACGATTTTACGCGTATTTCATTATTGGCATGTCATACACAAACCTTTTGCATATGTTATGATCATCATCATGTTTTTGCATATTACAATCGCCATAGCACTTGGTTATACCTGGATTTTTTAAGATAATATATCGATGGCACCTGAATAAGGACCACGGAGGAAGTTGTGAGAACAGTTTTGCACAGAATTTACGAACACACTTATTCACAAAACGACCATTTAATTCAGTTTTGTATCCGTGTACTCTTATTGATTTTGCTCGCAAACACAACCTGCCTTGGACAGATTTCACCAGGTGAACTGGCCAAGCCTCATGCTGACCTTGAAGGCGTAAGCAATTGTATAAAGTGCCATGAGTTGGGCAGTAGCATTCAAAATGATAAGTGCCTGGCATGTCACAAAGAAATTCAAAACCGGCTTGATGTAAAAAGTGGCTTGCACTACCAGGAGGTCGTTGTTGCAGAAAAGAATTGTGCCCTCTGCCACGCAGACCATGCCGGGCGCTCATTCGATATGATTTTCTGGGAAAATGGGAAGGATAATTTTGACCACAAGCGTACTGAATTTGAATTGCGGGGAAAACATAGTGAAATCAAATGTGAAAAATGCCATAAACCGGAATTTGTAAAAGATAATCTTAAAATAGTGCAGGAAAAGATCGATCTTAATAAAACATTTCTCGGTTTACACAGGGAATGCCTCGCATGCCATGTCGATGAGCACCGTGGCCAGTTGAGCGATGATTGTGCTAAATGTCATAATGAAAAAGACTGGAAGCCGGCTGAGAAGTTCGATCACGACAATGCAAAATTTAAACTAACAGGAAAACATATCAATGTTGACTGTACGAAATGTCACAAACCTGTGCGTGATGCCAAAGCACAATCCCCACTGAAAACAATGTATGCCCAATATGTTGATCTGGACTTCGCCACGTGCCAATCCTGCCATGAAGATGTGCACAAAGGCCGATTGGGATCGGATTGCCAAAGTTGTCATGAAACAGAAAACTGGCAAAAAACGGATCACAGGACTTTTGATCATGCAAAAACGCGTTTTCCACTCCAGGGGAAACACAAAACAGTAGACTGTATAAAATGCCATACGAGTGGAAAAATGGTGCAACCATTGCAATTTGCCAGCTGCCAGTCCTGCCACGAAGATGTGCACAAGGGCAAGTTTAAGCAGGATTGTACAAGTTGCCACACAGAATCCGATTGGCACACCGTTGCTTCAACTTCTTTCGACCATCAAAAAACCGGTTTCCCACTTAAAGGCCTGCATGCAAATGTTGAATGCAAAAAATGCCACACCACTGGCAATATGACAGTTGCCCTCAAATCAGATCACTGCAGCGAGTGCCATGAAGACATCCACAAAGGTCAGTTTGCACACCGGAAGGATGGCGGCCTTTGTGAAAGCTGCCATGATGAACAGGCGTTCATACCAGGCTTGTTTACCGTTGATCAACACCAGAACCTGGCGTTCAAATTAACGGGGGCACATTTGGCAATCAATTGTCGATCGTGCCATAAAGAGCACATCCCGGCAGACAGTGTAGCAATCCGGCAGTTTATCTTTGAAAGTACAAATTGCGAAGAATGCCACGAAGATCCCCACTTTGGTCAGTTTAAAGAGAGGAAACCTGCCAAAATCTGTGAACAATGCCATCAGACTTCTGCCTGGCAGGAATTAAAATTTGACCACGATAAAGATTCACGATTCGCACTGGAGGGTGCACATAAAAAAGTCGCTTGTAATGACTGCCACAAGAATATAAATACGCAAGGGAAAAGTGGGCGCCTTTACCGTCCTATCGATCCGGCATGCGAAACCTGCCACAAGGGTAACAGCAGCATTTTAGAAAACAGAGAAAAGCTGGAGTAGAAATGTTTGGAAATCGACTTATCAGAAAAATGATCTATTGGTATTATCAAAAGGGTGGAAATCATCCTGCAGCACGGACATTTCGCGGAGCGAGTTGGTCATTCTCCGACATAAGATGCCGTTGCGATCAGTTCGTCATTTTGCTGTTCATTGTTGTGAGTGCTTTGCTCATTGATTCGGAAATATGTCCGGCACAAATCATGGAAAAATCAGGTCTACTGCATTTACTACCGATTTCAAATCTCAGTGCACCCATGTTTTTGATACATGCCCCTTCGCACAAAACCACGGGTAGTTTTCAAATACAGCAACAGCAGGCAAAAGGACATCCGCACAAAGTGCTCACCGAACCTTGCCAGAGTTGTCATGTTTTCGAATCCTTTACAAAAATCAAATTTGACCACAATAAAACCAGCTACCCGCTCGAAGGCAAACATCAGGCGGTGGCATGCCTTTCCTGTCATAGTGTTGAAAATTTCAGCAAGGTAGAAACCAGTTGTTTTTCCTGTCATCAGGATGTACATCAGGCAAAAATGGGCCCGGAATGTGAACGCTGCCATTCGCCCACAGGCTGGCAACAATTTGATGCCGAAGCTATCCATGAACGAACTCGTTTTCCCTTACTCGGCCGGCATTTGCTCGTCGATTGTGCCACCTGCCATGAAAGCATGCCTCAAACTGATTTCGCCCTCACCAGTTCACGTTGCGAAAGTTGCCATCAACAGGAATATTTAGAAACAACAACACCAAACCATATTGTGAATGGATTCCCCCCCGATTGTGAAAATTGTCATCAGATGACACGTTGGCAGCCTGGTTTTCTCCCCGACCATGATGCCTTATTTTTCCAAATTTTTTCCGGGAGACACAAAGGCCGGTGGGAATCTTGTGCTACCTGCCATACGGATCCGGCAAATACCAGTTTTTTCACCTGTTTTGAATGCCATGCACATAATCAGAGCAGCATGGATTCCCGCCACCGTGGTATCAGCGGCTATGCGTATAACAGCCTGACCTGTGTTTCCTGTCATGGACCTGGAGAAATTAGACGGTATAAAGAACACGATATCCAATTTTTTCCGATATTTTCCGGAACACACAACAATACCTGGATCGGTTGTGCCGATTGTCACACAGATTCCTATGATCGCAAAACTTACTCCTGCGTCACATGCCATGAACACTCCAGTGAACTGATGAATCCTGCACATAAAGCTGTAACAGGATATATTTTTGAAAGTAATAGCTGTTTAGGCTGCCATCCTAATGGCATGACAGGCGATTTTTTTGAGCATGATGCAGCATTTTTCCCGATTTACTCCGGTGTCCACAACGGGACATGGGACGACTGTACTAATTGTCACACTGATCGCAGCAACCGCACAGTTTATTCTTGTGTCACCTGCCACGAACATTCGCAGGAACTGATGGATCCTGCGCACACCGGCATTGCTGATTATGATTTTAACAGCACGAATTGCCTGGCTTGCCATCCCGGTGGTGAGATAGGCGATTTTGAACAACATGATAATTTGTATTTTCCTATTTATTCCGGCGCACACAGAAACCAATGGGAGAATTGTGTAACCTGTCATAACGAGTCCGGCAACCGCAAAGTTTTTACCTGTATTGATTGCCACGAACACAACAAGGACAGTACAGACCGGCACCATACACGAATTAGTGATTACCGTTGGGAGAGTAACGCCTGCTATGACTGCCACCCGCGTGGAAGGGGGGATGACTGATGAAATCGAAACACTTATTGATCTGGCTGACCATGATAGTGCTATCCGCTGCTGTTTTGCACGCTCAGGAGAAGGAAAAATCGCAAGCAACGGTCAAATATATTTCCATTGAATCTGTATATATCGATGCCGGTCGCGACGATGGTTTGGCTGCGGGTGATACCGTGCAGGTCGTGCGTGACAATCAAATTGTTGCTTATGTTGTCATTAAAAATATTGCGAAAAATTCGGCGTCCTGCCAGGTCATTCGATCGGTCATTAATATTAAAACGGGTGACAAAATTAACTTGCCACACGCCCGTCCTGTGGAATCACTCACCATTCATACAACTGCGGAAGAAAATCAGCAAAAGGTAAGCCGGCACGTCCGTTCGATGGACAGAGCTAACCGTGTGCGCGGTTACATCTCAACGCAAAATTCGATACAGATTGATGATACAGGAAGAAATCTAACCTCGATGCAGCCTGGCTTCAGCGGGATTTTACGAGTGGAAAATCTTTTTAACAGTGGTATCGATTTTCGTATGCGGCAGCGATCACGTTATCACAAGCGTTCCTCAGGTTATGATGCCCTGGATCGTGACAGTGCATGGCAAAATCGGTTTTTTGAATTTTCTTTCAGCCAAACCGATCACGATGCAGACTGGCAATACGGCATTGGCCGCGTTTTTTCACCGCATATTCGCGGTATCGGCTATATCGATGGCGCGCACATTTCACGACGGGTCAGTGAACGTGTTCGCCTCGGTGTTGCAGCCGGGGCTGACCCGGACGAACAAACCTTAAATGTTAATGGCAGTCGCAACAAGTTTGGTGCGTTTGCCACGGTCGAAGCTGGTTCATACGAAAACAAGCGCCTTGCTTCGACAATGGCTTATGCCGGAAGTTATGATACAGGTACTGTGAATCGTGAATTCCTGTACCTGCAGAATAATTTTTATTGGGCAAAACGCTTGTCGCTCTATCAAAATGTTGAGGTGGATTTTAATCGTGGCTGGCGCAAAGATGCTGCTGGCACTGCGGTGAGTTTTTCTAATTTTTACTTGTCAGCAAATATGAAGGTGTGGCGCTTTATCTCGATGTATTTCTCTTATGATGCCCGCAAAAATGTGCGCACGATCCAGACTATGCATACACCGGACAGCCTGTTTGATGACGCCTTGCGCACCGGTCTATCAAGTGGATTTGTTTTTGCGCCCGGTTCGCGTATGCGCGGTGGCATTAATGCGTCAATGCGTTTTCCCGACAACGGTATGGCCGGTATTATCTCCGGATCAGCTTATTATTCCATTCGGCATTTCCCACGCCGCGGACAAAGCATGGCGGTGCGTTTCTCGTATTTTAATACACAATTCACCAATGCATTTCGCCCGACGCTGAATTACCGTATCCCCCTGCTGCACCGGCTGTTCCTCAATCTGAATACGGGAAGCTATATCTACCAGACGGCGAGTTTTGTCACCACGAGCTACTACTATGAAGTTCAGGCGGATTACAGCTTCTGGCAACGCTATTATTTTTCCACAAATTATCGCCAATATCTCGATTCAATTCTGCAATCAAAACAGATCTATGTGGAATTGGGGGTAAATTTATAGAAAAAGAACCGCCTGCTTCCCAAAGATGTAAAATTTAATGCATACCACGCATCCGCTGATGAAATGCCTCGCGGTGAGGTGCCCCGGCTTCGGCATAATGCGTGATGCCTTCCCGCTCCACTATTTTATTGAAACGGGTATAGGTGCCATCGGTTTTTGCCTCCTCCGGCATTCGTCTGCATTTTAAATACAGGATTGGCAGCCATGCCACTTCCACACGCTGACGTATCGCCTCATTGTCTGCCACCACCTCTGCCTGTTTGAAAATTCTTTCCGCTTGTCTCACGAATTCGTCTGAAAACAGTTTATCATCCGGTTCCAAACCCAAATGAATATGCGTTTCCGGAGTCACGCGACCATGCAACAAATCATAATATTGCCGTACAAACTGGCCGCTGCGACCGTAGTAGCCAACCATAAAATCGTTGATAATCGGATCTACCTCCTTCTCCGGATTCCACAAAAGTTTAGAAATCACATAAGCCCGCAACTCAGCAAACTCACCACCCCGGCTCTGGTATGCCGCTTGTTCCATGATACCGATCGCTTTGTTATCACGAAACGCAATGATATTTGGCTTCAAAACAGGAAAATTTGGGTACGGCTGAATGTAATGACTGAAGTTAACCACATAATCCCAGATATACAAATGCGGTGCAATAGCTGCCCACCCTTCGAGATCGGCGATAAAATACGCATTTTCCGGACAGGAGTGAAAATCATGGGCAAAACAGCATTCGATGCTGCACAGCCGGATAACCACATTATCCCGCGGTCGCAAATTTTTGCAGGGTTTGCGTGTGTACTGGTACGCCAGTGTGCCGATAAATTTATCCGGAAAATCGCCGGCAACCGCTTCAGCAACTTGATTGACAAACCAGATCAACGGACCCGATTCACTCCCTTCTTTCTGCGCAATCGCCTGACAGTTATCACACTGGCATGGATTGCGCCAGTCGTTTTGCGAAACCGAGTAGATCAGATATTCCGGTTTCTCACGCATGGTTTTTTTAACACGCTCGATCATGATTTTTAAAACATCAGGATTGGTCAGGCACAATTGTGCGCGTTCCCAGGTCCGCTTGCCTTCAAGCATGCTATAATATTCCGGGTGCGTGGGAAAAAATTCCTCTGGCGGCATGAGCGGGTAAAAGGTGTGCACAGCCCAATAGCTCTCGACGCCTCCCGGTTGCTCACGGTAATTCATCGCGCCGTTAATTTTGTTGCGTGCTGCCCAGATCGGTTCAAAGGCTTCGTAATAAAAATCATTTCGCACACGAAGGGCAGGCTCCTCGTGGTGGTAGAGAAAATCAAACACAAAGCGCTCTTTTTTCGGCACGAAACTCACTTGCGGTGTGTACCAGCGGCAACCTAATTCATTTTCAAGAAAACTCATGACACCATACATCGTCCCTCGAGCCTGGCCACCCCAGATGTAAATGTTCCGGCCAACGTTTCCGTAGGTGTAGGCTTCATCGTTTGCATCCGGTCGCGGACTGGAAAAGCCGAAAAAGCCGGGAATGTCTTTGCGAAAACCAACCATGATATGCGGTTGGGACATTTTTTCTTTGAATATTACGATAGGCAATTCGGCACCAGAGATTTCTTTGATCCAGTGCTGCAACTCCTCCGCTGCCCATTTTTCCGATTCGGATGCATCCGGCGCCAGCGCAATTTGGTAGTCGGACTCGCCGCTGGCAAACAAAACATGCTCCATGCGTTTGCCACCAGCAAAGGGAATCATGGTATCGTACTCACTGCCGTCAATCAGGTGGCCCGTCATTTTGAGAATATAATTCTGATACTGCGCCGTCGGTAATTCCAGTATCATTTGCGGGTTTTGTGTCCATTCCTTCTCCCAGATCGCTTTGTCCGGTTCGATGGCGCGATAGAGTTGAAGGGTGAGCTCTCGCATCACCGCTTTTGCAAGCTTGGGTTGGTGTAAAAATTTTAGTTTGGCTTTTCCGTCATCATCGGATTGCACACGAAACAAGGCAAAACGGTCGCCATATTTTTGCGTGTTTAAGGGAAGAACCCGTGCACAAAAGCCCCAGGAACCCCCTCTTTCCTCCACTTTCAGTAGTAAAGTATTTTCACCTTTTTTTAAACGTACAACGAGCATATCATCGTCGGGTTTTACGCCACGGGCTTTCGGGGAATCGAAAATCTGCTCGCCATTGAGCCAGAGGCGGGCGCCATCATTAGTGCCTGCTGACAGCACACAAATCTGCTCTTTCGGTGATTCAAGGACGCAATAACCATAAGCCACTTTCAATGGTGATTTCGATATCGTTTCGTCGAGATTTATCAGCGAGTCAGCGGAAGTGTGTTTTATCCATTGGTATGAACCACCGCCAAAAGTTTCCGTTTGTCCCGGTTTGAATTGAAACTTGTGTTCACCCCCATGCGCACTCAGAAAATCCGTTTCAAATCCGGGAATGTGCACTGAGTCATTTAACGGTTCTTTTTCGACATTGAGGGGAAATGGCCCACACAGCTCCCACGTTTGAATCCATTTTTCAAAGCGAATTGGCTGAGGCTGGGCAGAGGCGATTACAACCGCCGTCAATGAAAGCAGCAATAAAAAAATAAATTTTTTGGACATGGAAAGCACTCCCTGGAAATTTAGTGATCCGGCTACTGCTTATTCAAGCCTTATCGTGGATTGCAAAATATTGTCGTGAAATCAAACTCTGGTCGTCATACCGGATTCATGTTCTTATGGCTGTTGCATTCGACTGAGAATGAAATATTTTATTGTTGCACAAAAATTTCCACACCTTTTTCTTTTGCCGAGGTAAAAAGTGCGTAAACGCGACCATCCTCATCCACAACGGCATCGGATTCGCCGTGTTCAGAATCGGTGAAACTCCAACCGGTGATATAATCCCCATTGTTGTTGTACTTCATAATGCTCACTTTTTTGCTTTGATCTCGCTGGAATTCACCCTGGTAACCGCCTTTGCCGCGGACAAGTACGTACACATTACCCCATTTGTCCCCGGTGATATTGTGAAAATAAACAGGACCGTACGGCGGATCCCCATAGGCAAATGCGGAAAGGAGCTGCCCTCCCGCAGCGTATTTCTGTGTTGGTCCGTAATAACTATTAACGAAAACATCACCGCTCGGGTCAACAAAGATTCCGTGCGGAGCGTTCATTTCGTCGGGATTCATGCCTTCATAAGCAAATCCACCACCGAAATCATAAAGAAATTCGCCGGAATAGCTGTAGACATTCACCCGCATGTTGTCGACATCAGTGACAAAAATATTTTGCATCGGATCAAAACCGATACCATGGGATCGCAGCAGTTGCCCCGGACCGCGGCCTTTTGCTGCAAAAATACGCTGGAATTTGCCCTCATCACTGAAGAATTGGATGCGGGGCCGGTCGCCCTTGCTATCGGTTACACATATATTTCCCTGCGCATCGATATGCGCTTCCCGTGGTTCTTTAAATTGGCCGGGTCCTGTGCCCGGGCCTTCGCCAATCTCGCCAAGATATTTACCTTTTTCGGAAAAACGAAAGATTCGCCACGCGGTTTGGTCAGCGATGAGAATATTACCGTGTTTGTCGAGCCCGATTCCGTGCGGGCCTTTCATACGTGCATTCTCATCACTTGATTTTTCCGACCAGATGCTATAGGATTTGTATTCCGGCTCTCCATCACCAAGAATGACCGTGGCAAAGAGGCGTTTGTTGGCAGCCTCCTCGACAAAGGCACAGATATGTATTTCCCGCAGGCTTGGCATGCGTTCTGGTGCATGGTAAGTCCCGTTTTTATCGATTGTACCGATTTCCTTGTTGCCGCCGGGAATATCATTCACCGACCATTGCACGGATTCCGCTAAACGTGCTGCCATGAGGCGCGTTGCCACCATGACAATTTTAAACTGGAATTTTTCTGATGGCTGCAGGCGCACGAGGGAGGGTTTAATTTCCGCGCGGTTTTTATATTCGGGCCGCTGGGCGAAGGTAGATGATGCAAGAAGCAGGATGAGCATGAAACCCAGTCTCAAGCCATTGTACAAACAAATTTTTAGATATCGCTGCATCGTTTTTCTCCTCAACTGTGATTGCTGTCTTTGTTTTATATGGGGATATCACCCGGTTGAATCAACGTCCCGGGGATATCGCCGGGAAATCAAGTCTTCAATCGATATCCCGGGGATCTCCCTGGGTTGATCTCTTAATCACCGCTTAATCACCCAAACATCCGAGATGTGGGAATACTGTGTCCAGCGCAGGTGCGACTCTTCCGGCACATCGAAAGAAATCCGCATTCGGCCATCCTGGGTGATGTGCCGGGGCACAACGAATTCCTTAAATTCACCGAGTCCCTTGTTGTAAAGAACAGGCTCAAGCCGCTCTCCATCGGCGCGTAGCAGCGCATCACCCTGGCCGCAAACGCGAATGATGTAACGGCCATTGAAATCGAGATTTTCGTATTCGAGTTCCGGTTCCCACTGAAAAAGCTGCGAGGAGAGCCGTGCACGGCTGTAGCCTCCATCCCACCAGGCGACATCGCAGGCGTCGTATTGGCTTGTGGTTACCCGAGGTCCGGTTTCGATGTTGGAAATGTTGTCGTAGTAACTCTCAGGTCCCGGATTTTCCCACGTGCGAATAATTTCCAACCGTGCCAGTTTTTCATCTTCAGAAGCCATTTCTTTAATTTTCGCAAACTCATCGGTGAGCCACCAGCGGTTATTGAGCGGATAATTGACAAACTGCAAAAAGCAACCGCGCTGTGAACCGGATGCCTGGTATTTTTCCACGTCTGTCTGCAAACCAATGGATTTGAAAAGGTCATCACTGTACTGCACGATCTTTTTGTATAAATCTTCAGCGACCGGCTCGGAATCTGCCTTGTTTACAACGGCTAATGCCTGCGCCATTGCATTTTCAGCGCCGAGTTCTTTCGCCTGCCCGAGGATGGTATTGGCTTCTTTTTCGAGATCCTGTTCGTAAATTTTCCGGCGCCGCTGGTAGGTATCGTAATAAGCCCGCAACACCAGCATTTGCCAGCGCCAGTTTGTTGCCAGTTGTGGATTTTCTTTCTCAAGATTTTGCCAGTAAGCGAAAGTCGCTTCGATGCCACCATTGGCAATGATAGGGCCGACCCAGTTTTGTTCCAAAGCGAAAATACCATTGGCAGCTTTTTCAGCCAGGTCCGCTCCGAAAAAGAAACGGCAATAATCCGTCATAATAGCCAGTGGCTCGGTTTCAATATTCCAGCCGCGCATGCTCCAGATGACCTTGTTGACATCATCGTGGGCACCGTCAGAATAGGAAATGAAACCATCGGTGAAAGGCGCGTATATCGCATGGATTTTGGCGTAATAGTTGGGCTGCGGATTGATTCCCTCACGACCGATAGTGAGCGCATACGCCTGGTCCCAGTTGAGTACCGGAAAATCGCAACGCACGTTGTGAGTGATATCGGGATAGTGACGGTGTTTGTATTGTGCCGGCAAGCGGTGACGGGTCTCGGCAGTTGGCGGACTGCCAGGACCAGAAACGACACCGCGCAGCCACTCCGGGTTTTGTTTTTCCAGATAGGTGAAAAAATAGTCAACTTCTTCGGCACTGAACCCCTGCAGTGAAATCCAAATACCTGCCTTGGGATGGTATTTTTTTAATCGAAGAGAAAGATCCTTTAAAAACGGCATCACGTCCCGCGGATGATTATCGCCCGGGTCACCACCAGGGAAAAAGACGTCGTTTAGGCGCGGGCATTCCTTATAAAATTGCTCGTGGGTTTTCAGCATGGCTGTGCGTTTTTCGGTGTCGGTCAAATCAAACGTTGCTGGCGTCCACACCCAAAAATCAAGATCGTATGCAGCACAAATTTTGCTCATTTGAATATTCATTTCTGCGCGCGGAATGGGCATGTGTACACTGCGATCCCCATCCTGAAAGGGAATATTTTCGATGGCGTTTGTTCCAAATAAAGCAAGTTCACGAATGTAATTATCGTATTGCTTCACATCCCATGCATCATAGGAATTTGCGGTGTTGCGGTAACCGAGCTGGTGACCGCGAATCGATTGCATCGGCGAAGTGGCGACATCTAAAGTGCCTGGCAAGATAGCTTTCCCGTTCGAGAGATGGGCTGTGCGCAGCAATTTGCCAACCCCGAAAATTGTCCCGCGCGCATCGGCACCGAGAATCCACACGACGTTTTTACCGTTTTTATGCTCTGTCAAAACGCGATAGCCTTCGGATTGGTATTCGGCATTGCTGCTTTTATCACGCTGCGGTACTTGTGCTCCAGCCAGTTTTTTATCACCGGAAAGGGCAATAGCGATGACGGCATCTGTGGCATCCAACCACTTTTGCACCGGTTGCCACTGGAGTCCGGTGCGACTGCCGACCTCTTCCTGTAAAATTTGCAGCAGTGTCGAATTAACCGGCGCAGGAATGTTTTTCGAAATAAAAATCGACGCGTTCGCGATATCGATGTGCTGGGCATTCATCGAAATCGTTAACGCGAACAGGAAAATCAGAACAAGAACAAACTTCTTTGTGTGCATGGTTTAATCCTTCTGTTTCATTCAATGGCCATATCATCAAGTTAAGGTATTTGTGAATGCGAATTTAATATAAGTTCGTAGTTGAGACTTTAATCTCTTCGAGTTTCTCTTTTTTTGATCGCCCATGGGAAAACCCATGTGCGCCTAAACCCTATGGGACATACGCCCCAAAACATTGCTCGTTCAAGGGTAATCCCCTGAAAACGTATATAAAATGCATAGGCAATGCTGCACTTGTAGTCGTATCAAAGGCTAAAGCCTTCACTACATACTCATTCATCAATTAATCTCTTTTCGTTTTTATTAACCAGACTTCGGAAACAATCGTGCCCCAGCCGCCGGAATTACGCCATTGTTCCACCGTGACTCGATCGCCACGGGCAACATCAGGTGCACGCTCGAGGTGGATCGTCAATTCGCCATCGCTGGTTGCTGCTGCAGGAATATCGAATTCGAAAAAATCGCTCATTTGCAATGGCAGCTCGAGATTTTCCGCCAAAACAAAATCATCGGCTAGTATTTTTTGATTTTTTTGATTCATGCGGAAAGCATAGCGCTCCTGGTACCAAGGCCGTACAAAAGTGAAGCGCACGCGGTATGTTGCTTTGGGATCGAGTTCGTTATAAAAAAGCGTCACACCCTGGTCTTCATTCTGTGTGAAATGCATGGCACGCTGACTCGGCCGGTTGCCTTCATCAAGCATCGGATACACGTAAGGCTGACCGTGATCATACGGATAACCGAAAACCACGTGTGCCGCCGGATTGGCGGTGCCGAGATTGTCGTAAAATCCTCCCTCGCCGGGATTTTCGTAATCGACGATCATCGACATCAGCACATTTTTCTTTTCACCTGTTGCCTCTTTTGCCCGTTGCAGTTGCCGCTTCAGCCAGCCGAGACCAATAAAATCGTGTTCGAGATTGAAGTAACCTTCGCTGCGTACACCGAACAACGCATTGCTTTCTTTACCCAACCTGCCAGCTTCTTCGCGTAGACTCACCATTTCGGGCGTTTCCTGCATGTCATCGAACCACGCCAACATCGCATCGATTTCAGTATTGCTGCCTTTATTTTGCAGTATCGCTGATGTGCGCTTTTCAATGCGCTGTTGCAGCGCCATTTGCTGCTGCACTGCGAGTTTAGCGTATTTGTCCAACGCGGCTTTTTGCATGTACATGCGCCACAGCCAGTCGGTTTTCCTCTGCGATGATGGCATCACTTCGCCGGCTTTTTTTACTAGTTCGTAGTAATCGTCAATACCGACTTTTTCCCACAGCGGTGTTCCTGGCTGCTCTTCAAGATTTTCTTCCAGTTTAAAAATCGCTTGTGCCATCAATGGCGCGGCTTTGCGGCCAAACCAGGTACGGCAATAATCATCGACGACGTCTTCCACTGAGGTGCGCGGCGCCCACAGCAGGCGCTGCCACATCCACTGGTTGAAGTGGTCGTGGTGGCCGCTGGAGTGGGTGATATCGCCGACGCCGTACGGCATTAAATCATTGAATACGCGGTGGTAAAAGCGCGGCCATGCGAAAAATGTCAATCGGTTGTACACCATGGTGAGAAACTGGTCCGGCCGCCGTTCGTAGATGTCGTGGCTCCAGTGCGGCGGCAAGTCGCCGTTGCGGTCGGCGCGCGGATACATCTGAATGTATGCGTGCTGGGCGTATTTCCAGTGGGTGATTTCGTTGTAATACACCAGCACGTGGCGTTTGGGCAACTGATGGAGAATTTCCTTTGGATACAAACCGTAGGGCCCAAAGCCGGGATAGCGGAACAAATCCATGCGGTGTGTTTGGCGGTGACCGGGCTGCCAGCTTGTAGCGTCGGAACCCGGGCCATAACCCCATGCCCACAGCCAGTCGCGTGGTTTTTCGTTCAGATAGGCGAAAATGGCGTTGTCGTCTTCGTTGTCGAATTTCTGGTTGGTGAAATAGATGCGGCTTTGCGGGTGGTATTTGTGGATGATAGCCGCCAATTCTTCCACCATTTTTATGAAGGTTAGGCCGTAAGGATTGCATTTGTCGCATTCGCAGCCGCCGCCGTCGCCGCCGTGGAATTTGACCAGATCGAATGTGGGACTGTTTTTGAACTGCTCCTCACATTTTTTCAGCATGAACTCCCGCGCTTCGGGAACCGACAGGCAGACATAGCCCAAGCGGCCAATGGATTCCGAGGCATTCCATTCCACCGGCACTTCGCGTCCCGCTGTGTTGGCGCCGAAACCGCCCTGGGTCATCAACCCGTACGATTTGATGAAGTCAAACATGGGGCCGGGTGCGGTATTAAAAATATTGGCGCCGGCAAGGGCATAATCGAGAATGACGCGCTGAGTTTCTTCTACTGTCCAGTCGCGCACGTGGGCCAGCCTTTTGGCGACATGACTCTGCCCGAATTGCGTACCGCGAATTTCAAACGCCGGTGCCGCGCGAATGTGTAAATCGTCGGGTAAAGTTATTTCACCGTTTTGAATCAGCGCCTGTCGCAGCAATTCCCCGATGGCATACAAACAGCCGCGGTTATCAACGCCGGCTGCGAGCAATGTTGAATTGTTTTCTACAGGAAAAATTTTGAGCAAAAAGCCTTCTGGTCCGGGCTCGAGTTCAGATAATGCAGGGATTCGGTGCTTTTTGAAGAGATTGGCAATTTTACCGTGATGTTGAGGAATGCCGAGTAGAATGACAAGTTCGTTGGCAGAAGGATTGCTTTTTATCGATTCTCTTTCGATTCGGCACTTATTCATGCCGGCTTCGTTGAGGCGATCTTTCAGCAGATGCGCTACATTTGTTTCGACCGCGCTGGCTGTTTGTCCGGTTATTATAACGACACTTTTTGAAGTTGATGCGGAGAGTTGTGGTGCAAATGTTAGGCAGAAAAGGAACAGTGTGCAGTGAATAATCCAACGCAGTGAACATGTTTTTGTCTTCATACAGGCAGGCACCTTCCACTATTTTGGCCGACGATCGATTGAAGCAAAACATACAGAAGGGATTTTTAAAAGGCAAGAAACACAATGTAAAGAAATGTTTTAGAATCGGTAGATACAATTACATTAATTCACCTACAATTTGTTGATGAATTAATTTTTGCAAGTCATTTACAGGGACTCTATGCTGCTCTCTTTTGATAAAGATGTTCCTGAAATTCAATAAATAATTTGCTGATATTAGCAACGTCACCTAAAATTTGTTTGGCATCTTCCAAAGATTGGTATTTGTTTGTCAGCAAGATTGGGAGTTTTTCCTGGTCGAGTTCGTCAACGCCAGTTTCGATGTATTTGCTCAATACAAATGCGATAAATTCTTTCTGTTTGTCATTTAGCAAGGCAAAGATAGTTGCTTCAGCAGCTTTGGCTCTTGCTTCTCTTGTCATGGCGATATAGTCGCCATTGAAAACGTATTCCAAAACATCGAACAAGTCGCTTTTTTCCATATCAACCAACTTTTGCAAAGTCAGTAAATCGTCTTTTGGAAAACCTGCTGCGTCAAGATTTTCTAATAAGATTCTGCGGGTTATCGGATTGCACCATAGTTTCCGCAATTCTTCTTCGTCTTTGAAAAGTTTTGGTAATTCACCAAAAAGATTATTTAAAAACTCTTCAGCTGAAATGGGTTTTCCGTCTACACTCCAAAACGAGGTGGAAATCATGTGTTTGATTTCTCTTGCTTTGCCACGACCTAATTTTACTTTCGCTTTCTTTGTACATATGCAGGGTATTTGACCGCATTTTTGACAAGGTCCAGGTGGTGGTGTTTCGCAAATACACGGTTTTTGCCCACAAACTGAACAAGGTTTTGGTGGCTGTATCTCACAAATACAAGGATTTTGGGCGCATATTTTACAAGCCTCTTCTTCAATTGGTTCACCATCCCATTCTGGATCAGAAAAATGCTTGTAAGCATCAACAAAATCGTAAATGGTGAAAAATTCTTTGCCATCAAACAAGCGTGTGCCACGTCCGACGATTTGTTTAAATTCAATCATTGAATTGACAGGACGAAGCAAAACGATATTGCGGATATTCCTTGCATCTACACCTGTTGAAAGTTTTTGTGATGTGGTTAGAATGGTTGGAATTGTTCTCTCATTGTCCTGAAATTCCCGGAGCAATCTTTCGCCTTCCTCGCCGTCATTCGCCGTTACACGAACACAATAAAATGGGTCTTTACTATTCGCATATTGGTTTACCAGATCTCTTGTCAATGCAGCATGTCCCTGATTGGCACAGAACATAATTGCTTTCTCGTTTTGATTGGCTTCGTCTAAAAAAATGTTTACCCTTTTCGCTTCCCGTTCTACTATTTCAATAGTTCTATTAAAGTCTTTTTCTTCGTAGAGCCGTCCTTCTTCAATTTCGCCTTCCACAATAGTATCATCCGAAGTGTAGCGGTAATCATCCAGAGTTGTTTTAATTCGTTTTACTTTGAATGGCGTTAAAAAGCCATCGTTTATGCCTTCTTTCAGCGAATAGGTGTAAACAGGCTCGCCAAAATAGCGGTATGTATCCACATTGTCTTTTCTCTTGGGTGTTGCGGTTAGTCCCAATTGCACTGCCGGGCTGAAATATTCCAAAATACCACGCCAGTTGCTTTCGTCATTGGCACCGCCACGGTGGCACTCGTCAATGATTATGAAATCAAAATAGTCGGCAGGATATTCGCCAAAATATGGTGCAGGTTTACCCTCTGCATCTATGCCACTCATAAAGGTTTGGAAAATCGTAAAGAAAATACTGCCATTGGTTGGAACCCGACCTTTTTTCTTGATTTCACCTGGTTTAATGCGAACCAAAGCATCTTCAGGAAAAGTGGAAAATGCGTTGAAGGCTTGATTTGCCAGGATATTTCGGTCGGCTAAGAACAATATTCTTGGTCGGCGACTGCCATTGCGTTGCAAGTTCCAACGGGTTTGAAACAATTTCCATGCTACTTGAAATGCAATTGCTGTTTTCCCTGTACCTGTGGCAAGTGTAAGTAAAATGCGTTCTTTACCGTTTGCCAAAGCTTCCAAGGTTTTTTTAACGGCGATTTCCTGATAATATCTGAGTTGCCATGTGCCGCTTTTATCCTCAAACGGAATACTAGCGAATTTCTCTCTCCACGTGTTTTGTTCGGTAAATGTTTTGTTCCAAAGTTGATCAGGACTTAGAAAATCCGTTACCAAACTTTCTTCGCCTGTTTTCATGCAGATTTGGTAAATCTCTTTGCCATTGGTGCTGTATGTGGTTTCCAGTTCCAGTTTTTGAGCGTATTTTTTGGCTTGCATTACGCCTTCGCCAACGGGCAATTCATCACTTTTGGCTTCTACAACGGCAAGTTTAATACCTTTGTAAACCAATACATAATCGGCAATGTCGCGTTTGCCCCTGCCACCGGTTTGTATTTTACCTGCGGTAATGCTGTATTCACGAAGGATTTTAGAACTTTCCACAATGCCCCAACCGCACTCTTTTAGCTTGGGATCAATTAATTCCGCTCTGGTTTCCGCTTCGTTCATAATTCTCTCGTTTTGAAAGCCTGGTATAATACGATATTGATAGATTATTTCGCCCCTGCAGGGCTGAAGATGGATGTTATTTTTATCGACGGGCGATGCCCATCGTTTGCGTATGTAGCCCCTTCAGGGCTTAGAAATAATTCATCGAGGCAAAGTCCCAAAGGGACTAAATATTCTAATAGACAATGTTTAGCTCTGCCAAATGGCATAGCCACGAAATTAAAGGCCCCGAAGGGGCAATATACATTAAGATAGTGTTTAGCTCTGCCAAGTGTCACAGCTACAAAATCAAAAGCCCCGAAGGGACTACATTTCTTAAGATAGGGTGGAGCTCCATCAAGTGGCAATGCAACGAAATCAACAACCCCGAAGGGGCTTTATATCGAAAATAGGGTGAAGCTCTAACCTTGTGGCAATGCAACGAAATTAAAGGCCCCGAAGGGGTTGCATATCTTAAGATAGGGTGAAGCCCTATCGAGAGTGGCAAAGCCACGAGATCTCAAGCCCTGAAAGGGCGAAATAGCTAATCCCAAACATACTTCTCATTATATTCAACATGATACTTTTGCAAAAAGGCACGGTATTCATCCTGAAACGTTTTTTTACTATGATGTTCGTGTTGATTTGAAATGTAATCAATGACTACATCTATTTCTGATGGATTTACTGAAAAGGCTCCATAACCATCTTGCCAATAAAAGTTTTCATAGCCTGTGCCTTTTGTTTTTATCCATTTGGATGAATGTGATTTGAGTTCTTCCATGAGTTTCATCAAGGGTATTTTTTTCGAAAGCATACAGAGGATGTGGATATGGTCTGTATAGCCGCCTACTTTTATTACCGAACAGCCGAGTCTGTTGCAGATGCCACCAAGGTAGGCGTGCAGTTCAGCTTCTACAGGTGGGTGTATCAGCGGTTCGCGGTGTTTGGTGCTGAAAACGAGGTGTACGTAGTTTTTTACGAGTGATTGTCCCATTTTTATCACGCCCTTTCAGGGCTGGTTTAGCATGGTTCCTGTCTTCGATGGGCTTCACCCATCGTTCGTATATATCGCCCCTTTGGGGCTGGTTAGGCATGATGTTCGTCTATTCAGCGATGGGTGTTGCTGTATCGCTGGTTCTCTGTCGATGGGCTGCACCCATCGTTCGTATATGTCGCCACTTTGGGGCTGGTTAGGCATGATGTTCGGCTATTCAGCGATGGCAGTGCAGCATCGCTGGTTCTCTGTCGATGGGCTGCACCCATCGTTCGTATATATCGCCCCTTTGGGGCTGGTTAGGCATGATGTTCGTCTATTCAGCGATGGGTGTTGCCGTATCGCTGGTTCTCTGTCGATGGGCTGCACCCATCGTTCGTATATGTCGCCCCTGCGGGGCTGGTTCTGCATGACATTCGTCTATCAGTGATGGGGCATGCTACATCGCTAGTTCTCTGTTGATGGGCTGCACCCTTCGTTAGTATATGCTGCCCCTTTGGGGCTGGTTAGGTATGATGTTCGTCTATTCAGCGATGGCCGTGCTGCATAGCTGGCTCTCCGTCGATGGGCTGCACCCATCGTTCGTATATGTCGCCCCTTTGGGGCTGGTTCTGCATGACATTCGTCTATCAGTGATAGGGCATGCTATATCGCTGGTTTCTGTCGATGGGCTGCACCCATCGTTAGTATATGCTGCCCCTTTGGGGCTGAATGATAAGACAAAACGAATTAGCCCTGAAAGGGATTCATACGCTAACATAGGGCTCCGCCCTATAAAGTGGCAGCGCCACAAAACCCAGCCCTGAAAGGGCGGCATATCATTATGGATCTAGAGCAGCGTTATCATTATCAATTACACCCTTTCAGTTTTAGGTGATGTTCGACTATTAGCGATGGGCGTTGCTGGCTCTCTGTCGATAGGCGACACTCATCGTTCGTCTGTGCCGCATCTGCGGGGCTGAATGATATAGCGAACGAATTAGCCCTGAAAGGGCTTCATACGCTAACATAGGGCGGAGCCCTATGAAGTGGCAGCGCCACAAAATCCAGCCCTGAAAGGGCGGCATATCGTTATGGATCCCGTGTATCGTTATCGTCATCAATTACGCCCTTTCAGGGCTAGTTTTTGGTGATGTTTGGCTATTAGCGATGGGCGTTGCCGCATCGCTGGGATATGCTGCCCCTTCGGGGCTGTGTAGCTCGCCTGCAAATGCTTTTTGCAGGATTGATTTTTTCAGTTCTTCCAAATCATCTATTTTCTTTTGATAAATGGCTTCCAGCTTTTGCGTTTCGGCGCGCAGGGCATCTAAGTGGCGGACGATGGTTTGTTGTTCTTCAAATGAAGGTACAGGAATTAGAATTTTATTCAGCATTGCCTGATTTAACTTTGGCTGTGCCATTCCACTCACATAGTCATCAATTCTTATTGAGTTGATATAAATTTTAACAAATTTCTGCGTAATGAGATTTGGAAACTGCAATACGTGTGCGTGATTGTTTACCCAAGTTTTTCCTGATATTGAATAAGCAATTGGATAAGTTCTTGCTAACAAATTTGCACCATCCTCTGAGATGCATAGCAAATCTTCATTGAAAATATAATCGGCGATATAATCAACCACACCTGATGCCCCGTAGTAAGGTATTTTTCCGCTTTTTCTTTTATTTTTGGTAATGGGTACTCGTTTACTGTCAAGGTTTTCAGAAATTTGATTAAGTGTTTTCTTTTCCCAATTACCATTCTCAAACACCCCCTGCAAATAGCTTTCAAAAAGTTCTTTGGCGTTTTTGAGGTTTTGTTCGGCATTGGCTTTTACCCTGGCTATGGCGGCAAAGCACTCGTCTAAAATGGAAACAATGCGTTGTTGTTCGGGGATAGGGGGAAGAGGGATTTCAACTCCTGCAAGAGCTTTTGTTGATAGCTCCTTAAAGGTTGCTCCAGTTCCTAAACTATCAAGAAACTCAATATTCTTTTTAAGGAAATAATACAAAAACCAAGTGTTCAGTTTTTTGCTTGGAACAATTCCACGACAACCTTGATTAGTGCTCATTGAAACTTCATTAATTGCCAAGTGTCCGATTGGAGCTCTTGTTGAAAGTATAACTGAATTTTCAGGAAATAATTTTGCGGACGACTTCTCTAAGCCTAATTTCGAAATTTTTCTTGGGGTATCAGCTACTGTTGGGTTCGTTAGCTTTCCCAAATCAGCAGGAGTTATCCAATGAATATCACCGTCCCAAAACTCTGCTATATTGGTTTTCGGTGTCCCACCATTAAAAATTTCTGAAACTTCCCCCAACTTCTTTATTTCCCACCCCTGCTTCATATCAATCCCGAAATTGAGTTTAAAATTTCTGCACTTTCTTTGTCCAAAGCTTTCATTTCTTCTAAAATGGCTTGGGGTTGGCGCAGAGTAATTTCTTCTTTTTTGTTGGGGTTTTTTACGCTCAAATCGTATGTACTATTGGTGGCTTCGACAAGCTCAGCCACCGATAAAGTCCAGGAATTTTCGCCGTCGGCAAAGTTTTTTTGAAGTTCTACAAATTCTGCCAAGTCGTTTTCGTTAAGCGGGTTTGTCTTGCCCAAGTTGCGGTCGAGATTCAACTGGTAAAACCATGTCTTTTGCGTTGGTTTGCCTTTTTCAAAAAACAACACAACGGTTTTTACACCGGCACCGGTAAATGTTCCGCCGGGCAAATCCAACACGGTGTGCAGGTTGCAACTTTCAAGCAGGGTTTTGCGAATGGCAACCGTGGCATTGTCGGTATTGCTCAAAAAGGTGTTTTTAATTACTACACCTGCTTTTCCGCCTGCTTTCAGAATTTTAATAAAGTGCTGCAAAAACAAACTGGCGGTTTCACCGGTTTTTATCGGGAAATTTTGCTGCACTTCCGCTCTTTCTTTTCCGCCAAAAGGCGGATTGGCAAGCACCACGTTGTAACGGTCTTTTTCCTGAATGTCGGCAAGGTTTTCGGCAAGCGTGTTGGTATGAATAATATTCGGGGCTTCAATACCGTGCAAAATCATATTCATAATACCAATAATGTACGCCAGCGATTTTTTCTCTTTGCCGTAAAACGATCGTGTTTGCAGTATCTCGGTTTCTTTGGTAGACAAACCGCTCCCTGAGCCTGTCGAAGGGCGATTTTTCAAGTAATTAAAGGCTTCACAAAGGAAACCTGCCGAACCGCAAGCACCGTCATAAATTTTAT
This sequence comes from Deferribacteres bacterium, assembly GCA_020633655.1. Lineage (GTDB taxonomy): Bacteria > Zhuqueibacterota > Zhuqueibacteria > Zhuqueibacterales > Geothermadaptataceae > Bioreactorimicrobium. The sequence goes on from JACKDF010000007.1 coordinate 167,155, forward strand.
CGCCAATCGTCGGAGCAACTACTTTTACAATGGTTGTAATAAGTGGTCGTGGTGTGTAGTATTCGCCACCGTTGCGACCTGCACTACCCATGTTTTTAATTTTCGATTCGTACAGGTGGCTCATCTCGTGCTTTTCAGCGTGTGTGCGAAAACGCAACTCGTCAACAAGATTGATCACTTCTCTCAGGTTATATCCGCTTTGCAAGCGGTTTTTCAATTCACTGAAAATCTCACCAATCTTGTATTCAATGGTGTTTGCACTCTCAGCGGAGAGCTTAAATTTTTTGAGGAAAGGGAAAAGTTTGTTGTTTACAAAGTCGGTCAGATCATCGCCTGATAAGGCGTTATGGTCAATTTTCAACGCGCCGTTTCCGTTTTTGATCTTGGGGGCAGCCCATTTCGCCCACCGGTAGTCCGGATCAATAATCGGCGTGTAGGTTTTTCCAGTCAATTCAGCTGCGGTGGCTCGGTCACGTTCCAAGTCGTCAAGATATTTGAGAAATAAAATCCAACTGGTTTGCTCTACATAATCCAATTCGCTGCTACAACCAGCGTCTTTGTGTAAAATATCGTCTATATTTTTAAAGGTTTGTTCGAACATTCATATTCCTTTTAATTTTGTGCTTCCAATTCGGATTATAGAGCAGATACCGCCTCATGATTATCCCCGCGCAGACAATCAATCCCTCTTGTTTTCGATGCGAGTACTATAAGAAAGCAATTTTTTATAAAAATGGGCCATCAAAATAGCAATCACATTATTCGAACTCACCTGATTTATTCATAATATGCTCAAAGTTAGCGATGGGGCTTAGTCAAATTATGATTTATTGACCGTAATTCGACATTTATGTCGAAAGGTTAGCCTCAAACATGAGCGACATGAATGTCGCGTTACATGTTTTGACTCAGCCCCCAATCTCGTGGTTTAAGAATAAAGCAGGCTAACAAATCTTAAATCTCCGATGAACATCCTCAGCCGTCATCCCACCTCCCCCACTCATTTTTACTTCCAAATCCCTCGCTGTCTTCGTCGCCGATAAACCACCGAGTCCGGTGCAGCGCAATTCGTTGGGGATACTGTGCCCGACTTTGCTCATGGCGTCAATGACTTCATCGAGGGGAATCAGATGGTTGTAGCCGGCGAGGGCCATGTTGGCGCAGGAGAGCGCGTTGGTGGCAGCCATGACATTTTTGCCCAGGCACGGCGCTTCCACGCGGTTTGCAATGGGGTCGCACACCATACCAAAGGAATTCTGCAGTGCCATCGATGCGGCGGAAAGCGATTGGTTTAGATTGCCGCCAGCCATGCTCACCAGCGCGGCGGCTGCCATGCCAGAACCGGAACCGCATTCGGCCTGACAGCCGCCAACTTCTGCAGCAAACGTCGCGTGGGCGGCAATGAACACGCCGATCAGCCCGGCTGCCAGCATACCTTTAACTATGTCGTCGTCGGAAAGCCCCAGGGACGCACCTGCAGCGAGCACGGTACCGGGAAGGGCACCACAGGAGCCAGCTGTCGGTGCGGCAACGATGACACCCATGGAACTTTTCACCTCCATAATCGCGCTCACATAAGCAATAATACGGTTGAGAATATCCGCACCGATGAGCGTGCCTTTTTGCATTTCCATTACAAAACTCACCGACTGAGCGCCAAGTATGCGGTCGTCATATTTTGTTCCTTTCAAGCCGGAATCCACCGCCGCACGCATAATCGACACGATATTGCGCATTTTTTCAAATACTGCTTCCGGTGACATATCGCCGCGAGCGCTTTCGTATTCTGCCGCCAGTTGCCAAAGTTTGAGCTGCTTGTCGGCATTGTATGCGAGCATCTCGTCGCAGGTTATGAATGGCACCGTGAGACTTTTGCGTGAAAGGACAGGCAGTACAGGTGCAAGGCGTTTGACCGCAGTCACCTCCGTCAAATGTACGATTTCGGCGACCATTTTGTCCGGGATTTCCGTTGTTGTTCGAACATGGAGAAAAGTCGATGTGCCCGTTCTAACTTTAATCTCTTCATAAGAAATGCTGTTTTTGAGATGATCGAGCACTGCATCAGGTGTGTCTGTGTAAATCAGCATTTCGTAAAAATCACCAGCCATCGAGACTACCGCGCCATCAATTTCGATCACTTCGATCATGCCGCCGCCGGTCGACAGCGCAATGACCGTATGTTCCTCCTGTGCATTTTTTAAGGTGATTTTGTAGGTGTTGGGATGGCTCGCCTGGATATCGACAATGCGAATGTCCATTTCGATGCCTGCTTCCACGATGGCTGTGCGGGATTCGGGCAGGCGTTCGTCGTGGGCTTCCCAGCCAAGAAAACCGCCGAACAAGCCCATATCCGAGCCCTGGCTTTCGTGGGTGGTTGCCAGTGAACCGTTGGGATCAAATTCGATAAGAATGTGTCGGATGTCGCCTTCCATTAAATCCCGGCACAGGCGGCCGATGCGCAGCGATGCTGCGCAGTGTGAGCTTGACGGTCCGCGCATTACCGGACCGATGACGTCGTTAAAAATGCTTGGGTAGGTCATGGTTTTGCTTTAGTTTTGTTGGAGTATTGGATGTTTAATTCTAAAAGACATGGTTTGCAATTTAGGTCGATCACCATTTAATAATTTTAAACGTTACAACCAAGCGTGCAATGGGAAGGTAGACCATTTATGAATGAATGTCAGGTAAAAAATGGTGGGATCAGCAGGACTGGCCACAAATTTTAAATGAGTTTTATTATGGGATGTCCCCTACGCATGGGCGATCACTTCTGGTAAATCGAACACTCCTGAATACGGCGATCAATTTCCTTGATGACACGATTGTATTCGTAGCTGTTTTCTTTGTGATAGATACGGTTAAAATCGACTTCCTGCAGTCCTTCTGGCAGGTGATCGATTTCAGGCATAAAATCTCTCTCCTCTTCGCAGCTGTTCATATAATCCTGCAATCGTCCTGCTTTTCGCGGGTTCATGGCGAACTCCGCTAAAAGTACCCCAGCACGGTCTGCCGTTAGATCGGGAAAACTAAAGCCAGAACCGCCGCGGGAATCATTCATTTCTTTGAGAACCCCAGCAAAATTTGCCAAATCAGAACCAGCTGCAGCTGTAATCCCGGCAGAAATCAGAAAGTGTTTTGCGAGATCCGCTCGTTTGCACAACATGAGTTTGTGGCGTGGAACCTTTGGTTTTTCCGGCCCCGTGCCAACCCATTTTTCAAGGGATGAACCATTGCTGTAAGCCGCAAGGATAATCAAAGCTGCACGATTTTCTTCCAATGCTTTGCCATATTTCTGTGTCCGTTGTTTCGCAAGAGTGAAAATATTCTGCATAAATTTATAAACGGGAATACCGGAATTTGTCATCCGTTGAGAATTGGAATATTCCATGAGATATGCATCGTACGCCCGTAGCCGTTCTATTTCGGATTTCGTAAGGAGCATACCACTCACTTGCCTGCGGGTGCGCAACAAATTTTCAGGGTCATGCTGGTAAACAACACGCATTTGGTCGTCACTAAATTCAATATCATTTACACTTTGGACAACGTCGGTTAAAAGCCGGTAATTTGCATTGCGCATCAGTATAGGGTGAACCAAGGAAAGGAATGGTTTAAAGGCGAAAGCGGGAAAAGGTACCGATCCGAGACGCAGGCCAACAACATCCATATTCTGTACTCCACGACCTGCAAAGTTTAGCTGTACGTTCAGGTAATTGCCGGTCAGTTCGTCTGGCAATTTGAGCGATGCATCGATATCAAATCGTCCCGGGTGAATATCGACCTGTGCAGCAACATCCCAAAAGAGCCTGCTCGTTGTATAATTCAATATAGAATTGAGCTCAGCTTCCGTAAGTTGAATGTGCTTAACTTCATCCTTTTTCATCTTGCGCGGGTCAATCGAAGTCATAAGCCGTTTAATTTTTCCAGCTTCTTCGGTGGTCAAATCCTTATTATGAACAACGAGCGGTTGTGACTCAATGCCCCAAATGAGTAGAGCCATTGAATAAAAAACGAAAATAAGAAGAAAAACTGCGAGCAGGTATTTAAGTAGTCTAAGCATTCTATCCTGAAATTTAGAACGTTCCTGTTATAGTGACTTTGTGTTTATATTTACGGCCAAATATAAGACACTATTCACATTATCTACAATAATTTCGGACTATATGCAAAATTTTTAATTTCTTAATCTACTCAATGCATACATACCAAGATTGGTCAGGGGATATCCCCTGCCCATCACCAATTCTACGCAACCCATGAATAAACACGGCTAAGAAGGTACACGCAAAAAAAAAGCGAAGAACCTTACGGCTCTTCGCTTTTTTTTCATTCATTTCAGGATGGATTAACTAATTTTTACTGCAATTTCTTTTGGTTTTGCTTCTTCAGCTTTTGGAAGAACGATGCTTAAAACACCATTTTTGTATTCCGCAGAAATTTGATCCATGACAATGTTTTTGCTCAGTTTAAACTGGCGTTCGAATTCACCATAGCTGCGTTCCATACGCAGGTAATTTACACCTTCTTTTTGGTCTTCAGCTTTTTTCTCACCTTTAATAGTCAGAACGGAGTCTTTCACATTGATACTGAGATCTTCTTTGTTGATACCGGGCAATTCAATGGCTACAGAAAAATTGTCTTTTGATTCCGCGATATCAACACGTGGCGACCAGGATTCACCAAATGTGTTTGGTACGCGATTAAAGCCAGTAAAAACATCATTAAGTAAACGATCAAAACCAGTTTCCATATTGGAAAGGTTACGCGGGGTTTGCCATTTTACGAGTGTCATTTTAATTCTCCTTTTCATGTTTTATTTTTTGATTTCTTTTAATACCAAATGTGCCCACCATTATACAATGGCCGTGCCAAAAAAATAAAATAGTTTATTAATGATTATAAATTAAGGTGGTTAGCTGTGTTGAAATAAAAGGTTGGTTTTTTTAAACGATTGGGCCATCGGCCATCATGACGTACTGTCTGAAAATTTTTTCTGACAAGCTTGACATGATGACCGACGTTTAAAGAAAGTTGATTCACTACGATGAATCAGGTTGTTAAAACTTCCATCTTTTCTTCTTCAATCTGATCTTCCGTAGTCTTTTGAATCGTGTTTAGTTCATTATCTGAAAAGATCTTCACAATGTCGAGAAGCATGATAAATCCATCATCCTGCTTCGCCATTCCCCGGATGAACGATGAATCTATTTTCGTTCCGATTTTTGGGGTCGGTTCGAGGGTATCCTGGTCAATTTCCATGACCTCGTGAACCGAATCCACCAATGCACCGAAGATATTTTCACCTTCTTCCATTTGCACTTCGGTGATGATGATACAGGTGTCAACCGTTCGCTCGGTTTTAGGTAACCCTAATTTCAAGCGCATATCGATGACTGGCACTGCATTGCCCCGTAGATTTATTACACCGAGCATAAATTCCGGCGTTTTAGGAATACGCGTAATCGTCGCGTATTCCAGGACTTCTCGTACTTCTGAAATGCTCTGGGCAAAAATTTCGCTGTCCAGTGAGAAGGTTAGATATTGATTTATCTGGGATTGCGTATTATCACTCACGATAGCTCCTTGTTTGCTTTTTTCCACAAAGCCAGTTTTAATAGCGTTCAAAATCCGCGTCGTCGCTATTATTCATGTCCAAATCAAGAGTCACGCCACTTTTGGGTGATTTGTTTTTTTGTATTTGTTGTTTTATCTGGTTTGTCTCTGCATCACTTATGTGGGTCACTTTGATTTTTTCCTTTTGTGTAAAGCCGCTGTTATTCTGCTGTCGACGGTTAACAGTTTTTCTGCCATTGTATACAGAATCGATTTTGAAGAAGGATATCGCATCCTGCAATTGTTCCGCCTGCGCTGAAAGTTCTTCTGCCGTTGATGCCATCTCTTCAGAAGCCCCGGCATTCTGCTGAATCACCTGATCGAGTTGCTGGATCGCTTTATTAATTTGCTCAGCACCGCTGGATTGTTCACGGCTTGCAGCAGAAATTTCCTGCACGAGATCAGCTGTTTTTTGAATATCAGGCACGATTTTATTCAACATTTGCCCTGCCTGTTCCGCGATTTCAACGCTTGAACCGGCAAGATCACTAATTTCATTGGCGGCGACCTGGCTGCGTTCTGCAAGTTTGCGCACTTCAGAGGCGACGACGGCAAAACCTTTTCCGTGTTCACCAGCACGGGCTGCTTCTATCGCTGCGTTCAGGGCAAGGAGATTGGTTTGGCGTGAGATTTCTTCGATTATGGAAATCTTATTAGCTATATCCCGCATGGCAACGACCGTTTTATTCACCGCTTCTCCGCCTTCTTTCGCATCTTGTGATGATTTGACGGCGATGCCTTCAGTTTGCTGGGCGTTGTCCGTGTTCTGCTGGATATTTGCACTCATTTGTTCCATAGAAGAGGAAACTTCTTCGGCAGAAGCCGCTTGTTCAGAAGCTCCTTGTGACATTTGTTCTGAAGTAGAGCTTAATTGCTGGCTTCCCGAGGCGACGTTTTCCACCGCAGCTTTCACATCTGTAACGACGTCATTCAATCTTTTAACCATCGATTTATAGGCTTTACCAAGCGTATCTTTTTCAGATAGCACTTCAACCTGAACCGTAAGATCACCCTTCGCCAGATCCTCCGCCTGACTGGCCCGTGTTTTCAATGTTGAACCCATATTCCGAAAAGCGTCTGCCAGTTTACCTATTTCATCATTTTGATTGATATCCAGATTCAAGTCAAGATCCCCTTTGGAAATTGTTTCTGCGGCCCCAACTATTTTGAGAATCGGATTGACGGTCGCGCGGGTAATAACAACAGTCATGACGATACCAATAGCAAGGGCGATGACACCCAGGAGCATTAATAAATTTATGGATGTGGCATTAGCAGCAACCAGTTTCGGTCCTAATTCATCCTGAACCCCTTTGATACTCAGTTTCACATCCTCAACATTTTTGGCTACTTCCGGGCCGATACGGTCCAGCGTTCCAGTAATGATTTCATTTCGATCGTTGATAACCTCAACAAGTTCATTGAAAGCTCTTGTATAGGTTTCTTTTGCTGTTTTCACCGTGGTCAACAGGGTACGACGATGCGGATTCTGCAGCTCTCTTTCCAGAACATTGAGCAATTCCTGCATTTTTTGGAATTCTTCATGGGAGCGATTTGCATCTTTTTGCGAATTCGTATCCAAAAACTTTGTCATATAAAGTCGGCCAAGCAATAAATTACGCATAGCCAGGCCGGCATTATAAGCAGCCGTCATATCCCCATCCTTTTCGGCGGAAGTAAGAATTTCCGTCAACGTTTTCTCCATGAGTGGTCCATTCACGTTGAGGACATCGTCGACCAATTTATTACGTTGTTTCATAAATTCCACAACACTGGTAAAACCCTGTTCATATTCAGCTACTGATTCATCAACCGATTTTATTTTTGCAGCACGTTCTGAATTATTGATTTCCCGTTTTGCCTCTTCAAGAAAATTATTCATTTTCTTAAGATAATCATTGTAACTACGCAGGTGTTCCTCATTGCCTGTGCCAATGTACTCTGAAATATTCATTTGCACCATAAGCATATTGGCCTGCAAGCGGCCGGCAAGATTCGCATCCCTGGCCATTTCACGATACTCCGTAAAGCCGCCAGAGGCCGTGGACAACGATTCGTATCCAATTGCTATTACAATAACCAAAAGGATGAGTATGGTTGCAAATCCCAAAGTTACTTTTTTCCCAATTGACAGATTTTTTAACATTTTGTGTTCTCCATATTACATGATGAGAAATTAGATGAATATCCTGTTCATTAATAAAATGTCAGATTCTTTAACTAGCCAGCTTTGTTCACCAACACCAGGATTGGGCAGGGCATATTCACTGCCTGCATGCACTTTGCAAAGTGCATGAATAAAGCAGGTTAACCTTGTTTGTAATATTTTAGAATCTCGTTTTAAACGATCCCAAAGCTACACTATACAAAGCCAGTTTAAGCCGCCTTAATTTCGCTTTCAACCACCTCAATCAATTTCGGTACATCAAGGATTAATGCTATTGTACCGTCACCACGGATTGTCGCTCCGGAAATTCCTTCTACGTTTTCATAAACCTTACCCAATGATTTTATTACGGTTTGATGTTCACCAACGACCTGATCCACAACGAAACCGATCCGGTGATTATTCATGTTCGTTACAACGATTTGCTCATGCGCAGTTCGCTTGTTCGAAAAACCGAACCAATCACGCAGGCGAATGTAAGGGGTAACTTCACCGCGCACATGAATGAGATTGCTTCCCCTTTCATTAGTTGTATCTCCATTTGTGAGTTCGATACATTCCTCCACAGAGGATAAAGGCAGAATAAAATAATCCTCACCGATTTGCACTTGCAGCCCCTCTATAATCGCCAGGGTTAGTGGCAATTGGATAATGATATGCGTTCCTTTCCCCTCAGTGCTATCAATTTCAATGGAACCGCGCAAGTCTTCGATGGACCGACGGACTACGTCCATCCCCACCCCACGCCCGGAAACACTGGTGATTTCCTGGGCAGTTGAAAATCCCGCCTCCATGATGAGGCCTAAGAGTTCTTTTTCGCTTAATAAGGCCTCCTCGCCAATGAGCCCTTTTTCGATTGCTTTTTGACGAATTCGCTCCTTATTGATTCCCGCACCGTCATCCTCAATATGAATAAAAACGTTTGACCCTGAATGAATAGCGGAAATGCGTACCGTGCCCTGTTGCGGTTTACCAGCAGTTTTCCGAACTTCCGGCTTTTCGATACCATGATCAATACAATTTCGAATGATATGTATGAGGGGATCATTCAATTTCTCGATGACATTTTTATCGAGTTCTGTTTCCCCTCCCTCGGTATAGATGTTTACTTCTTTCCCGAGATCTTTTGATAAATCGTAAACAAGTCGTTTAAATTTACTAAAGGTCGTTCCTATAGGCAACATGCGTATTTCCATGGTGCTATCACGTAGTTCACCGGACAATCTTTCCACTTCTTCAGCCACCGCTACGAGATCAGGAGATTGGTTTTCATGGGCGATTTGATTCAAACGTGCTTGTGCAACCACTAACTCCCCAACGAGATCAACCATTCTGTCCAGCTTTTCTGAGGTGACCCGAATACTGGAAACATCGACGCGCTGTTGTCGTGCGGAACGAATTTTTCGTACTTCTTCCTGCTCTGTCGCTGCAGCTGCAATTGTGCTCGGATTTATTTTACCTAAATTTACAAGGATTTGACCAATTGGTTGTTGGCTGGATAATGCCTCATTTAATTCCTCCTGCGTAATGTCCCCATGCGAAACAAGTATTTCTCCAATTTTTTTGTAATCACTGTCATTTTCGAAAGAATAGCCTTCATCAATGGTTTCGATCAGTAATTCGCACGAGTCTTCCACAAAAATAAATACATCTTTAATTGCATCCACTCCAGCATCCGTAGTGATGATGATATCCCAATAAACATAGGAAGATTCAGGATCCAATTGTGCAAGGTCAGGAATGGAATCCGTATGGCAAATAATCTTTGTTGTTCCAATCAATTCCAGTTCTTCAATAAGAAAAATGGGATTTGTTCCGGTTCTGAAAATATTTATATCGGGTTTGAATCGTATGCGGTACGTTTTATCAAGATTGGAATTCGCACTGTCTATACTCATTTTTTCCGGATGAGAACCGTATTCGTCCAGTGCTTCTTCTGTCTTGTTTTTAGAAAACTTTTGTAAATTTTTTATAATCTCTTTGCCTTTATCAGCATCGGCTTTGGTTGCCCCAGTCGCCTCAGTAAGCATATCCGAAATTTGATCTCTGGAAATAAATATTAAATCGATGAGTTCCGGCGAAACAATTAAATCACCACTGCGAACGAGTTCAAATATATTTTCGATATCATGAGTAAAGTCGGCAATTATCTCAAAGCCAAACATGGCAGCGGAGCCTTTTATAGTATGCATGGCTCTAAAAACAGAATCGATTAGCTCCTTGTCCGCTGGAGAATCTTTTAGCTCCATCAAATCATTTTCGAGATTTTCGAGCAATTCCGTCGCCTCGGTAATAAAGCTTTGGCTGAACTTGTCCATAATTTTTTACTATTCCGTTAGTTTATTCATTTTAATGACTTAGTTGCATGTTTTTCCTGCTATTCTTCGCTTGCCAAATTTTCAATAAAGCAACACTTTCCGATGTTTTGTAAGAATCCCTTCACATTGGGAATCCAATCGTTTCACACAATTTCATGAGAAAAGCTGGATAGTCTCCTCTAACCTCAAAAACCTTATTCATTCTCTTTGAAGATTTTCTGGCAGAGTACACTATTTGAAGGAAGGCAATGTCCGCATCTTCAAGGCTGTTCAAATCCAGTTCAATCTTTGTTGAATTTTGAAATGCATCATCAAGTAATTTTTTGAATTCTTCAGCATTATGAATTCCCATATTTTTATCTGTAATTACTTCACATAAATTCTCATCAACGTTTCTTTTTAATTCCATAAGACACCTGTTTCAGATAGAATAATTACAAAGCGATCGCTGCTGTCTATTTCACTATTCATGCTTACGATTTCAACCCATCATAAGCCAATTGTTATGTTAGGCAATTCTTCTATGTACAATCTTAATGCACCGGGAATTTGTGACGGAGTACATGTTTTCATTGTTAGTTCGTTTGGTATTAGCGGACGAATCACTAACAACGAGAAATATGATTAGAGGAGTGGTCTTTGTTTGTAGAGAACAAGCAGTACTGTGTTGATTTACACCTACACTATCGGATAAAAATAATTTTTATTAATAATGATTTCCCTGAAGCAATGATATATGCATTGATCCGATTGCTAATTTCGCTGTATTCGAGTTGAACAACTTTAAAAAATGGAATAACAATTATAAATATTTTTAGGGTTATTCCTGGGTTACAATAAAACATTCTTAATATTGAATTCGATTTGGGAAAACCAAACAAGTGAAATTCACGCTTCTATTTGATGTTAAAAAAAGTTATTTTTTGTTTATTACAGCAAATATTTAACACTTAAGATGGCGCATTTTTTGAATTTAATACATAAAATGTAATAGATAATTTTTTAAGCTCAACTACTATATATTGATACTCAAACCAATCAGATATACTAAATATAGATAGTTGTTTTAAAAAAAATACGCTTTTCTACTTGCATTTATTTTTTCAATTATCTATAATTCATCCGCCGGCACTGGACGATAGAATCAGACCTCAGAGCTTAGCCAAACGGTAAGTATCCCGGTACGTTTATGAATCATTTCCCGTTTGATATCACTTCAGTCAGCTCTTAGAAATCAGAAAAAATCACTAGCGTAGTCACCTGTCGCTAACCTCGCCTGATTCAAATATTCCGGTTTTTTCACCATCACCCCAAGCACTCTTCCAGGAGGAACTACATGAAAATAGTCCGTCGCTTTACGAAGCCAGGTCAAGATCCGCTATCAGAGCTTAAGTTTACCCAAAGATCATCTGTCATAAAGAATCCGGATGGTTCGGTCATTTTTGAGATGAATGACGTCACTGTGCCAGAAAACTGGTCGCAAGTTGCTACGGACATCATAGCACAAAAATATTTTCGTAAAGCTGGCGTTCCTGCGCGGACTAAAGTCGTTCCTGAAAATAAAATCCCCAAATGGCTCCAGCGTTCGGTTGCCGATGAAAAGGCATTAGTTGAACTTCCCGAAGAACAGCGTTTTTCAAGTGAGACAAACGCGCGTCAGGTATTCCATCGCCTTGCCGGAACCTGGACCTATTGGGGATTTAAACACGATTATTTTGACAGCGAAGCCGATGCGCAAACCTTTTATGACGAAATGCTCTATATGCTTGCCAACCAAATGGCAGCACCCAATTCTCCACAATGGTTTAATACAGGACTTTATTGGGCTTATGGCATCAACGGTCCGTCGCAGGGACATTTTTACGTCGATCCAGTCACAGGAAAAATGAAACGTTCGGAAGACGCCTATTCTCACCCGCAACCCCACGCATGTTTCATCCAATCAGTGAAAGATGATCTCGTCAACGATGGTGGTATAATGGATTTGTGGATGCGTGAAGCACGTTTGTTTAAATATGGCTCCGGGACAGGCACCAATTTTTCCAATATTCGTGGCGAAGGTGAGCCTTTGAGTGGTGGAGGGCGCTCTTCAGGTTTGATGAGCTTTCTCCGCATAGGCGATCGCGCCGCTGGTGCCATTAAAAGTGGTGGAACGACCCGGCGCGCAGCTAAAATGGTATGTCTGGATATTGATCACCCGGAGATACAGGATTATATCAACTGGAAAGTGATGGAGGAGCAGAAAGTTGCAGCCCTCGTTACAGGCTCGAAAATTCTTCAGGAACGGCTCAATGCAATATTCAAAGCCTGCCATGACGTGGATATCATCGAATTTAAAGACACGGTGCACGTAAACGGCACACCGAAAAATCAGCACAGCGCCCGTTTTGATCGCACGAAAAACAAAGCATTGGGTAAAGCGATTTATAAAGCACAGAAACAGAGCATCCCCCGCAATTATATTGAACGCATTGTGCAACTGGCACAGATGGGCTACACAAGCGTCGAGTTTCCAACCTACACCACCGATTGGAACTCCGATGCCTATCTAACGGTTGCCGGACAGAATTCCAATAACAGTATTCGTGTTACACACGAATTCATGGAAGCGAGCGAAAACGGGGATGACTGGCATCTCTATGGTCGCGTTGAAAAGCGCGACGCAGAGCAAAACGGTCGAGAACCTCAACCTTTTAAAACCGTTAAGGCCTCTGAATTGTGGGACGATATCGCTTACGCTGCCTGGTCGTGCGCCGACCCGGGCATTCAATTCCATAGTACGATAAACGAGTGGCATACGTGTCCAGCAGACGGCGAAATTCGCGCTTCGAATCCATGTTCAGAATACATGTTCCTCGATGATACGGCATGCAATTTGGCATCATTGAATCTGGTTAAATTCTATAACCACAAAAAAGGCACGTTTCTCATCGATGATTTCCGGTTCGCCACACGCTTATGGACAATTGTGTTAGAAATAAGTGTACTAATGGCCCAGTTCCCAAGCGAAGAAATTGCGAAGCTATCCTATAAATTCCGCACGTTAGGTTTAGGCTATGCAAACCTCGGAACGCTGGCCATGGTTATGGGACTGCCTTATGATAGCGCGAAAACCCAGGCGATAGCAGGAGCCATCACAGCGATTATGCACATGACGGCGTATGCAACTTCTGCAGAAATGGCAAAAGAGTTGGGTGCATTTTCCGGTTATAAGCGCAACGAAAAAAATATGCTGCGTGTCATGCGCAATCATCGGCGTGCAGTTTACAATGCGCCGGAGAATGAATACGAAGAATTGACTATAAAACCAATGGGGATTGATGCCGAGCTTTGCCCCGATGATCTCCTCGCTGCAGCAAAGAAAGCCGCTGATCAGGCACTGGAGCTCGGTGAAAAATATGGCTATCGCAATGCGCAGGTGACAACTCTTGCGCCAACCGGAACAATTGGGCTGGTCATGGATTGCGATACAACCGGAATCGAGCCGGATTTTGCTCTCGTTAAATTTAAAAAACTCGCCGGCGGTGGTTACTTCAAAATTATCAATGCATCTATTCCGCCGGCATTAAAAAAACTTGGCTACTCCCACAAGCAAATCGATGATATTATCGGATATGCTGTAGGCCGTGGCTCTCTTACGGGTTGCCCACATATCAATGTTTCTTCACTGAAAAACCGGGGTTTTACCGATGAAGCTTTGCTCAAAGTCGAAAAGGAACTAAAGTCTGCCTTTGATATCTCTTTTGCGTTTAATGCCTGGTCTCTCGGAATGGATTTTTGTGTGGATGAATTGAAAATTCCACAGGAAAAATTAAATGCACCCGGTTTTAATATGCTCGCAGAAATCGGTTTCACCAAAGAGCAAATCGCTGAAGCCAACGACTACATCTGCGGCACCATGACAGTGGAAGGTGCACCACACCTGAAGGACGAACATTTGCCGGTATTCGATACCGCAAACAAATGCGGTCGTCGCGGCACACGCACTATTTCCGCAGATGGACACATTTTAATGATGGCTGCAGCACAGTCCTTTATTTCCGGTGCGATTTCCAAAACCATAAATCTGCCATTTGAATCAACGGTTGAAGATTTCAAACAAGCCTATTTGAAATCATGGAAATTAAGTTTGAAAGCCAACGCCCTCTACCGCGACGGTTCCAAACTCAGTCAGCCTCTCAATTCCATTGCAGATGATAGCTTTTCTGAACTCGAAATCGCAGAATTTGACGAGAAAACTGTACCAGAAAAAGTCATTCACATCACGGAACGTGTGGTTACACGCTATATCGCCAAACGTCAGTTGATGCCAAATCGCCGTCGGGGTTATACGCAAAAAGCAAAAGTGGGTGGGCACAATGTCTACTTGCGTACCGGCGAATATGAAAATGGCCAACTTGGGGAAATTTTCGTCGATATGCACCGTGAAGGCGCCGCTTTTCGCAGTCTGATGAATTGCTTTGCTATCGCCGTTTCTCTCGGTTTGCAACATGGCGTACCGCTGGAGGAATTTGCTGACGCATTTATCTTCCAGAAGTTCGAACCAAACGGTCTGGTCGTCGGGGATGAGCGCATTAAAATGAGTACCTCTATCATTGACTATATATTCCGCGACCTGGCGATAAGCTACCTCGGCCGTACAGAGCTTTCGCACCTCGATGAAGAAACCACTAAAAAAGTAACCGATGTTTCCGGCCCCAAAAAAGCAATCACCATCGCCAATGCACCACAAAAAGCCAACGGCCATTCCCACGATAGTGCAGAAAAGCCACAAAGCCGCATCGCTGCGCAACTCGAAACTGAAGTATTTGACAAAGCAGCGCAAGATGTGGCCAACGCGCGTTTGCAAGGCTTTACCGGTGATGTTTGCGGTACCTGCGGTAGTCTGACCATGGTTCGCAACGGAACCTGTTTGAAATGCACAACCTGCGGCTCAACGAGCGGTTGCAGTTAAATTTTCTACGGGACACACGCACACTAAGCTCCTTGAACGAGCGCCTCAAATGAGGCGCTCGTTTCATTTTACCTGCTTTTTCATACTATTAAAGTGTACGATGGGGCTGTGTTAAAACATGATTTAATGGCCGTAACTCGACATTTATTTCGTAAGTTTAAGCTCAAAAATTAGCGGTATGAATGTCACGTTACGTGTTTGGACTCAGCCCCAATCTTGTGGTTTATGAATAAATCAGGTTTATAACCTTTTTTATTTTTACCAAATTCATATATTTCCTACTTATAAAAAAAGTTTGAAGCGGTCATCAAACTTTTTTCGCTGGAGTCAATACCCTTAAGCGACTCTCGAAAAATATACAAATTCAGGCGTTTCGACAAGCTCAACGTCCGGTTTATCCCTTTTTCAACAGTCTCTTAAGATTTACTAAAATGGATTCCGTCAAAAGGTATCTTTGAAGAAAAAATTGTTGCACACGTTATGCTCATTCACACCTTCACCCATATTCCCGGTATCGGCGAGAAACAGGAACAAAAACTCTGGTCTGGCGGCATAACCGATTGGCAGGCGTATCTTGATTGCCCCAAACCTCCTCTGTCCCCCTCAAAACACGCCGAAGCAGTTCCAATGCTTCAGCAATCTATTGCACTCTTTGACACACAAAACTGGCCTGAATTAAGCTCACTTCTTCCCTCAAAGCAAAGTTGGCGTTTATTTCACTCATTGCGCCACTCAATAGCGTACCTTGATATCGAAACAACAGGGATGAGCATGGACAGTTGCGAAATTTCCACGATATCTGTCTATAATGGTACGGATGTTCATACTTACATCAATGGTGAAAATCTTGATCAATTCGAGGACGACATTTTGGAATACGATCTCCTGGTCTCATTTAATGGCCGTACTTTTGATGTACCTTTTATAGAGCGCTACTTTCACACACGTTTGCATCATGCGCACATCGATTTAATGCATGTGCTGCGTCAACTTGGATATTCCGGCGGATTGAAAAAAATTGAAATGGAACTTGGTATTGACCGACGTGATCAAAGCCTCGGGGAGGTGGATGGTTCTCTGGCTGTAACCCTGTGGCAGGAATTCCAAAAAACCGGCAACAGAAGGGCATTGAATAGCCTGCTTGCTTACAACATCGCTGATGTAGTCAATCTGGAATATCTCATGTTCTTCGCCCATAACCGGCTCATCGAAGCGACACCTTTTGCTGAAAAATACAAATTATCCATTCCACCTCCAGCCCAAATTCCTTACAAAGCTGATCGTGCATTGATTGAAGCAATTTTAGAGGAAAGGTGGCGTTCGTGGAATATGAACACTGGACAAAGATGGTGATAGCGAGCGCATCTGTTCACTTGCTGTTGAAAATCGAATACATGCGTACCGTTGCGCATAATGTGTATTCCCCTCGGCGCAGAGAACTTCATCCTATATTCTAAAATTATTCACACCAATTTATTACTCGAATATGAACTTTTGCTGGCGCAGAATTACAGGTGATTTCTTTGAAACAATATTTATGCACACGAGTTAAAAATTTCCCATGGAAAGGAATAAATAAATGAATCATCGTAAAATTACTATAAAAAGAGAAAAATGGAAAACAAGGATTAGCTATCTGCTTGGTTTCTCGTTTTCCTTACTCATCCTGAGTTCGTGCTGGAATAAGGCCACCTCACCACAAAAACAGAATCCTCATAAAGTTGAAAAGACTATTTCGTTGCCCTACGACCGTTGGCTTCAACCAGCGGGAAAGATGATTGTCATGGGAGATTCCACAAGAGAATACCACGCTTTGCACGCAGCTTTATCCCCCGATAAAAAATGGCTTGCAGTGTTGGAGAGATACAGCATCGTTTTTATAAACACAACCACAGACGAAATAGCGCATGTCTTTCTCCTGGATTCGAAAGATGAATTAAAAAAATCAATGACGACTTTTTCCGGGATAACCTGGTACTACACTCAGGCTATCGATTATGTGTTCTTCAGTGCGTCCTTAAAATCGAACAAATCTTTTGTTGTACAACTTGCCTGGGACGGGACACAAGCAAATCTCACAAAATTTTTTGGATACACTCCACTGAAACCCGCGAAAATAGCCATCCCCAATGAAATCATCATACGTGAGGAATCCGGGCGTGGATATCTCTATGTCGTCCTTAATGGAAACAATCGGGTAGTGAAACAGGACATTATAAGTGGTGAAACGATTTGGAGTGCTTCAACCGGTGTCGCCCCGTACGGATTGACGATAGCGCACAACAAAGTTTACGTTACCAATTGGGCTGGTCGAATTCCTCAGCAAAGCGACCGCCATGTTGCAGGCGTGCCCTGGGGACAAGCCCGCATCGATTCTACGACTGGTGCGTGTAACGATGGGAGTGTAAGCATTTTTGATACTGTGAGTGGAAAGCATTTGAGGGAAATTGTGACAGGCCTGCATCCAAATGCCATAATTTCAAACCCCGATGAAAACTATGTTTATCTGACCAATTCCAATAGTGATGTAGTAACAGCTATCGACACGAAATTGGATGCAATTTCGGAAACCATTCCCGTACGCCTCGGCAGCACGATGAATGGGTATTTCGGTGACTCACCAAATGGTTTGGCGATTACCTCCGACGGCAAAACGCTGTATGTTGCTAATGGAATGGATAATGCTTTGGCGGTAGTTAAACTCGGAAAAAAAGCGGGTGGCCTCGGTGAGACCATGCAGAGCAAAATTACTGGATTTATTCCCACAGCTGCTTATCCGTCCTCGATCAGCATCCTGGATAATAAGCGTTTGTATGTCACCAACCTGGAATCCATGGGACCAACCCGGCCATTTGCCTTTATTGAAAATCACGCGCCGGTTTATAATACGCATCGCCAGCTGGCCTCAATTTCTGTGATCGAAGTGCCCGGAGAAAAAATGCTGGAGGAATACACTGAGACAGTAATTGCTGCAAATCAACTGGACCGCTTGCAAACGCTGAAACTTCCGGCACGGAAAAACACTCCACCACGACCGGTGCCGGAGCGAATTGGGGAGCCATCGGTTTTTAAACATGTGTTATACATTATCAAAGAGAACCGAACCTATGATCAGGTTTTGGGCGATGTCAAAGAAGGAAATGGCGATAGCAGCTTGTGTACATTTGGCAAGGAAGTGACTCCGAATCAGCATGAATTGGTGAAACGATTCGGCCTCATGGATAATTTTTTCGCTTCTGGTAAATGTTCCGCTGAAGGGCACAACTGGACCAACTCCGCCATTGTTACAGATTATATCGAAAAAAATGTCCGGGCCTGGTTCCGCAGTTATCCCCATGTGCTTGACGATGCCATGGCCTATGCTCCAACAGGTTTTCTATGGGATAATGCACGCAAACATGGTGTAAATGTGACAATATATGGTGAAGCTGCAACACCGATTTTTGACAAATCATTGACCTGGCTCGATATCTATTCCGGTTTTCTTCGTGGTGAAAAATTCGATTTTACAAATAAAACCACAATTCGTACCGTCGAGCAGCTTTTATCACCAACATTTCCCGGGTACGACGGACACAAAATTCCCGATGTTCTTCGCGCGGATGTTTTTATCGATGAATTAAAGAAATATGAGGCGATGAATGGCGATTCCTTACCGCAGCTTATGGTGATGGCGCTCCCGAATGATCACACAGCTGGCACAAGACCCAATTTCCCCACACCGCGTGCCATGGTTGCAGATAACGATTTGGCCCTTGGCCGCATTGTTGAAGCCATATCAAAAAGCCGGTTTTGGAAAAATACGGTGATTTTTGTTGTTGAGGATGATTCGCAGGCTGGATGGGATCATATTTCAGCTTATCGCACGCTAGCGATGGTTATCAGTCCATACTCAAAAAATACTGGGACAATTCACACGGCATACAATCAGCCTGCAATGGTACGCACGATCGAACAGATTCTGGGATTACCACCGATGAATATTCAGGATGCGATCGCGGAACCCATGGTGGACTGTTTTAACGATTCGCCAGATTTTTCACCCTGGATGGCCGTGCCGAACCAGATTCCACTGGATGAAATGAATCCAGCGTTGGGCACATTAGAGGGACTGGAACTGCATTATGCGAAATTAAGTCTCGAACCGCAATTCGACGGAATCGATTCTGGTGAAGATCAGGACTTTAACCGTATCCTCTGGTTCGCGACAAAAGGTGATACTCCTTATCCGGAGTTTGCAACCGTTAAGGATTTTCTAGAGGAGGATGAGGACTAATTGAATGGTGAGGCATGCGAAAGGAACAACTACACGGACGAATCTTTCCATGATTTTAGCGCAACAGCTTCTCGCGGTTTCCCATCCCACGTAATGCAGCAAAAATGAAAAGGCCACCAAGTACAATCAATCCGATACGATTCTGCCAGGTCCAATCATACCAAACCGAAGAATCGACATTGTGTGGTACGGTAAAAGGATTGAAATAGAGGGCATAACGCGTGCTGCGCAACGGTTCATTAAATATAAACATGAAAAAGAGGAGAATCCCCGAAACCATGCCTGCTGCTAAACCGCTCCTCAGTTTCACAGCAAAATAGAAAACCATCCCGGAAATGAAAAAGGTAGGAACATAAGCATGAAAAGCCATAGCCCAAACAGGCAAGTCAACAAAGAAATAATATCCGATATAACTCAAGGTAAGGGATAAAAGGAAAAAGAGTACACACAGGCTGCCGAAACGCACGAGCCAGACTTTATAACGGGAGCCAGCTGTTGTAAAGGTGATTTCCAATGTTCGATTGTCTTTTTCCGAGGAGATCAGGCTCATATTAAGAAAAACCGCAAAAGCGGACAATGGCAGTTGCATAACCACGAAGAAAATATAATCCGCGCTCATACGTTGATAAATCTCACGCTGGTAGTTGATGACATATTGAAAAATACACCACGCCAGCAAACCAAGAAGAAACCAGATGAAACGGTTGGAAAAAATCAATCGCGTGTTGAGACGGAAGGTTTCAAAAACAATTGCCATCTTTTGTCGCCAATTCAACAAAAAAAATGATGGCGTCGTTTTATTGATTTGGGCGAGTAATTGGCGAACATCAAGTTGATTCATCGATATTTTGCTTCATTTAATAGTTTCAAGTTGAAAATTAACAGCCTTTATTTTACCTGGGTCCATCGCATAAATTCTGCTCTTTTCGTGCAATTTTCATCTTTTCTTTTTCTGCAACAAGTAGAGATAGGCATCTTCCAGGTTCGGTTCCACCTCATTAGCATTGATTTCTACAGGTGGCGTTTCTTCCGAAATAAACCGCAGATGGATGCCCTCATTCGTTTTACTGTGCTGGATAATCTTCAAGCGCTGCTGCACCTGTGCAAACAATTCTTCGGAAATGTCGGCTTCATAGACCAGGCCGCTGGCTCGCTGTTGCAGCTCATCCGGAGATCCATTAAAAATAACCCGACCGTTATTCAGCACAGCCAAATCTTTGCATGTGCTGGAAATATCCTCGATAATGTGTGTACTAAAAACAACTATTCGTTCCTTTGCCAGCTCGGAAAGCAAATTACGAAAACGGATGCGCTCACGGGGATCAAGCCCCGCAGTCGGTTCATCGACGACGATGATGTGTGGCAGATGCAATAATGTTTGGGCGATTCCAACTCGTTGCTTCATTCCACCGGAAAATGTCTTTACTTTATCGTCTCGACGCTCCCACAATCCAACACTGCGCAAAATATTTTCAATGCGGTGTTCCCGATCCTGCTTTTCATAGATTCCATTGGTGATGGCAAAATAGTTGAGATATTCCAATGGCGTCATGTTTTCATACAGCCCAAATTCCTGCGGCAGATATCCGATTGATCCATGGAACGTTTCACGGTGTTCATCAAGATCGAGACCATTGATTTTAATGCTGCCGCGATTTTGCTCCAGTACACCTACTAAAATACGCATTAGTGTTGTCTTGCCCGCACCATTTGGTCCCAACAAACCAAACATACCTTTTTTAATTTCCAGATTCACGCTGCGCAAAGCATGCACCTGTGGTTGTGGAGGGCGAATAATAGGAATTTTTTTAATTATGCTATAAATCACTCGTTTTGTGCGACGCAATTTGCCAACGGGCAATTCCGGATTTATCCGGCCATCCTGAATTTTCTGGGAAATTTTCTGTGCACGCCAAACCAACAAGGTAATGATGAATAAAATTAACGTCATCACAGCATTCTCCGTGCGTAGATAAAAACAGGCCAGAAACAGTACAACGAGTATTACTCCTCCACGGGCTTTGTAATTCTCATAGGTATATGGTGTTCGTTCATTTTGGGGTAGGTAATCGCGCCCCGCAATAAACTTAACCCTCGACGGCCAGGGTGGACGACCGAGTTCAAAACGCCATTTATACCAATAGGGACGTGCTGAAAACAAATATATCAGCGTAAAAACACATAAAATGCCCAACCAGAACCCACTGGTGAAAAAGGCATGCAAATACAGGAGTAGAATCCCTGTTGCTGCCACCCAAATTGAGCTGTTCTGTAATGCCTGGCTTGACCATGGCAAACTGATTTCGTTCTCCTCCACCGTATCTGCTTCATTACGACGCCGGTTTTTCTGCCACTCGCGGGATAACCGGCCCGGAGCACCGTAAATTTTTGTTAAATTCGAAATCTGAATGACGAGATTTACCGTAGCAAGACGAGCCTTTTCTTTTCGGATTTGCAGTGCTGTTTGAATGCCATAAATCAAAGCCAACAATGCAAACCACACGGGTAAGACCAAAACGGAAGTGAGCAACACACTATCATAACGATCATAATACCAATACAATATTCCATAGGTCGAAACGCTTGCCAACAACACAAGAGGCAAGCCAATTTTTTGCAGCCAGCTACGTGTTTGTTCCAACCCAACGTATAAGACGGGAATAAAAAACAGCGTCGAAAGCGCAGAAAAAGTCAATCCACCAATAACCGTTATGGCGAACGGCGGCCACATTTCCAATTCCATCCCCTGTTTTAATGCCAGAGGAAAAACGCCCAATACCGTTGTGACCGAGGTCATTAAAATCGGCCGCACCCTGCTTTGTCCGGCAATCATGACAGCGCGTTGCCAGGAATAATTGTCCTGACTACGCAATACAGCGATTCGGTCCAGCAAAATAATACCATTATTCACAACAATGCCGAGTAAAACGATTAAACCGAGCAGTGCCATGGGAGCACCACTGCCGATTGAGAGGGATGTTCCGGTAATGGACAATGTAAAAAGAGCGCCTATGATCGCTGTGGGGATTGTTCCCAGTATGACAAATGGACTAAAAAAGGATTCAAATTGAGCGGCCAAAAACATGAAAATCAACAGTGTTCCAATGCCCAGCATCCAATAATACGGCTTTTGCGATTCATCTGTTTTTTTCTTTTCCAGCGTAAATCCACGAGGCAAACGCATGTCCTGCACAATACGGTCAACCTGATTTTCTGCTTGTTCGAGTCGAGATTTTGATTCCTCGGCAATTTTACGAAAGCCATAGGAAATTTCAATTTCGCGTTCCTGGTTATGGCGCGTAATACTGCCTTCACCTTCGTCTGTGCGAATAGTCGCAACTTCGCGCAGAGGAACCAGCGCCCCGGACTGATTTTTGATTTTTAATTCACGGATATCTTCAACCTGGACGCTATCGACACCTTCATAACGCACATTAATATTCACATCCCCCTGCTCACCAACGAACGGCGTCTGTGCATTTGCACCTGATTTACGCGTTGTCCACAGTGCTTGCATAACCTCACGCATGCTTAATCCCCACAAAGCCATGCGCAGACGATCACCGCGTATTTGCAGCTCTGGTGTCCCACCACGCCATGTCGAGCGCACAGAATTTTCTTCAATATCCTGAAAATCTTTGAGCGTACGTTCGAGCTGGCGGCTCAAGCCTTGCAATTGTTGCAGATCATTTCCACGCAATACAAGGCTGCTACCACTTGATTCGATTAATCCACCCGTAAAACCACCACCGCCTCCGCGCCCGGAATTTGCGCTGTTTTCAAAACTCAGTTCCGTGTCGCGATAAAGACGGTTCCAGGTTCTTATTTTTTCCTTGATTTTCGCCGGGTTTAGTTCTTTTTCCCGCTCATCGGCCGGTTTAAATTCTATCGTTATCGACGCTTCTTCTTCCTGAATATTGGAGCGGTATTCTTCAATGTCCTTTAACTCCGCAAGGTTCTTTTCAATATTTTCAACAACATCATTTGTTCTCGCGAGCGTTGACCCATGCGGCATGGTAATAAAAGTCTCGATCCGCTCCGGAGGAGGCGCCTCACTCCGGCTCATGATAAACGTTACACCAATAAACAAGCTTAGTAGAAAAAGCACGACAACTGCGCTGACAGTACGAATTCGGTGACGCAAAACCGATTTGAGAAAAATACGGTAAATCTCCGCAGCCCGACTATGACGCATTTGAATATCCGGTGCGATATGCAAAGAAATTCCTGCAAGGAGTGGAATTATGGAAAGGGCCACTACAAGCGAAACAGAGAGAGGAAAAATAATGGATAATGCCAATTCACGCACAAAAAGCTGGGCATCGCTTTCGACAAACAAAACTGGCAAAAAAACAAGAATAGTTGTTCCCGTGGCAGCAAACACAGAACGCGCCATCTCGGTTGTCCCCTCAAAAGCTGCCTGGCGTGGATTCTTTCCTTTCTGAAAATGGGTGAAAATATTCTCCATCACGACTATGCCGTTATCCACGAGCATGCCGATAGCGAGCGCTAATCCACAGAGGGAAAGTATATTTACCGAGAGAGTCCAGGCATACATGAGGTTGAATGTAACAAGAAGGGAGATTGGTATGGCCACCATTAGAATGAGCACAAAACGCAGATTTCGCAAAAACAGAAAAAGTACCAGTAAAGCGAGAAGAGCGCCTGTAAGTGCTAATTTTTCTACCTGATCAATGGCTTTCTGGATCATTTCTGCCTGGCTGAATCCGACGACCAGTTCATAGCCCAATTCTTTTAGTTCAGAGTTTAACTCTTCCACCTGATCCAGAACCTCGTTGGCAACAGCAAGCATATTACTCGTGTTGTCTTTTTGCACCATGATACCTACGCTCGATTTACCGTTAACACGGTAGATGCTGTTTTGCTCTTCCTGGGCAAACCCCACAAATGCGACATCGCGCAAAAGGACTGGACCCTGGGATCGAATTATCAGATTTTGTAAATCCAGGAGGTTATCCACACGCCCATCAACGATGACGTCCCACATTTTCCCCATGTCGACAATACGACCCGCCCGTTGCGGTGGTTGGTGAAAGGCATTAATTTTTTGCTGGACTTCAATGATGGAAACGTTTAGCGCTTCGCACTTATCTTTATCAACGACAATTCCCACATTTTGCCGCCGTCCGCCACCAACACGTACATTAACGATACCGTCCACCTGTTCCAGTCTCGGACTGACACGTCGTTCTGCCATTTCCCGCAATGCTTCCAGTGAGCCTTCACCACGAATATTGAGCTGCATCAAATAGGAGGAAAGATCGGCTGTGTCAAAATGATTGATACGAACAAAAGAACCGACAGGTAATTGTTTTTGCACGGTATTGATGCGTTGCTGCAGTTTGAGCAACGTAAACTTCATATCCGTGCCATGATCGAAGCTGATGCGAATTGTAGCGAAACCTGTCCCTGCATTGCTGTTTATATCATGCACATTTTCAAGCTGACTTATTTCTCCTTCGATGGGAATGACGATGTCACGCTCAATTTGCAGTGGCGATGCACCCTGCAGTCCCGCACCTATATAAACTTCCGGCATTATAAGCTCCGGCAGCAGCTGCACAGGCAGTTTGCTCCAGGAAATAAAGCCAAGCAGACACAGAGCGCTGGCAATCATCGCGACGGTAACGGGTCTTTTTGTGGAAAAGGAAATCATTTTCTAGTTTTGGTATTCTTCTAATTTTTGCAGGATGTTTTTATAGTGTTTTATCAGTTTCTTTTCTTGAATGACCATATCCTGGAGTAAGGTGAGGCTCGCCAGTGTAAATCCTGATAAATCGCTAATATTACTCGCGACATAAAGATTGTTTCCAACCTGATCAAGCTTACTTTGATAAAAATTCTGCAGACTATATAAACGTGACAACGAGATAACGAAATCATAATCGAGATAATTTAAGGCATTCGTCTCTTTCGCCATTTGCCAGCCGGTGTTTTCAAGCAGTGGCGTAATAAATCCTTTCGGAGCGGCTTGCCTGAAGTCTGTATAATCCGGTATTGTTCCAGAACCCATCATTTTATTCGCTATCTGATAAAAGTTTTTTGCGATGGTGTCATGGTAGGCAACAACATTTTCTATTTGTTCCAAATTGCCTGTTATATCCCCTTTTATGTACTGCAACGCCGTTTCCGCTTTCTTTTCATTTCGATAGTTTTCCCGGTATTGGTCCACGGCCAAGGCAGCAAACACACTCGCCATGATCAACAAAATTTCCACAATAAAACGACCAATAGAAAATTTTGAGGCTCCTGCTTCTTTTTTACCACCTAACATGCTCCCTTTTCCCTCTTTTTGAACTGGATTTTATTTTTCATCTCTGCGTTTTCCGGAAATATGTTCAATCGCTATTTTGATAATTGCTGTACGTTTAAAATGTTTATCGATATAATCATCGCCGAAGGGGGCCATCTGTGGTATAAGCTGATCGATAAGTGTTTTTAAGGGGATTCTCTTCGCTTCACTCTCGATAATTTCTGCAGAGCCAAAGACGATAACGCTTTCATAATTTGTTGAAAATTGCTCCGGCTTGAGTTCATGTGACCCAACGACGCAGAAAGAAACTTTATGGTTTTTGCGAATATTATCCAACTTGTGGCCGCTCTTCGCACAATGGATATATATTGTGTCATGGAGAACAGCGTAATTCACCGGTACCCCATAGGGCTGGTTCTTGTCATCGACTGTGGACAACACACCGATCTGTCCCTGACGCAGTAAATTCAATGCACTCTCCCGGTCGAGTGCACGGTCGCGACGGCGTATTTCTGGGAAATTTCCTGTTATCGAATTTTTACCCATAGCTTATTTCAAACCAAAGAAGAGGACAAGTACAAGTGCAACGGCGATCAATGCAAACGTTAAAGCCCGTCTTCGCCGTCTTCGTGTATTTATGCTGAAATTTACTTCGTCAAGAAAATACCTGCCCTCCGTTGATTGCATAATATCGCCACGCGATACAGACCTTCGCAATCGCCAGCTCTGCAGTTTGTTTAGATTGGAAAACGCAATCGCAGTGGATACATCAAGCGCCTTTGCCTTTCGCAACTGTTTAAGGAGTTTTTTATCATGGAAAGTGATCACCGTTGCTAATAACGATGTGAAAATGCCAAGGACCTCTGCATACTCAACCATGCTCACTCCTTTTTCCGATCAATCAAATCATAAACAACCGGAATAACGACCAGGGTCAAAATAGTCGAAGTGATTAAACCACCAATCACAGCAATCGCCATCGGTGCCCGCAATCGCGCTCCCTCACCCAGGCCAATTGTTAAGGGCAGCAAGGCTAAAATAGTCGTTGCACTGGTCATGAGTATTGGTCGCAGGCGGTCGCGACCAGCCTGCAATAATGCTTGTTGACGGGACATGCCGGTAATTCGCAAGCGATTTACATAATCAACCAAAACAATCGAATCATTGGCTGCGATACCCGCGAGCATGATAATACCGATATACGCCATGACGCTCAGTGGTTCTCCAAGCAGAAGAAAAGCGTAAACAACCCCGACGCCCGCTAGTGGGAGCGTGAGCAAAATGGTAAAAGGATGGAGAAAACTTTCAAACAGAGAAGCCAGGGTCATATAAACCAGAATTACCGAAAGCCATAAAGCAAATTGCAATTGTTGAAAAGACTCCTGCCGGGCTGCCTCTTCGCCAGCAAAACGAACTTCAAAGCCAGGTTTTAAGTCGATCTTTTGCAGCACACCTTCAACTTTTTTTACCGCATCCCCCAAAGAGACGCTTTTCTGCAATTGAGCTGAAACGTAAGCCACTCGTGATTGATTACTGCGTTTGATTTCCTTTGGTCCTTCGCCGATTTCAAATCTGGTAATATCTTTAAGTCGCAGAATCGAACCATCCGGGGAATTTATGGTCAAGTTTTTCAATTCGTCAAGATTCGATTTTGAGTACAGTACGCGAATGTCCCGTTCTTCGCCCTGTGTGTAAAACGTTGTTGCTATTTCTCCCGCCAAACGATTGCGAACAACAGAGGTCACCTGTTGCACATCCAGATTGAAACTGGCTGCTAAAACACGGTCGACCTTAAGCCGAATTTCCGGGCGTCCCAGTTGAAAACCGGATTCAATATTTTGCAGTAGATCAAGGCCGTTGAGCGCATGGACCAACCGATCGCTAATAGCACGCAAGTCCTCCAGTTCCTGACCACGAATCTGAATAAAAACAGGTGCTGAATTGGAGCCAAGAACACCTTGAAAGCCACTCTCCCGAATGCGAAAATTCGTGTTTGCACCGGGCACTTGCAGCGCCGGGCGTAATTGCTGAATTAATGCAGCGGGCTCAATAAACTTGTCCTCTTTGTTCATATTCAGTAAAATCGATGCGCGATGTTCTCCCGATTCATTTGCATCGGTTACCAGATTTTGTACGGTTCGCACATTCACCGTTGAAAAAATATCCTCAAGACTGTCGCCAAGGACGGCATGAATCCGGCTTTCAGCAGCCGCTAATACTCTGGATGTGTACTCGAGGGGAGTGCCCGGACTGAGGTCGAGATCAATTTGGATCTGACTTTCCTGACTGTGCGGTATAAATTCTGTGTCGATTACAGGAAAAAGCAAAGCGGCCGAAGCAAGGAGAAACAATGCAAAAATGACGACTTTACCGCGATTCTGCAACGCCTTCTCCAGCAACCGTTCGTAAAATGGAAAACGCAGTTCTTGAGCAGTTAACGCGGCAATTTCACGTTTTCTAAACAATCGTGCTGCCAAAACCGGAATAACCAAAAATGCGACAAGCAATGAGGAAAGCAATGAAAAGGCAACGACCCAGGCCTGTTCACGGAACAATTCCGCAGCAACACCCTCAACATAAACAATGGGGAGGAAAACTATGATTGTTGTCAAGGTACTGGCTACTATAGCCACACCCACTTCGCTTGTCCCACGGATGGCAGCGTCTTCTGCACCTTCACCTTTTGCAACCCTGCGGAAAATATTTTCAATCACAACGATGGCATTATCAACCAGCATACCGGCACCGAGCGCGAGACCACCGAGCGTCATGACATTTAAGGTCAGATGTTGAAAATACATCAGCGTGAAGGTGGCAAGAATAGAAAGCGGAATTGCAATACTGACTATGATGGTTACCCCAAAATGTCGTAGAAAAGCATAAAGTATTAATATGGCCAGAATCACACCGATAATTGCAGTCGTTTTCACTTCACCGATAGCGCCATTGATAAAACGCGCCTGACTGTTGATCAACGTAAAGTGTATTCCTGGCATCTCCTCCTGCATGGCAGCAATGGTTTCAGAGACGGTTTGCATTACCAGAACAGTATTGTCCTGAGCTTCTTTGTATATATACAAACCGATCGCCTCACCACCATTCAATCGGACGAGATCGGTTCGTTCTTCCGGGGCATATTCAATATCTGCCACGTAGGAGAGAAAGATTGGAATCTTATCTGCGGAAAATTGCGAACCTTGCTGTAGAGTCCCCACTGAATCCTCGTTTGCCGTTTTATAACCAACAACCGCGGATCCAACTTCTTCGATTGAGGAAAATTCACCTATTCCTTTGATAAGGTAAGATGTTCCGTCCTGCTCAAGTTTTCCACCGGAAGCATTCGCATTTGCTTCTTTCAATTTGTTGACTATCGTTGTGGATTGCAGTCCAAAAGCTTTTAATTTATACTCATCGAGGGTGATGCGAATCTCCCCTTTTACGCCACCGAAAGTTTGAACACGGGCAACGCCGTCCAAACGCTCCAGATTTCGCTGGATAACGTTTTCTGCGATGCGGCGCAATTCATCGAGGTCGTGGGCGCCATGGGATTGAACCGCGTATATGGCAATCGGCTCCTGCTGCGGGTCATAACGTGCAATAGTAACGTTGTCGACTTCTGGCTCAGATTCAAAGCGGGTCACCTTTTTTTGCACATCGAGGAGCGCAAAATCCATATCTGTGCCCCAATTAAAAGTAATCGTTGCCACGAGTCGACCGAGGCTGCATGTCGTTTGCACATCAACAACGCGGCTGATTGTCCCAAGCTCACCTTCGATTTGTCGGCCAAACTTGTCTTCCATCTCCAAAGGCGACTTTTCTCCACTGCGCAATTCTACGACAATACGTGGATTGTAGATACTCGGTAGCAAATCCGTTCCCAGGCGATTCAAAGAGATGATTCCCAGCAAACAAATACCCAGCATGAGCATCGCGACAGTTACTGGATATTTGACCGAAAATTTTGGAATGTTCACCATTTACTCGATCACCCTCACCTTTGATTTATCTCGCAATGTCTCATGCCCTTTTACAATCAGGCGTTCTCCTTCGGACAAACCATCTGTCACCTCAATCAAGTCTCTTGTCTCGATTCCTGTTGCAATATCCAGTTCGCCTGCTTCAACACCATTGACCACAAATACGTGTTTTTGATTACCATGGGTACTCATCGCAGATTTTGGAATAACCACAGCATCTTCCTTTTCTTCAATTATGATGTCCGCTTTGATGAACATACCTGGTCGCAACTGCAACTTTTCATTTTCCACGGTGATTCGCACCGAAAAAGTGCGCGTCTGCGGATTTACTGTTGGGTCAATAGCGATAACATGCCCATCGAAGGTTTCATCTTCCAGGGCATAGTTTGTGATTTCAACCCGTGCTCCCACAGCTATGCGACCAAGGTCGGAATTCGGCAAATTGACATCGACGACACATGAACTGTAATCTGCAATGGAGCACACCTTAAAACCCATTTTCACAATGGTATTCATGTAATTGGATTGCAATCCTGCGATGTATCCATCTTCCGGAGCGCGTAGCTGTAATTTTTGGTTATTGAGAACAGCCGTTTCATAATTTAAACGAGCATCCAGGGCGGTTCGTTTTGCAAGATTCAATTCCTTTTCTGTGACACCGCCCTCCTGGAAGAGCGCCTGCTGCTTTGCTACTTCGTGTTCCGCATCGTCCATCGCCATTTTTTTTGATTCGACCCGCGTTATGAGTTCATATTCAGGATTCTTCAAGGTCGCGATCAATTCACCGGCTTTTACAGGCTGGGCATCTTCATATTTCTTTAATGCGGAGGCTGGTATATTTAAAAGTCCCTCAACCTCCGTAAGGAGATTTTGCTCATACTGCGCCTTCAGGGTACCCGTTGCGGAGATGCTACTGGCAATTTGCTGCCTCTTCACTTTAATTACGCTGACCGGTATGGTTAAATCCGCCGCGGAACGATCATCCCTTTGATCACAAGAGACAAGAATAATGGAAACACATAAAGCAAGTATAAATAACAAGGATTTAGATTTAATCATAATTTCTCCCTGAGGTCTTAGAAATCGGAAGGGACTTCTACTTGTACACGTTGATTTTTTTCAAAATCCCACAAGGTTTTACGGCGAAGATCTGCGAGCGCCTGTTTGTAATCGATGACGGCATTGAGGTAATTTGTTCGTGCCGTTGTCAAACGGTTTTGTTCAAGAGCGAGTTCCTGGCTGGAGAGATCACCATTTTCAAACTTTAATAACGAAATATGGTAATTTTTCTGAGCCAGGTCTTCACTTCGTTTGGTAATCTGTACGCGTTTATCCGCTGATTTTAAATTGCGCACAGCAGTACGCACTTCTATTTGAATGGTATTGAAGCGGTCTGTTTGTGCAAGTTTTCTGCTTTGCAAAGAGGCTTCCTGTGCCTGCACTGAGTAAGCATTTCTTTTCCAATCCCAAAGCGGCACTTCAAGGGAAACGACAATGGAACGATCATCATTAAAATCACGGAATGCGTTACTTATTTCATTTGCTCGGTTGAGCAATCCATAACGAGCGTACAGTTGTCCTTTAATTTCCCGCTGAGCCTCCGTTTCAACAACACTCAATTCTCCCAATTCGATGGATATTTCGTCCGATCGCAATTCCGTACGATATTGTAAGGATTTCTCTACCGCAGCTTCCACAGATAAATCGACAGGCTGATAGTCGAGGCCGGCGGTCACTTTCAAACTGTCATTAATTGCAAGTCCAATGAGATTTTTAAAATTATCCTGATTTTGCTCAAGGAGCGCTTCACTTGAGGAGAGTGTATTTTGTGCGTTTGCCAAGTCGATCTCCAAACGTAAAACATCAATCTCGGCGAGAAGACCGGCTTGTTGTTTTTTCCGGCCGATGTTGTACGCATTCTGTGATTGCTCAACTTGCGAATAATCAATTTCAACTTGCCGCTGCGCTTTAAACAAATTAAAAAAGCCAATTGTAATATTATAAACCAGTTCCAATTGACTGCGACTGTAACTCGATGCTGATTCTTCGAGATTCAACTCGGCACGCCGGACACCAGTTTTTAATCGATTGTATGTGAATAAGGGCTGCTGGTATTGCAGCGTCAAATTCGGGCTGTAACTCGTGCCCTCATCCGCGCTGGAAAAGGCATTCGATAAATTTTGATCGAACCGCTCCATGCTGCCGACCAGAGAAAAGGTACCGTCTAAAAGGGGAATAGGTTGGTTGACATATAAATCGCCTTGAAAAGTGATGTTATCCTGCTGTGAGAACAGGTAACCACCTGTGAGTTGAGGTATTTTTTGTTCCGTTCGCTGATAATTGGGCAAGCTGGAAAAAACGAGTTCACTGTTACTTTTATACGACGCTCTCGCCGATTGTAAATTTTTTTGTGATTGAACCAGGGATTGCCGCAATTGCTTGACCCGAATACTATTGCTCATCGCAATGGAGATACAATCCTCCAAAGTCATGAGGCGTGGCGTCTGTGCGGAAGATGGTTTATAAATAAAAACAATGAACAGCATTATCAGGAGAAGCTGAATCCATGTTCTCCTTTTACCCCAAATTGGGCTCATTTTTCTTCTCTCCTCGATTTTAGATATATTCATCAACCCCACACTAATTTACAAACTCCCACCGGATCGCATCGGCTATGAGCCGGCCATTGCCTTTATCAATCACTTCAATCGTGGCTTGTTTTCCCTTCTCAAAGTAAAATTGCCCGATTGGCAGCCAGTCATCACCCGTTTCGAAGGGGCGTATTTTAATCTTTTGCTCGCCATCCGCGGCATGAATTTTTAAGGAAATTTCGTCAACAAAAAAGCGGGATCGCAGGAACCATCTTTTGCCATAGGGCAAGCGATAATACAATGCATACATGCCTGTTTTAGGCACTTTTGTCTGCCACTTTGCAGGATAATCACCTGCACCGGCGTGTTTAAAATGCCAGCTTAGGTAATAATCCCCAAAAGCCACATCACTAATCTGCGACTGCCATGATTTCCCTTTAAGTGCCGGACGGAAATATTTTGCTTCATCCTGCACAGGCGAAGAAAACGCGTTGCTTTGGTCATCGAGAACAAAATTCAATGAATCGTCCAACGAGCGTTGAACAACATAAAATGTATCCCGCGGTTCCTGGCGCAAGAGTCCCTCAAGAATGGTTACGTCTTTTTCAATATTGCCGCGGTTTCGTGCGTAAAACGGAAACAGTTGCACAATACGCGGTTTTCCATCAACGGGGAAGAGTATTTCCTGCTCTTCAAAGCTTTTTAAATAAAGCCGCTTCCAGTAATCATCACCTTTTATACCACAAACCAGGCGCACAAATCCTGCTCCTTCTTCGCCATTACGTACTTTCACACGAACCTGGTAAGCCATTTTCAATGATTTCGAACCGCGTGGTTTTAATTTTTGTGCTGTCGCTGAAATGATTTTATATCCGGGATATGTCAGTTTATCAAACCAGGTAATAAAATAATCGGATTCAACCGGCTCTTCCTTGTTTTGCACCATCTGTAAAAGTAGTTCACGGTTGACGGGTTTGCAGCGGTACTCATTTACAAGTTCTTGTATGCCCTTCGTCCATTGTTCTTCACCAACGCGTTGCCGCAACATTTCCAGAATTTGCGGACTCTTAAAATCTATGGTAGCCCGATAAATTCCTCCTTTTCCGGAAGGCAACAGTTGCGATAATGGCTGATTTTCCAATGTCTGGATGAGCGAATCAAGTTCAACATTGTAACGTCGGCGTAGTGTCCATCCGGATGTGAGTTTTCGCAATTCATCAAAGCTACTAAATCGTCTTTTCTCCCGGCGTGGAAAAAAAGTATCATAAATTCTTTTTTCGCACAATTCATAATATTGTACCTCAAGTGCCCTGGCAAGAACCGGATCCTGGATATCTACCTGAAAATGCAGATAATTTTTCAAAGGTGAATTCAGCGTTCCATCATTGCCCCAGGCCTCCGAAGGGAGAAGAAATTCCAGCATAAAATCGATGAAAACATCTCTTTTAATTTTATTGGGACTGTCATCCCGTCCCCGATGTTTGGCCCGCTTCGTTCGGTTTTCGATTTCTTTTTTAATATCGCGTCGTGTGATCTCGGTTTCGTTAACCATGATCACTCCGGGCTGCAAAAAGGTGTTTTGTATGCCCGAAGTAGTAAGATAAACCTGCATTTGGGTCGGTCTTTCGACAAATGCCAGTCGTGGATAAGGATACTTAATTCCTGTGATGTTTTCGAATTCATCAAAAAGCGTTTCTATAGCCTCGAAGCAGGTATCTGCAACGTCTGCAAATTCTTTGATGTCGGGCAGGTGCTGTGGATGAAAGTACAGTTCCAATTGCGCTTGCCGGAATTGGTGGGATATTTTCGTATATGGGCCTGCATTGAGAGAAAATCCGGGCACTGGTTTTTCCACACGAAATTCCATTACGGGTTTTAGCGAATCTGTTACGACGCCCTGCCCTTGTGTTATGTAATGTAAATTCGCTGGACCATGAATTTTCATATGCGCTGTGGCAAAATTTTTTGGGCGTGTTTGTGAATGACCAAATCCACTGGCAACACCAGGTATTGGATACCAGCCTACTTCCGCCGGAAGTACAACATATTCGTCACCTATCCATGAGGATAATGGTTTTTTCAGAAAGGGCCCATCCCGCATGCTAACGAGAAAATCCTGGTCAGGCAACCGATCGAGCATAAAAGCATCCGCATCAGGAACTCCGGAATAGGATACAATTAATTCACGTTCTTCCGCCAGTTGAAGTGGGGGGGACAGAAATACCTGGAGTACATGATTTTCATGCTGAAATCTCACTTCATCGCCGTTTTGCAGCGCAACACGCGAGACATGCAAGGACTGGTTCAAAGAAAATATTGCCTTCTCGATCGGTTCCTTATTTTCATTTTTTAAACCAAGCTTAACCGTCGCATCTAGAGGCGCCTTACCCTGAAAGATTCGTAAGTCAAAATCATAGTTTGCAACCCGGCAAACGGGCTCACTTTGCAAAGCTTTTTGGTATGCTAAAGCAGTTTCCGCCTCATTCATCTTATGTTTATTTTGCTTATAAACTCGAAATACGATAAAAGTTGCGAAGGTTAATAACAGAACCGCAGAAAAGCCAATAATTCTATGCAACCAACGATTCTGACGCGGACGGGGAAAGAGTACTATTGAAAAAAACAACAGTACAAATGAAAGCACTGTATAAAAAATACGCTGGGTTACGAGTGTTCCGAGATCGCCAAATCCAATGAGGTCACTGGCAAACAGTGGCACGAAAAAACATCCATAGTCAAAAAAGCTTAAAAATTTGTTATGAAAATAAAAGAAAATAGAGATGACATAACCAAGGGGTATAATGATCGCTAATGCCTGAAAACGAAGCAAACTTACCAGAAAGAAAACCAAAGAGGTCATAAACAAAATTGCCGGAATTGTTGCGATCAAAATGTATTGAAATGCCGGCATCAAACCAATGCTGGCACCTATAAAATACCACTTAAAAATCCGGCCAACACTGGCGAGTAAAATCAGCCCAAGATTTAAATATAAAACAGAACCAACAACACCCAAATACTTGCCAACTACCCAGCTGGCCGTATTCATCGGACGACTGTACATGACCTGATCCAACATGGCCTTATCTTCCGATTTACGAAAATCGCTGGCAATAAAAATGATGAGAATGGCCTGTAAGAAACTGAACAAATAAATTGCGAGCAAAGCATCCGTTCCTTGTAACATAAATTCACCCGGAGGATTGTTCTCGACTATTGTAACGATCGTCGTCACAAAAATAAAAAGCGAAACAATACCAAAGCCGATTCCGGAAAGAACCCAGAATTTTGCCGTGCGAAAAATAATCAGCCTCTCCGCATGAGCGATGGCGAAAATATGCTTTAATGCACTACGCATTATTTTGCCTCCTGCAGCATATCTTCATCGACTCTTTCTCCTGTCTGTTCTTCCATAAAATTCATATATGCATCTTCAAGATTTGCTTTGACAGGAGCAAAATGAAATCCCCGAACCGGTTCTCCAACAACACGCATTTGCAACATGCCACTCGAAGGAATTGTTGAGATTATTTGCATGTGTGCGGCAATTTCTGAATAGGCCTCTTCCGGGCATTCCACCACCCACGATTTCGATTTGGCCTTTTGAATCAAGGTCGCGGGGGATCCCCAATAAACAATTTTACCTTGCGACAAAATAGCCAGGTCATCACATGTGCTGGAAATGTCGCCGACAATATGCGTACTTAAAATGATCACCTTATTTTTTCCAATTGTAGACAGAAGGTTGCGAAACCGGATTCGCTCCTCGGGATCCAAACCAACAGTGGGTTCGTCCACAATTAATAATTTGGGATCATGAATTAACGCCTGTGCAATACCCAAACGACGCACCATGCCGCCTGAATATGTTTTCACTTTGCGGTCACGGGCATTTGCAAGCGCAACATCTTCAAGTGTTTCCATAACCCGGGAATGGATTTTTTTCCGGGGTACACCGTTAAGTTGCGCGATAAAATAGAGAAATTCGTATCCGCTCATCTGTGGATAGACACCGAAGAATTGTGGCAGATAACCAAGGGAAGCACGAACTTGTTTGCGTTGCAAGGTGAGGTCAAGCTGATCAATTTTTATATTGCCGGAAGAAGGAATTTCCAGAGTAGCAAGAATTTTCATCAAAGTGCTCTTGCCGGCTCCATTCGGCCCCAGAAGACCAAACATGCCGGAATCAATTTTCAGATTCACATCCTGCAGGGCTTGAATTCCACCACGATAACTTTTGTTGAGATTGACAATTTCGATCAGCATGGGGATTTGTACTATCAATTCATGTAAATGTTACAAGGTACTGTTAATTTTACTTTAGAAAAATCAATATTTAACCTGTACAAAGCAAACGCGATGATGTGAAAAATCAAGCAGTCGAAACACAATAGGAAGTTCTTCCCATATTTGCAACTTATTCTATTTTTCACAGGCACGTTTTCCCTGAAAATTTGCTTTTTCTCGAATCCGGACGATAAAACTTTTAAACACACTCAAGCAGAAAACGGAACCGGGAAATCACATGCACCGATCTTATTTTGGATTAACAGTACTATTACTTTCAGGAATTTTAAGTTGTGCCATGGCCAAGGAAAATGAAAGACTTTTGCCGAAGCAAACGGATAAAAACAAAAATCACACCTGGGATAAAAAAGAAATTTTCCTGTTGAGTAGCTACTGGCTGGGTTCACTCTTCGACGCGGGACAAACAGTTTACGGATTGGATAAAGGGGGCAAAGAATTAAACCCCGTATTGGGACAGAAACCCGGTCGGGTTAAAATCTATGGTTTAAAATTGGGTCTTGGGATTTTTGCCTCAGCGCTCTGCCATCACAGTGAAACTAAAGATCGAAAATACATGTTAGGCCTGATGAATGCAATCCAATGGAGTGCTGTTGTATGGAATGGAAAATTTGCCGGTGTTGGCTTAAGAATGCAATTTTAATTCTGAATTGAACTTATTCTGTATTTGATTTTTCGTAAATTGAGCGCAGGATATCATATTCCGCTGTGGATAAAGATTTTCCCCGCCTGCTCA
Source organism: Deferribacteres bacterium (assembly GCA_020633655.1). Classification (GTDB taxonomy): domain Bacteria; phylum Zhuqueibacterota; class Zhuqueibacteria; order Zhuqueibacterales; family Geothermadaptataceae; genus Bioreactorimicrobium. The sequence goes on from JACKDF010000007.1 coordinate 204,366, forward strand.
TCGCTTTTCCCGCTGTAGCGACTGCCTTATCAAAATCATATTTTTCAAAAGATTCAATACCACCCCAGGTAAACGATGGAATATGCTTCGGAGTGAACCCGGCACCAAAAATATTTGCCATTACCCCAACGGTGGTTCCTGTATTGAACATGGTGTTGATGCCACATTTTGAATGGTCACCCATAAACAATCCTGCAAATGTCGATTTGCTATCGACTTCCTTTCCTGCAACATGAACTTTGATGGTGCCGTAGTTATTTTTTAAATTGCTGTTGTTGCTATCGGCACCGAGATTCACCCATTCACCAAGATAGGCATGTCCTAAAAATCCCTCATGAGGTTTGTTGCTGTTCCCTTGCACAATGGCCATCTCCACTTCCCCACCGATTTTGCATAAATCACCAATACTGGTGCCGCCGTAAATTCTCGCACCCGCTTTGATCACAGAATTCTTTCCGACAAAAATCGGCCCGGTCAGGATTGAATTGGCCATAATGACCACGCCATCGGATATATATATTGGTCCTGCTTGTGCGTTGAGAACGACGCCAGGCTGGATAATCGCACCTGGCGCAATATAAACATTGGATTCTTTAAGAATGCTAACGTTGGGAAATATCGTGCCTAAAATTTTGCCACCATGTTGCATGAATGTGAAATCGGCCGCAAGCTGTTCCGCACATCTGTTGACAAGGTCCCATATATAATTTATCCAAATTCCCTGAATTTCTATTTTTCGAAAATTTCTAAACTGTGCTGTATCAAACAAATTCACCGGATCATATGAGATGTTTTGAATATTTTTTGCGTTTACATAGGCACCTGCAATTTCGCCATCAGCATAAAATACGGTATTTTCCTTGTAATTGGATTCGAACTGTGTGTTAGGTATAAAACGACTATTAAAGAAAAAAGCGTTTCGTTGCGGCAATTGATTTATTTGTTTGGCATCGTATTTTTCCTTCAATAATGCTTGTAATTCATTGCGTACAAAATAAAGGACACGCGCCCCTGTAAAATGGCTGACAATCTTGCGCTTCAATGTAAAAATTCCACTACGCAGCTCAAAAGCCGGGCGCGTTAGCGACAGTGGATATAAATCGGTAACTTTTTCATCTTCATATATGCATAAATCCGAATCCATTGATTCTCCTGTATTTCTTATCCGGGTAGCGATATTTTGCCCAAAAAGACATTTTTCTTTGCCCCAGTAACAGAGGGAACATTCGCATGCTGACCGCAAAGCGTTGCTTTCCCCAAAGCTGCAAATCCTGCAGCTTCTTTAGCATCGCCCGAAATGCCCGTTTCTGAAAAATCAAAAATATTTTTTGATTTTAAATCCGATTCAAGCATAGCCATTAAAGTTGTATTATGCCATCCCCCGCCACTCACAAAAACTTCGAAATCCTCGTTTCGATGAATTTCTCGCGTTATTGCATCTGCAATGGTTCTTGAAGTTAATTTCGTCGCTGTTGCCAATAAATCCACAGGTTGTATCGATCTTTTTTGCCCAATTGACAAAAGTTTTTCCGAATAAGCCGCTCCGTAGCGTTCTCGTCCGGTTGATTTTGGTCCCGGTAAATCAAAATACGTATCCTGTAATAATTCCTTTAATAAAGGATAATCCACACTTCCCTGAGCAGCCAGATATCCACCTTTATCAAACGGAAGAGAAAAAAGCCTCTCGCATAATTTATCGATGACCATATTTCCGGGGCCTGTGTCATAAGCGACCAGTTTATCCATATCACCGCCTGGTGGAACGAGGGTAAAATTTGCAATTCCCCCTATATTTAGAAAAATTCTTTGCTTTTGCGGATGGGAAAAATAATATGCATCGAACCATGGAATAAGCGGCGCCCCTTCACCACCCACTGCAATATCTGCATGCCGAAAATCACTGATTGTTAAGATCCCCGTTTTCTCCGCAATTACCGAGGCTTCACCAATCTGCAGTGTTCCTCCATGAAATAAAATATCGTCGCTGCGATATTCAGGTGTATGATAGACGGTTTGTCCATGGCTGGCAATAAAGTCGGGTTTTAATTTTACAGCCTTCATCGTGTCGAGTACACAATCTGCGAATAAGACTCCAAGCGTCCAGTGAAAACGTGTAAAGGATTCAAGATCAATTGCACGACCATCGCGCAATTTAAAAAGATCTGGAATTATTTTCTTCAGGAATGGGTAGGTTTTAAAATGCAAAAGTTCAATTTTTTCTTCATGGAAGCACACTGCTGCAACGTCAATCCCGTCAAATGAGGTTCCCGCCATTACCCCAATACCTATAATTTCTTTCTTCGTTCGCCAATAATTATAATCAAGCATTGGAATCGAATTCATTTTTCATCGTTTTTTGCAAATTTTGAATAAATTGGTCATCAACAATTCCAGATTCTTTCATCAATAACACAGCACCAAATTCTGCTGGAAAGATTGGCTCTTTTATTTCAATCCGGCAATCGGCCAATTGCCACTGATTTTGCATTACCGGTAACAGCATTTCTTTACTTCGGAAAATGTTTCCAACAAGGGCTAATTGCACCTCTTTTTTCTTATTGATACGAGGTGCCATTGCGATAATGTGGTCTGCGAGCTTTTTCGCTGCTAAATTGATAATTGCTGTGGCAACTGCATCGCCCTCTCGTGCGGCTTCGAATACGAAAGGGGCAAATTTTGCCAAAGCGCCTCGAGTTGCATAATTCACATAGATTTCCGGTACGGCTTCATTTATGGATCCAACTTTGAAATGCTCCTCCAGCCGTGGTCGTAGTATTGTTTTTTCTCCACGCCCATCCCAATCAGTAAGGGCAGCAGCTATTCCCCGCCGGCCAATATCAAAACCGGCGCCTTCATCACCTACCAAATAGCCCCAACCACCAACGCGGTAAATTTTTCCATCCGGTGCTTTGCCATAAGCAATTGAACCTGTTCCAGAAATTAAAATGGCACCAGGCTCTCCAGCAAATGCGCCCGCCAGGGCTGAAGCTACATCACTGGTTGCTAAAATGTTTACAGCACAGGCTTCCTTACGCAGCAAATTTTCCATGTTCCTGCAAAGTTTTTCATTACCCAATCCAGACAAACCAACGGCTAAAAATACTGGTGCATTTGCAGGAACATGTGCATTTTGTTTGAGTTCCTGCACCAAACCGCAAATGCGCTGTACTATTAATTCTTCATCTTTCTGAAGGTAATTCGTCGCTCCCGTCTTTCCCTGCGCGAGTATATTGCCTTCGCCATCCACAAGGCAGCCTACAGATTTTGTGCCCCCGCCATCGATACCTATTATATACTTTTTGTTCATCATGATAAGTTAAGATTAAATGTGCTTATACTGCTTTTTTTGCATAGAATTTCACAAACAATAAAATGAGAACTATTTTTACAATATCCCAGATAAGAAAATAAAGACACCCACCAATCAGTGCTTGCAAAAAAGTAAGGCCATTGCTCAAATAAAAATGACTTATAAAATACAGATAAAACACGCCGGGAATATAAATAGCCACAAACCCAGCTGTACAAGCCAAGACTATTTTACGTGATGATGCATTTTGGAGGTTATGCAATGCGTGCTGTAGTGAAAGCTCCCGGTTTTTCCCATGCACGAGTCGGCCGATTGTATAGGCACAAAAGATAAATCCGACAAGATACCCGAATGTCGGTTTTACTATGTAAAATAACCCACCTCCTTCTACAAATACTGGAAGTCCGATCAATCCCATGGTCACATACAAAATTTGGCTGGTGCTGCCATAGTATGAACCTAAAAGCAATCCGGAGAGTACGACAAAAAAAGTCTGCAACGAAACCGGAACAGGGGGCAAGGGAATTTTAATGTAGGCACCGATGGCTGTAAGTGCTGCAAACAGTGCGGCGGGAATCAGAAAACGAATTTTTTTGTTAGCGTTCGTCATACTTGGTTTATTCATAAACACCAGGATTGAGCAACGGATACATCCGCCCATCGATCACTTTGTGCATTGCGTTCATCTTCGATAAATTTATGTTTTTCTGTGAAAAAATTGCCTGATAATACTAATTTGCTACTCGAATGTCAATGCTTTCCAATTGCATCCGTTTGATAATTTCTCTATATTTTTCACTCAAAATCTTGCAAAAAACACAGATGATTCAAGGCATCATGTTTACTATAAAATCCAATAAACACTCGCTTCCACGCCAAATTATTTCTCTTTTCTTTCCCTCGATTCCAGCACTCTTATTTCACCTTGTGCTAACGCTAAACATCCTGGCAAACGACACTATCATAATTAAGCCAGCCCTGGAAACAAAACCACTTCATGAGTACGATTTTATGCCGTATTATCCGATCGAACGCCCGAAGATTGGCCTCGCCTTTTCTGGCGGGGGCGCCAATGGCATTGCACAGATTGGTGTACTTCAAGTGCTCTATGAAAATGAAATTCCAATTGACTATATCGTTGGCACAAGCATGGGATCCCTCATCGGTGGCCTGTATGCCGCAGGTTATACACCTTACGAAATTGAATCCATGATGGCGAGTTTCGATTGGACGAAAGTTTTAATTGATAGACCGGAAAGGCAAACATTATTTATCGAAGACAAACAAGCCCGAGATCAATTGCTTTTCCAGATCCGATTTAATGGCTTAAAACCGGTTATTCCACCAGCCATTACACCCGGACAGCAAATCGAAAATCTAATTACACAATATGTGATGCGGGCCCATTATGTCGCAACAAACAGCTTCGATGACCTGCGAATTCCCTTTCGAGCCATTTCAACGGATTTGATATCCGGCAAAAAGGTAATTTTAAAACAAGGTAATCTTTCTGAGGCCATACGCGCCAGCATTTCGTTTCCACTTCTTTTTGCGCCGGTCGAGGTGGATGGTATGTTGCTCGTTGATGGCGGCATGACCGAAAATATTCCCGTTGAAGCGCTGCAGGAATTTCCCGTGGATATTACGATTGCCGTAGATGCGACGACAAATTTGCGTACCAGAGACCAGCTCAATGCACCATGGGAAATAGCCGATCAGGTTACTTCGATTATGCAGCGCGATCGAAACGAAAAAAGCAGAAAAATGGCAGACGTTGTAATACGCCTGCAGGATTCCACACGAACCAATATGCAATTCGATGCTATGCGCAGTTTGATTTGGTTTGGGCGAGTGCAGGCAGAAAATCTTTTACCACAAATAAAGAAAAAAATAGAATCGTTTGAAAAATATACACCAGGAACAGCTGAGCAGCAGGCTTATCCAATCAGCAAAGTTTTAAACTTTCCCGTCAACTTTCACTACCTACTCGAAAAAAATATTGGTAAAGAGGGCCACTATTTACTTTTAACAAAATCTGAAATACAGGCCATTTTAAATACAATCTATCAATCTGGAAACTATGCTTTTCTTCAAGCGGAATTGATTTTGAATCCAACATTGGCTACGTATGAATTAAATATAAATACTGAAACTTATCCGCTGCTCGAAAAAGTTATGTTTGAGGGGAATAGAGTCATTAACTCGGATACACTCCGCTCCCAAATAAGTGAACTTGTCGACAAGCCGCTCAACAACACATCGACGCAACGTGCATTAAAAAATATCCTTATGAGATATCGTGAAGCAGGATTTGCTCTCGCAAAAATCACGAATCTTTCCTACGATCCAATTTCACATACGGGCAGTATTACCATCGATGAGGGGCATGTGGGGAGAATACTCATCGAGGGCAAACATCGAACATTAAATCACGTCATTTTACGTGAATTTCCGCTGCAAAAAGGTGATGTTTACAATTACGACAAAGCAAAAAATGGGATAAATAACATTATAGGAACTGGATTGTTTTCCCGGGTAAGTGCCTCATTAAAGTCAACGCCGGAGGGTGTAGACATCCTGCTGCGTATTCAGGAAAAATCACGTAACGTATTAAGCGGTTCGGCCCGATTCGATCTTGAGCGACGCGCGCGTGGTTTCATTCAGATGGCGGATGAGAATGTCGCTGGCCTGGGAGGAAAACTCGTATTTCAGGGTCTTTTTGGTGCGAATGATAATGGTTTGCGCACCCGTTTTTCGGTTGATCGTATATTTAAAACTTATTTTACCTTCGCCTCTGAAGCCTACTGGACGATAAGAAATCGTAAAACTTATGTACAGGAGAGTGCAGAAACAATTGGGAAATATCAGGAAAACCAGCTCGGCGCTTTTGTAAGCATAGGTCAATTATTTCGTCGATTTGGGATCGTCAGTGCCGAGCTTCACATCGATCAATTTAATCTTGATGCTGAGCTTGGAACAGGTTTTCCGACTGGACTCTTTAACATAAACCGGCTAATTTTTCGATCCATAGTCGACACCCGGGACAGGCTACCATTTCCTTACCACGGACGACATGCTACTTTTTTTTATGAAACCAGCATTAAGTCTGGGATCAAAAACTCATCTTTCGTCCGAACAGCATGGAATTTTGAAACTTATTATACGATTAAACAGAAACACACCTTGCATCCAAAATTTTCTTTTGGAACATCCGATTTTACAACGCCATTCGTTTTTCGCTATTATTTTAATGGTCCGGAGGACATGTATGGCTTAAAGGACGAACAATGGAGAGGACGGCATTTCCTGTTGGGAAATTTTGAATACAGGTACGAACTTTTCAGTAAATTTTCCTCTTCTGGTTATCTTGGGATTCGTTATGACATAGGTGGGATTTGGGATACAAAGACCGATAACTTGAAATATTCAGATGATTTAAGTAAAGCGGTAGGTGTTTATCTCGGATTTCGAACTTTTCTTGGTGTAATCAAATTAGCATATGGGCAGATGGAGTCGGAATTTAGGCGGTTTTATATTTCAATCGGTCATGAATTTTAGCTCAATACTTCCCTCTTGAAATATATCGTTTAAAAAGGACGTCACCAAATTTGATCGTTTCTTTGCTGAAAAAGCTAATTCCCCGATTTATAAATTCATCATCCATTAATTGTTTTGCTTTGTGCCAATTCTCCTGAGATTCCAATCGTGAAATAAACTCTTCGTACTCTTGTTCATTGCCTTGAAAAATATTCCTGATAAACATTTCGCGTGCTGATTCATCAATAAGCGTGTAAAGTGTATGTGGTGCTTCTGCTACTTCATCAGGAATAAGCAAAGATTCATCGAAATCTGAAATGTCTTCCAATTCATCCAAATCATCATCGACAATATTCTCTAAATCGTCTGAATCAATATCATCATTAATCGGCAGAAACTCATCATCAAGGGGGCTCGTCCTTTCCTTTTCCTGTTCAATTTCCTCAATTTCTTCTTCAGCTGTGGCTTCGGATTCTACAATCGTCAATCGTGTAGTTTCTGTATCCGGAAAATATTCTGCATCTTCATTAAGCGATAAAAAATTATGAACATCATCTAGATTCCAAAACGGCTTTTCAATCGATTTCTGCTGAATTCGCACAGCATAAGAATCCAGTCCGCGCTCGGTAAACATACCTTGAATAATCTCTGCTGATAAATTTTCTTCCATATCATCACCGATATCCTTGTAAAAATCGAGAAGTAATTTTATCTCTTCAAGGAATATATCGTGAGGATTTTCCCCGTACAACACACTTTGTATATCTTCAGATATTTGCTTAAAATGTGCTTTTTTAATGATATTTTTATCGTGCGATTCAAAATATTCAATGAGTGATTTTACAAACGGAGCACCAATGGATAAACCGGAAAGTATACTTTGTACGTCCTCCCGAGTACGTTCCAAACTGGTATCATACAATATGGCCAGGCATGTGCTTTGAGGACGTGTTAGAATATCAAATCCAAGATTGACACTGAACTGGATAGCGTTGTTTATCTCTTCAGCGGTAAAAATAACAGTTTCCAGGAAAATCTCACGCAATGTTGCCAGTTCAGCTTTGAGGATGGGAAGCGAGAAGTCAAATCGTGAGCTTTGAATGATCCGAAGTGGTTTCTCAGTTTTAAAAATCATCTTTGCCTGATTCAGCAGAGTGCTTCGAAGTATCTCAGGCAATTCCAACGATTTTACATAACCCCATGAAACTTTATCTTTGCCGGAGAGAACACGCTTCCCCAATGCTCCGGTTAGATAAATTTTTTCACTCGTCCAAAAATCATTTTCCATTGAAACCCCACTTCACGATAAAATCCATTGAATAGCAGATTTGAAATGCATTTTCGTAAGCTGAGATTATTCCTCACCGTCCCTATCGGGATTTGCACTCTCATTCGTTTCCGATTGATCTTCTGCCTCGGACTCGTTGGGTGCTGTAATTCGTGCAACATCGGCGATGTCATCGTTTTCATCAAGGCGTATCAATTTTACACCCTGGGTATTCCTACCTATGATGCTCACGGCGTCTGCTTTTTGACGGATCGCAATTCCATTCTTCGTTATGATCATAAAATCATCATCATCACTTATAGCTTGTATTGCAATCAGTTTTCCAACTTTATCTGTTACTTTTAAGGCGATAACGCCTTGTCCCCCACGATGTTTACTTGGAAATTCCTCAAAATTGCAACGTTTTCCATATCCCTTTCCAGTGACGATTAATAATCGTTCACTTTCCTTTACAGTAACCATGCCAACAACATCATTATCCCGTTTTAGTGAAATACCTTTTACACCAGAGGCTGTTCGCCCCATGCTACGCACCTCTTTTTCGGAAAAACGAATCGTTTTTCCGAGTTGTGTAGCAAGGATAATATCCTGTTCGCCATTTGTTAATTCTGCAGTTAATAAGTCATCGTCTTCACGGATTGTAATGGCATTAATTCCTCCGCGACGGGGACGGCTGTAGGACGAGAGCGGGGTTTTCTTTACGATTCCTTTTTTAGTCGCCATCAAAATGAAATGCTCATCATCGAATTCCCGCACGTTGATGAAGGTTCGTATTTTTTCATCAGGAAGCAATTCAAGCAAATTGACGATGGCTCTGCCACGCGCGCCTTTTCCTGCAACCGGAATCTCCCAAACCTTTAACCAATAGCATCTGCCCCTGTCGGTAAAAATCAATAAATGGGAATGCGTCGAAGCCACAAACAGATGCTGTACAAAATCTTCTTCGGTATTGGAGCTGCCACTTGCACCACGCCCTCCCCGACTTTGAGTACGGTATTCGGTAATCGGAAGGCGTTTAACAAAGCCTTTGTGGCTCATGGTAATCACAACATCTTCGTCGATAATCATATCTTCAATCGATACAGAACCGGCATCGGGCACAATTTCCGTTCGACGCTCATCACCGTATTTTTCTTTTATTTCGAGCATTTCATCGGCGATAATTTGCATGCGTAATTCGCGATTGGCCAGAATTGCACGAAGTTGTTCGATGAGCGCGATCACATCGCGATACTCTTGCTCAATTTTATCCCGTTCCAGACCTGTCAAGCGCTGCAAACGCATATCGAGAATTGCTTGCGCCTGGATTTCTGACAGCGGAAAATTATCCATTAATGCCTGACGTGCTGTTTCCGGGCTGGATGACTTTTTAATTAATTCAACAATCGCATCAATATTATCCAGACATATTTTCAGACCTTCCAGAATGTGAGCGCGTTTCTCTGCTTTGTCTAAATCAAATTCGGTTCTCCGGACAACTACCTCATGCCGGAATTCAATAAAATATTCAATGATTTGTTTCAGATTGAGTACAACAGGACGCCCATTAACCAAAGCAAGCATGTTAATGCCAAAACTGGATTGCATTTGCGTATGTTTAAAAAGAACATTTAAAATGACCTTTGGTTTGGCGTCACGTTTCAGTTCCAAAACAATGCGCATACCTTCACGATCTGATTCATCTCTAATATCCGAAATGCCTTCAACCTTTTTCTCACGTACGAGATCGGCAATCTTTTCAATGAGATTTTTCTTGTTGACCTGATAGGGGAGTTCGGTAACGATCATTCGCTGCCGATCATTTGGTGCATCTTCAACATCAGTAACGGCACGCACACGTATCGTCCCGCGACCAGATCTGTAAGCTTCATCAATGCCTTCTTCGCCATAAATTTGTGCACCAGTGGGAAAATCAGGCCCCTTAACATGCAACATCAAATCTTCAATTGGCGCTTCTGGATTTTTAATCAGGTGTAATACAGCATTAACAACTTCTGTCAGATTGTGTGGTGGAATATTGGTTGCCATTCCCACAGCAATACCGGAAGCCCCATTCACCAGGAGATTTGGAATTACAGCGGGTAAAATGGTGGGTTCTTCGAGGGATTCATCAAAATTTGCTTTAAAATCGACGGTTTCTTTTTCAATGTCCCGCAGCATTTCCTCTGCAATTTTTGCCATCCGTGCTTCAGTATATCGCATTGCAGCTGGTGGGTCACCATCTACGGATCCAAAGTTTCCCTGTCCATCAACCAAGGGATAGCGCAGAGAGAAATCCTGCACCATACGGACCATTGTATCGTAAACTGCGGAATCTCCATGCGGATGGTACTTACCCAAAACTTCCCCAACAATGCGCGCTGATTTTTTATAGGGCGTCCCCGGTCTTAAATTCAAATCTCGCATGCCGTACAAAACACGTCGATGTACAGGTTTTAGCCCATCACGAACATCTGGCAATGCCCGTGATACAATAACAGACATAGCATAATTAATATATGACTCACGCATTTCCTGTTCGATTAAAACAGGAATCACCTTACTTTTATTCGTCTCCATAATAGAAAGCTCGTTGTAAAATCTTTATTTTTAATAATTAAATATCAACATTTGTTGCGTAAACTGCATTTTCTTCAATGAACTGTCGGCGTGGAGGCACCTGATCCCCCATCAAACATGAGAAAACATGATCTGCTTCAATTGCCTCTTCAATCGTTACTTGCAAAATGGTCCGTACAGCTGGATCCATTGTTGTATTCCATAATTGATCGGCGTTCATCTCCCCCAAACCTTTGTAACGCTGAATATTTGGCTTTTTATTGGTAAACCGTTTTATAAACTCATCACGTTGACTATCATCATAGGCATAATACTCTTCACGACCAGACGAAACACGATATAGTGGTGGCTGAGCAATGTATATATGTCCCAATTCGAAGAGAGGTCGCATATATCGGAAAAAAAACGTTAACAGCAAAGTGCGGATATGTGCTCCATCAACGTCAGCATCCGTCATGATGATAATTTTATTATATCGAAGTTTAGATATATCAAATTCATCACTCCCGATGCTCGTGCCCAAAGCAGAAACCATCGTGCGAATTTCTTCGTTTGCAAGTATTTTGTCAAGACGTGCTTTTTCTACATTGAGAATTTTTCCACGCAAAGGAAGAATAGCCTGAAAATAGCGATCACGTCCCTGTTTTGCTGTACCACCAGCCGAGTCACCTTCCACGAGATACACTTCACATTCTTCCGGATTTCTCGAAGAGCAATCTGCCAATTTACCCGGTAGATTGCCACTCTCCAAAGCACTCTTTCGGCGTGTCAATTCTCGTGCTCTTCTGGCAGCTTCTCTCGAACGAGCTGCAGTTAAACATTTCTCTATGATTATTTTTCCAACCGATGGATTCTGCTCGAGAAACTCACTCAAATTTTCAGATACAAGCGATTCAACAACACCACGAACTTCACTATTACCTAATTTGGTCTTCGTTTGTCCTTCAAATTGAGGTTCTGCGACTTTAACACTAAGAATAACCGAAAGTCCTTCCCGTACATCTTCGCCAGTGAGATTTGTCTCGCCATTTTTCAAGAGGTTATTTTTAATGGCATAGTTATTCAGTGTTTTCGTGAGCGCAGCTTTGAATCCAACGAGGTGTGATCCCCCCTCAATAGTATTTATATTGTTGACATAGGTAAAAATGTTTTCTGTGTAGGAATCCGTATATTCCATTGCAAGTTCAACCGGAATACCTTCGCGCTCACCCGATACTTCGATTACATCACTAAAAAGGGGTGTTCTTGCACTGTCGATATATCGCACAAACTCACTCAATCCCCCAGAGAATTTGAAAGTATCTTTTTGATTAGTCCGCTTGTCTTCTATGGTAATGGATAAATCACGATTAAGAAAAGCAAGTTCACGTAATCGATCTTGCAAAACTTCATATTTAAAAACCATGGTCTGGAAGATCGTATCATCTGGCATGAACGTGATTTTTGTACCGGTGTGTTCGGAAACCTCACCAGCAACCACGGGGCCAAGCGGGACCCCGCGTAAATATTCCTGCCGGTAAATTTTACCATCACGTGAAATCTCGGCTTTCAGCCATTGCGATAAAGCATTAACTACACTTATGCCAACCCCGTGCAGACCACCAGAAACTTTGTAGGTTTCTTTATCAAACTTTCCTCCAGCATGTAAAACTGTCATGACGAGTTCCAACGCGGTTTTCTTCTCTTCCGCATGTATATCTACCGGAATTCCTCGACCGTCATCAATAACAGTAATACTTCCATCCTCATTTATCGAAACATCTATTTGCGTGCAAAATCCTGCAAGCGCTTCATCGACGCTGTTATCTACCACTTCATAAACAAGATGGTGCAAACCACGTGAGGTGACATCCCCAATGTACATTGCTGGACGCATCCGTACAGCTTCAAGACCTTTTAATACCTGTATCTTACTGGCATCGTAATTTTTTTCGTTCATAATACAAACACTTTAACTTTTTTTCGTTTAGCGAAAAATAATCTTATTGATTAAATTTTCATCTAAATCTTTGTTTAAAATATCTTTAATTTGCAGTGTCATTAAATTTAACTCATTCCTCCACGCAGCCGACGTAACCCTCACAACCAGAATGCCATTCTGAAACGAAACCGCTTTCGAAATGGATGCTATTCTCTCTCCAACTGCCTCCGGATAAATCGTTAGAACTTTTGCTTCAACGTAATACGACTTTAGCATTGGATCAGAAAAAATTTTATCCAGAATGCTGGCTAATGTATTCATATCAAGTAAAGTTATACTCTAGGATATTTCCGTTGCTAATTAAAAATGCCTTATCATTTTCAGAGGTTGGTATTTGGGGTTGATTAGTTGTTGTAATAAAGGTTTGTCCTAGTTGACACATGTGGGTTATGAGTTGTCTCTGTCGATCTTCATCAAGTTCAGAATATATATCATCCAGCAGTAATATTGGACGTACATTCGTTTTTTGATTTAGATAATTAAATTCGATAATTTTTAACGCTAATAACACACTCTTATGCTCTCCTCGTGATGCATATCTTCGAACTTCCTTGTCATTTAATAAAAATACGACATCATCACGATGGGGGCCGTAGATGGATGTTTTTTGTGCTATTTCTCTGTCAACTACACTATTGATAAATGTTTCCAGGGTATCGTTGTCCAATTCATCAAGTCCAGTTGTCGAACCATAATTTACCTGCACTGATGATCCACTGGAGGAAATTACTTTATAATAATCTGAAATGTTCTCGTTAATATGTTGCAGGATTTCAATTCTTCTCTTGATTATTTTTGCTGCGCTGTCCGCGAATATATTATTCCAATAAAAAAGCTGATCACGTTTTGTTTCTTTTTTGGAAATACTCTCCAGAAGAACGTTTTTCTGTTTTAGAATTCTTTTAAATACTTGTAAATTTTTTAAATATTGATGATCGGATTGGCTTAAAATGATATCCAGCCATCTCCTTCTTTCTGCAGGAGAACCTGCAGTTATTTTATGGTCTTCCGGATTAAATAACACAACCGGAATCATTCCTATAAGTTCAGAGTATCGTTGTAATTTTTTACGATCAACGCTTATTTCTTTTTTATTTCTTGACGCTGCTATACCGATTTTATGCTTTACATTAATATCGGAAATAAATTCTCCTAAAATTTGATACTCTGCTGTAGATTTTTTTATTAGATCGGAATCAATATTAGACCGAAAGCTTTTTGCGAGCCCAAGACAAAAAATGCTTTCTAAAAGATTTGTTTTTCCCTGCCCATTTTTTCCGAATATGTGATTAATTCCCGATGCAAATTGTACCGTCACTGATTGGTAATTACGAAAGTTATTTAATACGAGGCTCTGCAGAATCATTACTTAAACGGAATCATTAATCCTTATTGGCATAATAAGCATCATCATATCCTCATCTTCTTTTTGGGCCGTAGGACGAATGATTGCGGCGCTACCTGCATTTTTTAACTCAAAGACGATGTCTTCATTGTCAATATGACGCAATATATCATGAATATATGTTCCGTTATAGCCAATTTGAAGCGGTTCACCACTGTACTCTACAGGAATCGATTCCTGTGCTTCACCGCCAATTTCTGCATCTTCTGCCTGAATGACGAGCGATGACGGGCTAATGGAAAATTTAACTTGATGTGTATATACACTCGAAAAAATAGAAATCCTCTTAACTGTGGACATTAATAATTCGCGATTGACAAACATTTGCAAGTTATTGTCCTTCGGAATAACGCGATCATAATTTGGAAATTGACCTTCAATTACTTTTGTAAATATTTTTGTTGATCCCAATGCAAAAGTTACGTGATTTTCACCGACTCCGATTTCCAGCGTATCAGAATCATCCATGTTTCTTGTAACGAGGTGTAATGCTTTTGTAGGCAGAATCACAGAAACAGGATTTTCATCACCTTTATAGGATAAATCACAGATTTTAGCTAATCGATGTCCATCAGTTGCAGCCATGCGCAATTCGTTTGCGGTCAATTGCATTAATACACCCATGAGTGTAGTTCTCAACTCATCGCTGCTTACTGCAAAGCTGGTTTTGTCCACCATTCGAGAGAATCTATCGAAAGAAATTTTAAACGTGGAATCAGCCTCCTCAACACCTATTTGCGGATATTCATCTTCCACTTCTCCAACGAGCTTATATATACCCTTGTCTGTCGATAGTGTCAAAACATTATTTTGATCTGATCGAAATGAAATGGGAACATCTGGAAGTTCGCGGACAATATCAAAAAAGCGCTTTCCCTGGACTGTTATACCCCCATCTTCAGAATCAAATACTTGACACTTTGTAGCTATAGATATTTCCAAATCGGTACCAGAAATAGTGAGCATATTATCTTCAAGTTTGAGTAAAATATTGCTCAAAATAGGTATTGTAGTTTTTTGCGGGATTACACCGATTACCTTCTGTAAACTTTGAAAAAAATCGGATTTGTTCACCGAAAATTTCATATGATCCTCCAAATGGTCAATCCCTAATTATAATAAAAAGATAATATAGAGAAAAGAATTATTTGTAGTAGTAGGTAATGTTGATTTGTTAATAACTTGGTTTGAGGATTTATTAAGATATTATGATTATTGACTTTTTAAGTCTTCCGACTTAATCACATATTGAAAACTTTCAAATTCTTTTATGTGGACTTAGTGTGGATTAAATTCTGTTTTTTTAATAAAACATCCAACAATTCTTGATAACTAAATCTTATCTACAACTTACTAACTGCAATTAACATTTGAGATGTGGATAACTAAATCGATGATAAGTTGATCTTTTTATTAATTTCTCCAAGATCGTTCGATAATACTTTATCCTGTTTCATGTTTTCTTCAATAGAATTAATTGCGTGGATTACTGTACTGTGATCTCTACCGCCAAAGTGTAGTCCAATTGTTTTTAACGAATGCTTTGTGTGTTGTTTCGACATATACATCGCTATTTGTCTTGCTAATGCAACTTCCTTTTTTCTTGTTTTCGCTTTAAGAAAATCTTCTGGAATATGATAATAATTTGCTACGATTTTCAAGATGTCATCAATAGTTATATTTCTCTGCTTTTGTGAAATCACATCCTTTAGGACTTCTTTTGCAAGAAGTAAATTAATATCACGACTTCGAAGCGATGCGTGAGCTAATAATTTTACCAATGCCCCTTCAAGCTCGCGTATATTTGATGTAACATTGTAGGCAATTAGTTGTACAACATCTTTGTCCAGCTCTACTTCGCTTAGTTCAGCTTTCTTTTGTAAAATCGCAATTCGGGTTTCAAGATCTGGCGGTTGAATATCCGCAACTAGACCCCATTGAAAGCGTGAAAGCAAACGCTCTTCTATACCTGTTATATCTTTTGGTGGACGATCTGAGGATAAAACAATCTGCTTTCCGTTTTGATGTAAAGTGTTGAATGTGTGAAAAAATTCTTCCTGGGTTCTCTCTTTATTACTGAAAAATTGAATATCATCTACAAGAAGGAGATCTACATTTCTATAAAGCTCACTAAATTCTGTTGTCTTATTTCGCTGTATTGAATTTATAAAATTCATTGTAAAACGTTCACTTGAAACGTACATTACATTTTTCGCAATTCCCTTTTCAACAGAAAAATTTCCAATTGCCTGAATCAAATGTGTTTTTCCAAGGCCCACTCCACCGTATATAACGAGAGGATTAAATGAAGTTTTACCAGGGCTTTCTGCGACTGCTATTGCTGCTGCTTTTGCAAATTGATTACTGCTTCCCTCAACATAATTTTCAAATGTGTAACGGTCATTTATCGGATGTGTATCGTCGTCTATTGCGTCTTCGACAATATAATTTGGTTTTATTGTTTTTGATGATATTTTTGTTGGTAGCTGCTCTGGTATTTCAAGTCGATCAAATTCTTCGCTTGCAACAATTTCAAATTGATATGAAGCTTCATTTCCGAGAATAGCACGCAAAGCTGCAAGTAGTATAGCATAATAATTATCTTGGAGCCATTTTTTAAAAAATTCACTTGGAACCTGGATTGTTAAAACAGAACCATGAATTTTGAGTGCTTTAATCGGTTTAATCCAAGTATGGAAGCTCTGTTCGCTGATATTATTCTGGATTGTCATTAGACAATTATTCCAGATTTCTCGTGCTGCATTTTCCATTAACGGATTATCACTTGTCTTCAAATCGTTAGTTTTTCCTTCCTGAGTTTATTTAAAAGCCTTTTGATATGAGAGTGTTGATTGACCTTTTGTGATATTCCATATTTATGGATTGAATAATGTTTGATGCTTCCAAATTATAAGGAAGTTAATTTAGAAAAGTATGAAATACTTTCAACGGATTTATTTACTCCCTAAAATATTCACTTGATGGAATGTACTAGCATATAAAGTAGATTTGACTTGACTTTTATAGTGTGAATATTTAAGATATCTGTCTTGTCTAATGCATACAATACTTTATTTTATGGAGATTTGAATGAAACGTACTTTTCAACCTCACAATCGAAAGCGTGTCAATAAGCATGGCTTTCGAGCTCGTATGAGTTCAAAAGCCGGACGTTTAGTACTCAAAAGAAGAAGAGCTAAAGGACGGCATCGACTTACTGTTAGTGATAGTTTGTAATGTTGTGAAAAGATTTGGACTGCCGAAAGAATATATTCTTTCAAACGTAAATGACATCGATAAAGTGTTTAAACAAGGCTTATTGATAAATTCGCAGTCCTTCAGTCTTTTTTTTTGTCAGTCAAGTCAAACAAAAGTACTTTTTACCGCGTCAAAATTTATTAAAACGCATGTAAAAAAAAATAAGGCAAAACGTATATTACGAGAATTGTTCAGGAAAAACAAAGCAGCATTTCCAAAAAATTTATCATTTGCATTTATCGCGAAAAAACAAATTTTTATAATAAAATATACTCTCCTGGAGGCTGAATTCATCGAACTTGCCGATTCTATTTTTCATAGAATCAATTAGAGGGTATTACCTTCCTTTTCCTCCTCAATTTTCTAATTGATATAATTTTTCAATAAACCCATAATCTTGTTTAGGTTAAAAATGGATAAAGATCGCGGTACAATTATTGGATTATTTTTAATAGGTTTCATAATTCTATTCACTTATTCTGATTTTTATAAAGAATGGGTACTTGGAGATAATAACAATCAACCAGCGATCAAGTCAGATTTCGATGCTAATCAAGTAGCTGATAGTACTAATTTCCAAGAATCTACTACACCAATGGATTCTATACCTGAAAATCAAAAAGAAGCTTCTACAAATGTTGGTGTTTCACTACCTACTCCACAAAATCGATTAAATGGAACAGAAAAAATAATTACGATTGAAAATGATCTTATCAAAGCTCGTATTTCCTCTGTAGGACCAAGTTTTATTAATTATGAGTTGAAAAATTATAAAAACGGCGTTGATCATTTCCAAAACGTCAATCTTATTCATAACCAGGCTGGAAACCTTACTTTAAATATCCCATCGCAAAATGATACTATTCGCTTTCAAAATCGCAACTTTTCCTATTTAGGTTCTGATACCAATCTTGTTTTTCGTGATGGTTTAAACGATGTAAATATACCATTTAGATACTATTTCACCGAAAATAAGTACGTTGACTATATTTATATTTTTTCAGTAAATGACTACAGTTTTAAATTAAAAGTAAATTTCGTTAATCTAAACCAAATCATTGACGGCTACAAATATGGAATTCAATGGGCTGGTGGAATTGCATCGACTGAAAAACAATTTACTGAAGACATGCAATACACAAAAGTTTGGGCACTCACTGCTGATGAGGTTATAGAAAGAGACGTATCTGAAGGTGAAAATTTAGATGAATTTAATGATGATTGGACTATCCGTTGGGGAGCTATAAGAAATAAATATTTTGCGGCTGCAATTGTTCCAAAGAGTCAAAAAGGGAGCGGGATTAAATTTCATGGATCAACTAGTGAATTTGTGCCTGATTCTTTTTATAAAGACTACAGTTATGAAATTATGATGCCTATCATGAATGGCACTCATAGTGATGAATTTTTGATTTACATCGGTCCGCTTGAACTTTCCATTTTGGAAGGTTATAATGTCAACCTGGATGGCATGATGAATTTGGGATGGCAGATTATTCGTCCAATCTCCAAACTGATCCTTTTTACATTAAAAAAACTTTATACCGTTATACCTAACTACGGTTTTGTGATTATTCTTTTTTCGATTCTTGTAAAGATTGTTCTTTTTCCATTGACACGGAAAAGTTTTCAGTCGATGAAAGAAATGCAAGTTATACAACCTGAAATGGCTGCATTGCGCGAAAAATATAAAGACAATCCGCAGAAATTGAATACCGAGATGATGGAATTGTATAAAGTACATGGTGTTAATCCACTTGGTGGTTGTTTACCCATGCTTTTTCAAATGCCGGTTTTATATGCTTTATTTACAATTTTTCGTACAACCATTGAATTGCGGGGTGCTCATTTTATATGGTGGATAACTGATTTATCTGCACAAGACACTATTTTTACTTTGCCTTTTAAATTACCAATGTATGGCGATGGATTCAATATTTTGCCCATTCTAATGGGATTAACGATGTTTTTTCAACAAAAAATCTCTGTCACGGATCCAAAACAAAAAGCTATGGTTTATTTTATGCCCATACTTTTTACCTACATGTTCAACGCTTTTCCTTCAGGTTTAACGCTTTATTATACACTATTTAATCTTTTTTCAATGCTGCAACAGAAATTTGTTCCAGCACCTGTGAAAAAGCCAGAGCAGAAAGATGATTTTACCAAGAAAAAGAAACCCAAAACAAAATTAGATTTTTATAAACAACAAGCGGAATTGAGAAAGAAAAAATAAAAACTTATAACCCTGACTTTTCAGGGTTTTTTTATATGAATACAAATGATACGATTGTTGCACTTGCAACACCTCCAGGGCAAAGCGCTATTGCTATAATTCGATTATCTGGATATGATTGTTTTCCAATTATGTCTAAGATTACTACAGTTGATTGTCAAAATTTTAAACATAAAAAACTATTATTATTAAACTTATATAAAGATAAAAACAATCAAGACTCTTTTATCGACCAATGTGTTGTTTTACCCTACCATGCACCATTATCTTATACTGGGGAAAATATTATTGAAATAAATACTCATGGTAGTATGCTTATTGTTCAACTAATTATTAATGCTCTATTGGAAAATGGCGCTCGATTTGCGCGGGCTGGTGAATTTACCGAACGCGCTTTCCTGAATGGTAAGCTTGATCTTATTCAATCGGAATCAATTGATGCACTCATACGTGCATCTACTGAGTTAGAACTTAGTCTTGTTCATAATCATTACAATGGTCAATTTTCAAAATCTATACATTCTTTAAAATCATCTTTTATTGAACTTCTTAGTCTAATTGAGCTCGAGTTAGATTTTTCTGAGGAAGATGTTGAATTTGCAAGCCGTACCAGGCTACAATCCCTGCTTGATGAAACAGAACATCAACTCACGAATTTATTCAATTCTTATAAACGAACGCACATAATTAGAGACGGATTTTCTGTTGCAATTGTAGGAAAACCAAATGTCGGAAAATCCAGTTTTTTAAATTTATTGTTAAAAAAAGAAAGAGCAATTGTTTCCGAAATGGCGGGTACCACTCGTGATGTAATTACCGAAGAAATTGATATAAGCGGTTACAAATTTGTTTTTTCGGATACTGCAGGTATTCATTTAACGGATAATCCTATTGAAAAAGAAGGAATTTTACGTAGTTCTGATGTTATAAAAGCAGCAGACCTTGTCTTTGTATTGTTGGATTCAAGTAAACGATTAACTAAGGAAGATTTCGAACTTAAAAATCAGCTTTGTGTTGATCAGTTGAAAAAAAGTGATTTTCCTGTTTTTCTTTTAAACAAGAGCGATAAATATGCCCAACAATATGAGGAAGAATACTTAGCTTTCCTTGACAATTTTTCTTATTTCTCTATTTCATGCCTTAACGGTTCAGGATTTGATTTAATCGAATCCTTTTTGATAAATACTGTAAAGGCTCGAACTCAATACGTCGTAAAAGCCAATACGACTATAATTAACGAGCGGCAGAAAAATGTAATAAATGAGGCCTTAGAAAGTGTTGGTCGCGCAAAAGAAAGTTTTTGCAGCGGGCTATCCCAGGAATATATTGCCTCTGATATACGATTAGCTATCAATTATTTAGGAGAGCTTATCGGAGAAGTTTCAAATGACGATATTTTATCCAATATATTTATGAATTTTTGCATTGGGAAATAATTTTGTTTCACGTGAAACAGTTTATGGAATATCATGGAATTTTATTTTGATGTTTTAGTAATTGGTGGCGGGCATGCTGGTACTGAGGCTGCTCTTGTGAGTGCTCGAATGGGCGCAAATACTTTGTTGTTAACCATGAATATTTTCACCATCGGACAAATGTCTTGTAATCCAGCGATTGGTGGATTGGCTAAGGGCCAACTTGTTCGTGAACTTGATGCGCTTGGTGGCGAGATGGGTGTAGCCATTGATAAAACGGGTATTCAGTTTCGAATGCTTAATAAATCCAAAGGTGCTGCTGTATGGTCACCACGTGCTCAAGCTGATCGTTATCAATATGCATCACATATTCGTTATACCTGCGAATCGCAAGAGAATTTGTTAGTTGTTCAGGATACGGCTACTGATATTTTAGTGAAAGATGGTTATATTAAGGGAGTTGTTGGTCAATTCGGTACTAAGTATTTTAGCAAAGCTGTTATTTTAACAGCGGGTACTTTCTTAAGTGGTCAGCTTTATGTTGGGCTTGATCAAATAAAAGGCGGACGTGCAGGCGAAAAAGCTTCGATAGGTTTAACCCAATCTTTTTCTGATTTAGGCTTTTCTTTTGCGCGTCTTAAAACAGGAACTCCACCAAGACTTGATCGAAGAAGTATCGATTTTTCAAAAACGGAAATTCAATATGGAGATGTTCCAGCTCCTTGTTTTTCTTTTAAAACCGAGAAAATAGAAAATCCACAAATTCCTTGCTATATAACTTATACGTCCGAAGAAACGCATGATATTTTAAAAACAGGTTTTGATCGTTCACCTTTATACACAGGTATAATTCAAGGTGCTGGCCCACGTTATTGTCCCTCCATCGAAGATAAAATAGTTCGTTTTGCAGATAAAGGAAGGCATCAGATATTTCTCGAGCCAGAAGGTATTCAATCCGTGGAAATTTATGTAAATGGTTTTGCTACAAGTCTTCCTGTTGACGTACAATATAAAGCGATTAAGACTATCCCTGGATTAGAAAATGCGAAGGTTATGCGTCCAGGTTATGCTGTTGAATATGATTATTTTGATCCAACACAGCTACTTCATACATTGGAAACAAAATTAGTACAAGGGTTGTATTTTGCAGGACAGGTTAATGGAACTACCGGATATGAAGAAGCTGGGGTACAAGGATTAATGGCGGGAATCAACGCCGTTAGAAAAATTCGAAATGAGAATCCATTTGTTCTCGATCGCGGATCTGCCTACATCGGTGTTCTAATTGATGATTTGGTAACAAAGGGGACGATAGAGCCTTATCGTATGTTTACTTCCCGAGCCGAGCACCGTTTGATTCTACGCCAGGACAATGCGGATCTCCGATTGATGCAATATGGCTACGATTTTGGATTAATCTCAACTGAACACTATAAAAAATTCCAATTTAAAAAGCGAACAATTGATGAGTTTCTTACATTTTTAAAAACGACAAATATTTCTCCATCGGCTATCAATCCTATTTTGGAAAAGCTAAACAGCGCTTTATTGAAAGAAAATGAAAAGCTTCAAACACTGCTTAAACGTCCTGAAATGAGTTTAAAAGATCTTTTGACTATATATCCTGATGTCTTTAAAGAAAGACAAAATATATATTCACCTTTTTTATGGAATCAGATACTTGATCAAGTAGAAATTGAAACCAAATATTCAGGCTTTATTGACCGCGAAAACCAAGCGGTGATGAGATTGCAAAAAATGGAAACCAAAAAGCTCGATCCTAAAATTGATTACTTCAATATTGATACCATTTCGGTCGAAGGTCGTCAAAAATTAGATAAAATCAAACCTACTACCATTGCCCAAGCTACACGTATATCAGGTGTTTCTCCCGCTGATATAACTGCGCTTATGTCTTATCTTGCAAAAAATAGTCGTAATGTTTCACGTGAAACAGGCAATGCGGATGCAGGATAGTTTTATGGAATCCGAACGGGAAGTTCTTCGTAGTATTTTGCCTATACTTGGTAAAGAGTTTGATTTTAATGAAGAAAATATTGCAAAAAAACTTATCTCGTATGGCAAGCAGTTGTTTGAATACAATAAGTTTACCCAACTTATCTCTCGCAAGGATGAAGCTGTATTTTACGAACGGCATATTGCAGAGTGTTTGGCTGTTGCTCCAATAATTGGTGAAAATCGAAATTCCTTAATTGTTGATCTTGGGACAGGGGCAGGATTGCCGGGTGTGCCTTTGGCGTTGCTATTTAATAGGACCAGGTTTTTGCTCGTTGACGCGAAAGAAAAACGGACAAAGTTTCTTCGAAATGTTGTAGATCAATTACGTCTGGAAAAAGTTGATGTTGTATGGGATCGAATTGAGAATTTGAACTATATAAAAAAATATCGAAAAATTATAGTTGTTGCCCGTGCCGTTGCGCCGTTGTCCAAATTATGGGGTTGGTGTACTTGTTTCGATCTTGAAAAACGGGGAGTTCTTTTTGCCATGAAAGGCGGTAATTTGAAAAATGAAATTGGTGATTTAAAGAATGACTATCCTGGTTTACAAATAGAAATTTTAAAATATGATTCACGCTTGGTAGATGAAGCAAAAGAAAGAGTTTTAGTTAAAATATATTCAAGTGCGAGGACAGAGAATGAGTAAGACGGTTTATGATGAAATAAAAAATTTAGTCACTGAAGCACAAAATACAGCGACAAAGAACATTGATACAGCTTCTGTTGAAACTGTTTTAACATTGATGAATAACGAAGATAAACAAGTACCAGAAGCTGTTGAACGAGAATTAGCTTACATTGCTGAAGCTGTAAAAATTATTGTAAAAACCTTTAAAAAAGGTGGACGATTATTTTACATCGGAGCTGGAACCAGTGGTCGATTGGGTGTCCTTGATGCTTCTGAATGTCCACCAACGTTTGGAACTGATCCTGGAATGGTTCGTGGCATCATTGCGGGTGGTGATAAAGCCTTGAAATCGGCAATGGAGGGTGCTGAAGATGATTTTGATCAGGGCAGAGAAGATTTGAAAGAAGCCGGATTTACATCGAAAGATGTAGTGTGCGGTATCGCCGCCAGTAAAAGAACACCTTATGTAATTGGTGCAGTAGAATATGCTCGTTCGATTGGAGCAAAAACATTATATGTAACGTGCAACCCTCGCGAGAATTTTGATATTCCGGTAGATGTGGCAATTTGTACTGTTGTTGGTCCAGAAGTTGTAATGGGTTCGACAAGAATGAAGGCAGGAACAGCGACAAAATTGGTTTTGAATATGTTGACTACTGCCTCAATGATTCGACTCGGTAAAACCTACGGTAATATGATGGTCGATTTGATGATGACATCGAAAAAGCTAGAAGAACGATCAAAGCGTACCGTCATGTTAGTTACCGGTGTAAGTTATGATGAATCGGCGGAGATATTAAAAAACGCCAATGGTCATGTAAAAACAGCGCTTGTAATGCATTTAGCCGGCGTATCTCAGGAAGAGGCAAAAGCACGCTTAGTGAGCGCTGATGGATTTGTAAGGAAAGCCATTAATAAATAAAAGATGATTAGTCATTTCGACAAGTTAATTGAAAATATAAATAAAAACGAAGTTATTGCAGAAGTCAACAAATACCTGAATAGTGGAAAAAAACTAGAAATTGTTGCTGCTGTTGGAGCATTGCGTCCAATTATTATCTCAGAATTTTTCAAACGAAGTGATTCCTTCCTGCTTTATCTTTTCAGTTCCCTTGATGATGCGCAACGAATAAAAATTGATTTGGAACGTCTAATAAATGCCTCTGATGTTTTATTATTTCCTGAACAGCGTAAAAGCCACTGGGGACAAGAAGATATGCATGTTATTTCGCAGCAAGCCGAGGTTTTGCATGCATTATCTGAAAAAGCAAAAAAAATCATAATTGCATCTGTTTCTTCATTATCTACGGCTGTGCGAAGCCCTAAGGATATCATTACAGACATTATTCCATTAAAATCTCAGGAAGAATCTGATTTCGACATCCTGCTTGAGTGCCTCATCGCCGCAGCATATCATCGGCAAAATGTTGTGAGCAAACCTGGCGATTTCGCTGTACGCGGTGGTATTATCGATGTCTTTTCATACACTGCTGAGAATCCTGTACGTGTGGAATTTTGGGGAAATATTATCGAATCCATTCGTGAATTTGATGTTGAATCACAGCGATCGATAAAAAATATCGATAAGGTTACCTTATTTCCCAAGCCAGTCCTCAATGATGATTCAACTGCGACCATCGTGGATCATTTTCCGGATCAACTTGTTGTTTTTTATGATAATACACCGTTAATTGAACAAAAGATTAAAGATGATGGTAATTTAATAAAATTAAATGATTTATCCGTTGAAAATGGAAAATATCAAAGTATATATTTTACTCCATTAAAAGGTGGATACTGCCCTGGTATTGTTAACGTTGGCGCGAAACACCATCGGCCGTATAATGGTAATATCAGATTACTTGCTCAAGATCTTCTCGCAGCGACGGAAACGAAAGAAAAAACAAGCAATTATTTTTTGTGTGATTCACAAGAACATGCTGTTCAGATACGTGAGTTGTTCTCAGAATATGGTGTGGATAACGGGCACATTCAAGTTCTGGAGAGCGGCCTCGACGAAGGATTTTCCCTGTCAGATTTGAATGTATTTACAGATCATGAATTTTTTGCTCGTGTCCGGCACCGTCCTGTGGCAAAGCGATTCAAATCTGGTTTATCCACAAAACAATTGAAAGCTCTAAATTATGGCGATTTCGTTGTTCATATGGATTATGGCATAGGTAAATTTTCTGGTTTACAAAAAATAAAAGTAGCAGGAAATGAACGCGAATGCCTGGTAATAGATTATGCGGATGGTGATAAGCTCTATGTCCGTTTGGACCACATGAATAGGGTACAGAAATATTCTGCGAAAGAAGGTTTGATCCCTTCCATAAACAAACTGGGAACAAAAGATTGGGAACGATTAAAAAAACGGACCAAAGCCAAGATTGCAGACTTAGCGAAAGAGCTCACGGAATTATACGCAATTCGCCATATGCAGGAAGGCTATTCATACTCACCTGATACCACGTGGCAAAAGGATCTGGAGGCCTCTTTTCAGTTTGAAGACACTGATGACCAAAGGCGATCCACAAAAGAAATTAAAAATGACATGGAAAAGGGCAATCCTATGGACCGATTGCTCTGCGGCGATGTTGGTTATGGCAAAACTGAAGTAGCGATTCGTGCTGCATTTAAAGCTGTATTGGATGGAAAACAAGTCGCTATATTAGTGCCAACAACGATCCTTGCTGAACAACACAACTACACTTTTTCGGAGCGTCTCAAACGCTATCCAGTTCGTGTTGAAGCCATATCGCGTTTTAAAAAGCTATCTGAACAGCGGAAAATACTGCAAGATTTGAAAATGGCGAAGGTCGATATTCTCATTGGAACGCACAGACTCTTGTCAAAGGATGTTGAATTTAATGATCTTGGATTATTAATAATTGATGAAGAACAACGATTTGGTGTACGGCACAAGGAAAAATTAAAAAAGTTTCGAACAAATGTAGATGTGCTGTCATTAAGTGCGACACCGATACCCAGAACCCTGCACATGTCTCTGCTTGGTGTACGCGATATGTCGCAAATTCTTACACCACCACGAGATCGATTGCCCGTTTATACGGAAACGATGGAGTTCGATGAAAAGCAGATACGCCGGATAATTCTTTATGAAATTCAGCGTGGTGGACAAGTTTTCTTTGTTCACAATCGCGTTCAAACTATTTATAACGTTGCGAATAAAATCGCAGATCTTGTTCCCGAAGCAAATGTCACCGTTGGTCATGGGCAGATGAAAGAAACTGAGCTCGAGCACGTTATGCGCGGTTTTATGGCACGGGATTACCACGTGCTTGTAGCAACGATGATTATTGAATCCGGACTTGATATGCCAAATGTGAATACAATTATTATTAATAGAGCTGACAAGTTTGGATTATCCCAACTTTATCAATTGCGTGGCAGGGTCGGTCGATCAGATAGGAAAGCATTTTGTTATTTGGTAGTGCCGCCTTTGCGATCACTTACGCGTGAAGCCATTCGGCGTTTGGAAACGATTGAAGAATTTACGGATTTAGGTAGTGGTTTCCAAATTTCCATGCGCGATTTGGAAATTCGAGGAGCTGGAAGTATACTTGGTGGTGAACAAAGTGGCTTTATCGAATCGTTGGGATTCGATACTTATATGCAGATTTTGGAAGAAGCTGTAAAGGAAATGAAAGGTGACGAAAATATAAATTCTGAAAAAACTGTTGCCTTGCCTGACGAATGTGATGTAGATGTTGATGTCGACGCATTCCTTCCCGATGATTATGTTGCCTTATCCTCGGAACGGGTTGATGTTTACCGACGTCTGGCTCATGCTAAATTTCCGGAACTCATATATGAACTAAAAAATGAAATTCGTGATAAATATGGCAGACTTCCGCGACAAGCTCTGAATCTGTTGCATATTTCTTTGTTACGAATCCTGGGCAGGTTGGCAGGTTTTCGATCAATTAAACTTGTAAAGCATGAATTTAAGGCGTTTGTATCTCAGCAAAATATAAATAGGACGAAAGACCAGTTTGAGCAATGGGTAAAAAAAATAATCTTATCTACTGAAAGTCCAGTCGAATTTTTTCCTGGAGAAGATTTTATGATTTCGATAAAATTTACTATTCAGGAAAATGGACTACAACAGGCCGTGAAATTTTTAGAAACAATGCATAATGCCGAAAGCGAAGATGAAAAAAAATAACGACATAAAAACACGTTGGATGACTATTTTACTCATCCTATTTTTATTTTATGCGGGTGGATGCAGTAAGTCAGAACCAAAAATCCTGTTGGCAAAAATTGATGATAAAAACATTTATGCTGATGAACTCGTCCAAGAAATAAGTGATTCAGCCGCTGATTTCAATACCATCGAATTCACAAAACCTGTGGCAATTCAAATTTTGAACCAAATTATTGATGGATATATCATTTTGTCGGAGGCGCGAAAAGCGGGTTTTACAGAAGATTTACGTATTAAAAAAAGTTTGGCAAAGATAAGAAACGTAGTATATTATCGGGAGGCAGTCGATCACTTTGTTACCTTATACGATCACGCCCGGCCAACCGCACGACAGGCAATCGAATTTGGGGAATCCCAAAATTTGCTCCGAGAGTATGGGTTCATCCTAAATGATGCAGTAATTAAAGAAGCCTATACACAACTTAAGCAACACAAAGATTTGGATGATGCTTATGTGAATACAACAGTTGTGGCAGAATTTAATGGTGGTAAAATTTTTCTAATTGATGTGGCAGATAACAATGAAAAGATTGGTACACTCCCTGAATTCCAGGAATATATTTTTTCCGTCGCACGGAAAAAAGTATTTGCTGTGTATGCAATTAAAAACAATCTTCATCGCAAACAGAATGTAATCGAAAAAATATCTCAGGAACAAAGAGATTATGTTGCTGAAAAATTTGAATTGGTACAGTTGAATCAATTCCTAAGATCCCAAAATAAAAAGCGTATTAATATATCAAACGAGACGCGTGGAGACCTACTCGGAACTATGGCAAAATATGAATCTGACGCATGGAAAATCTACCGAAAGAATTGGGTCGAAAATTTGAGGCAGGAGCATAAAATCATGATGTCAGAAAAAGGTATGCAAGCCGTTTTACGAATGATGAAACAGAGGCGTGCTTAATGACTATAAAGCGTAATAGTTTTTTCTTCCTCCTTTCTTTGACTCTTGTCATGTTTCTATTCTTCGGTTGCAGTGAGGAAAAACAAAAAAGCCCGATCATTGTTCGTATTGGTACGGAAACACTTACTATCGATGATTTGCAGAAAAGTATGCCTGAAGATATCAAATCGACGATGACACGCGATGATATTCGTGAATATGTGCGTAACTGGATGAACAACCAAATTCTTTACCAGGAGGGCCTTCGCAAGGGATTTGGTGAAGATCCGTTTTTGCAAAAACGAGTTGAAGACTACCGCAAGACTTTAATAGGTTCTGCCTATATTGATGATCATTTAAAAGGGGTAATCGCGTTTGCTGATTCAGCAATCCAAAACTATTATGAAGAAAATGTTGAAGATTTTACGCGACAAAATGATGAAATTTATCTCTATCATATTTTGCTGCCTACAAAAAAGCAGGCAGATTCTGTTTACAATTTAATTCGTTGGCGAAAGCACCCGTTTGATACAACGGCCCAACAGATCGCGGAAATACAGGGCCTTGAAAAATCCGAATGGGATTTAGGTTATATCTCGAAAGGGATGCTTTTAAATGAATTGTACCAGGCCGTAGAAAATCGAAGTGTTGGATTACCAACCAGACCGCTTGAGACGGACTTTGGATTCCACATATTGCAGGTACAGGATAGAAAAAATAAAGGAACAATTCGCGAGCTGGAGGAGGTTAGAGAAGAAATTATTTCGCGACTGCAGCATATTTATCGCAATGAGCGCTATCGTCAGCATCTTAGTTTATTGAAGAATGGTGCCTCAATTGAAACGAATTTTCAATTGATCGACTCTATGCCAATTGATTCCTTATTATATACATCAAAACCATCAACACAGAGTGAGTAAATAATGCGCAAATTTTTTGCAATATTCATGTTTTATTTAATTGGAAGTAATGCATTTTCTCAAGATTTGCTCGATCGTATCGTTGCGATTGTCGATGAGAATATTATACTGCAGTCTGAACTGATGCAGTACACACGTCAATATGCCATGCAGGCAAATATCGATTTTCGAAATCATCCGGAAAAAATTGAAGAATTACAAAATCAAATTCTAAAAGAACTCATTACTTCAAAAATCATGCTGGTTAAGGCAAAAGAGGACAGTATTCAGGTGGATGAGAAGCAGGTAAGCAGCGCCCTGGATGAACAAATCAACAGCATGATTCAACAAGTTGGTTCACAAGAAAAACTTGAGGAAGAATTTGGTTTCCCAATGCGGATTATTCGTAAACGCTTTCGTGAGCAAATCGAAGAGAATGCATTGGTAAGTACACTAAAACAACAAAAATTGTCTGAGATACGTATTTCTCGACGAGAAGTGAATCAGTTCTATGATACGATGCGAGATTCATTACCTGAAATGCCACCATCAGTTAATTTGAGTCATATTCTTATGACGCCAAAAGCAGGTGGAAGTGCCCGCGACGCAGCGTTAAATAAAATTAAACTGGTCCAGGAAAAACTAAAAGCGGGTGAGGATTTTGCCGAGTTGGCTCGCCAATATTCCGAGGATCCTGGATCGAAAACACGGGGAGGCGATCTCGGCTTTACACAACGGGGAGAATTTGTAAAACCCTTCGAAGAAGCGGCTTTCTCTCTCGAAATTGGTCAAGTCTCTGGGATTGTAGAGACGCAATTTGGATTTCATATTATACAATTGCTTGATCGCCGAGGAGAAAAAGTCAATACACGCCACATACTTATTCAATTGCCTTTGTCCACAGATGATGAAGCCCGTACCATAGCGAAACTGGATTCCATACGACAGGATATTCTCGAGGGAAAAATCAGCTTTACAGATGCGGCAAAGCACTATTCTGAGGATCCGCAATCGAGCGAAACGGGTGGCAATCTTGGATGGTTTGAAATACAACAAATTTCAATTCCGGAGTTCCAGCAGATTGCAGCAAATTTACCAGCGGGAGAAATTTCACAACCATTTAAAGGCCCGACAGGATTTCATATAGTTCGCATGAATGAGCGTAGAGAAGCACGAAAAATTTCATTGGACACTGATTACGATACAATCCATATGTGGGCACTTAATCGAAAACAGAATGATATATTTACAAACTGGATTGAAGACTTACGCTCCGAATTATTCATTCAAATCAACGAATAGAAGCAAGGTTCAAGTCCGACCTAATTTATACTATTGAAAAGCGGGAATAATTTTATCAAGGCTTCTTCTTTTGAAGAAGCCTTGTTGTTTATAAAACGGGTTTATAGAGAATTTCATTTTCTCTGTAAATTCTTGGAGAACTATAGTACATGGATGCAATTGTTTCTACGGCTATGCATATTTTATTTTGGCTTGTATTGATATTAAGTGTTTTTGTTGTGCCACTTGGATTACCGGGAACTTTTATTATCGTTGCAACTGTTTTTATCCATGGATTCTTTACCGATTTTGTACCCTTCAGCGGTTCTCTTATTTTAGTATTGTTAACCATTGCGGTCGCTGGAGAAATAATTGAATTTTTTTTTGGCGCAGCATCAGCAAAAAAATTTGGCGGATCGAAAAATTCCATGTGGGGTGCAATAATTGGAGGATTCATAGGTGCGATCATTGGATCTGCTCTTGTTCCTGTAATAGGTACAGTGATCGGTGTTTTTGCTGGAGCGTTTATTGGCGCAGCATCACTGGAATACCTGTCAACGCATGATTCATCAAAGGCGGTGCGTGTAGGATTTGGCGCATTTCTTGGTACTCTTGGTGGAAGATTTTCGAAACTCACACTGGCTGTGATAATGGTTGTTATCGTTATTTTCAAATTTGTCTGATGAAAAAAAAGTTAGTAAAAATTACGCTGATTATTCTCGTTTTTTCCAGTATACAATCCCTGATTTTTGCTCAGGAGGCTTGGGATAGACCTGAATTTACGATGGCTCGAATAAAATATAATGGTGGAGGCGATTGGTACAATGATCGTTCTTGTATTCCCAACATGCTGCATTTTCTTTCTCAGAATACGGCAATCCGCTGCGCAGTGAATGAGCGATATGTGGAATTGAATGACCCGGCATTATTTAGTTATCCATTTTTATTTCTTACAGGACACGGTAACGTTGAATTTTCTGAAGCAGAAGCAAAGGAATTGCGAACTTATTTATCCGCTGGTGGTTTTTTATATGCGGATGATGATTATGGAATGGATGAGACTTTCCGTAAACAGATTAAAAAGGTCTTTCCTGAGGAAGATTGGGTAGAATTACCCTTTAATTTTGAAATATTTCATAATGTTTTCAACTTCACAAACGGCGTACCGAAGATTCATGAACATGACGGAGGCCCGGGAAAAACCTTTGCCATTTTTCACCACCGCCGGCTCGTTATTTTATATACATTCAACACCAATATTTCTGACGGTTGGGCAGATGCGGATGTGCATAACGATCCCGAGTATATTCGGGAAAAAGCCTTTCAGTTTGGAACAAATATCATTGTTTATGCTCTGTCTCATTAAATGAATATGGATGCATTTTTAATCTTAAAAAATCGGATTGCTAGCTACCGTACACGAAAAAAGACAGCCTTTCTTCTTGAACACAGTCTTGAGTTTGTTTTTTATGTAGTGGTGGTATTAATAAGCCTGCCCCTAGCCTATAGTATAGGCAAATCAGATCCGATCTTCCGATGGCTCACGTCCTTCTCTATTGGATTTCTGACTTTATACTATGGTTGGAAGAAAGTTGTGCGCCCTCTTCTGCAGTTACTTGTCTTCAAGGATGAGCCTTCCATTGACCAAACAGCGCTGGAAATTGGTAATGCTTTTTCAGCGATTAAAGATGAATTGAGCAATGCTGTTCAATTACTGCAGGATGAAAAAAACCGGAATAATCCCTTCGCAATAACAGCTTTTGATAAAATTGTGGAACGAACCCGGGACGTTAATTTTTCTAAAATCATTTCCTGGCATTTTTTAAAAAAAGAAGTTTTACTGGATGGTATTGCCGTCGCGGTGTTTTGTGTTGCTCTGCTATTTTTCCCGCATTCCTATCAGGAAGCGCTGCTTACCCTTATTCAACCGTATGCTATGCCCCATTCGAATAGTGTACAAATCTCGGTAGATCCGGGTAATGTGCGCAAAGCCCGAGGCGAATCTCTTGTTATTAAAGCCACCATTAGCGGAGAATTTAACACAGCACCTGTACTTGTATCTGAAATAGTGGGTAGCGGTGAAAATCGTATGGAAATGACTTACGATATCCAGCCGGATATTTTCAATATTAAATTGGAAAATATAAATGCATCACTTCGCTACTACGTGGCACTGGAAAAATTTCGAAGTAACACCTATTATGTTGATGTAATCGACTTGCCGGATGTTTTAGAGCAGCAGCTCTATATCCATCCACCGGCTTATACTTTGTTGACCAGTGATACTCTCGATAAAAATGTTGGGGATGCTGCTGTTTTCCCGGGATCTGCCGTTGAATTTTTCGTCACCCCAAACAAAGATATTGCTTCAGCAAAATTGCAGATCAGTTCGGGTGACAGCTTACCGATGGAAAAGTTGAATTCTGAATTTTACAGGCAAATACAAATCAAAGAGCCAATAAAATACCAAATTTCGTTGCGTGACGAACATGGTTTGACGAACAAATCACCAATTGAATACACGATTACTCTTAAGGAAGATTTTCCACCAACCGTGCGAATCGATGCACCCGGAAAAGATATGGATTTAGATGAGAGTATGGAAGTTGCTTTGCGAATTTTAGGAGAAGATGATTTTGGTTTTTCCCGGCTGGAATTAGTGTATCAGCTCATAAAAAATAGCGGGGAAGATACGTTAAATCCACAAATAAAAAAATTAGAATATAAAACACATGAGGTCGTGTTGCTTTCGTCCTCCATTTGGGATTTGACTTCTTTAGATATTTTACCGGAGGATATAGTCGAATATTACGTGCAATTGTTTGATAATGATGTTGTGTCAGGACCAAAGGTGGCGAAGAGCAAGACCTACCGTTTGCGGTTACCATCCCTCCAGGAATTATTTACAGAATCCAAAGCAACACAAGATGAAGCGGGATCTTCTATGGAAGATATTTATGAAAATTCGCGTGAAATTCAGGAGCGAATGGAAGATGTCTTGCAAAATGTCCTTCGTAATCAGGAAGTGAAATGGGAGGACGAGCAAGCAATAAAAGAAACCGTGGCCAAACAACAGCAAATGATGCACGAACTGGAGCAAGTTAAAGAAAATATCCAGGAAATGATGGATACACTCGATAAAAACGACATGCTTGCCCAGGAAACGCTTGAAAAATATCAGGAATTGCAGGAGTTACTTGAAAAAGTCGCATCCCCTGAATTGAAAGAAATGATGAAAAAATTGCAGGATGCCCTGCAAAAAATGGATCTGCAAAAAATGCAGGACACCCTTGAAAATTTTCAACTCTCTCAGGAAGAGTTCATAAAAAATATGGAAAAAACCATCAACCTGCTTAAACAGCTTGAAGCAGAACAAAAACTTGATGAGGCGATCCAGTTAACAGAGCAAATGATTGAAAAGCAGCAAGAAATTAACGATGCTCTTGAAAAACAGAATTCTCAGAGTAATTTAGAAAAACTTGCGCAGAAGCAGGAAGACCAATCGCAAACGTTAGATAATGTGAAACAAGCAATGGAATCATTGCAGCAGAGTTCAGAAGAATTACCACAAATGCAATTGCCAACGGAACAGCTTTCAGAAGCGCAGGAACAGGCGAACGCAGTTGGGCAAGAAATGCAAAATGCGACGCAAAACATGCAAGCCGGACAGCAATCACAGGCGAAGCATAGCGGTCAGCGTGTGTCGCACGAGTTACAAAAAATGCATTCTTCTCTCTCGAAAACGCAACAGCAAATGCAGCAGAACCAGCGCAACGAAGTACTGGAAGCCCTTAAAAAAAGCCGGCGGAATATATTGCGGTTATCGAAACGCCAGGAAAGTCTGGCGGGTCAATCGGCGAAAAATGATCCGACTGAATACAGGGATATTGCGAGGCAACAGCAGGATTTACTATCAGGCATGCAGCGGACTGCCGAGGAAATGTTTAAACTCTCAGAAAAATCGTTTTTCGTGCCACCGCAAATCGGACAAAAATTTGGTGAAGCACAACAAAAAATGCAATCATCCATCGATGAATTGGAGAATATTCGAGGCGACAATGCAACACGTGAACAGCAAAATGCAATGAATGCGTTAAACGGTGCCTTAAGCGAACTGCAACAGGCAATGCAGGATATGCAGGGCAACTCACCCGGTGGTTCGATGCTTGATCAGTTTTTACAACAATTACAACAGATGTCGCAACAGCAGCAGGGAATCAATCAGGGTACACAGCAGCTGGGTATGCAAGGGCAATTGACACCCTCACAAAGTGGACAACTCCAAAGACTGGCGGCAGAACAGGAAGCCCTGCGTCGTTCCCTCGAGCAAATGCAAGCGCAAAAAGAGAGCGGAGAGCTGTTGGGAAGCCTGGATAAAATTGCTGAGGACATGCGCGAAGCGGCTCGTGAAATGGCAGGCCGTCAGGTCGATCCACGGACAATTGAGCGCCAGGAACGAATCTTGAATCGTTTGTTGGACGCACAAAAATCTGTGCGTAAACAGGAATACAGTAAAAAACGGGAATCGCATTCCGGTAAAGAATATACTGCTTTGGATCCTGGTAAATTGCCAGAGATGAAGGACACGGAAAAGGAAGCATTAAAGCGCGATCTGCTGCGGGCGATGCGCGCTAATTATACACGTGATTATAAAGAATTGATACAGAAATATTTCGAGGCATTAACCACAGATGGCGACGTTAAGGTTACTCAATAAAATCTTCCTGTTCACGATGCTGATCGTAACAATACTTTCAGCACAGGAAAGTAATAATCTGCAACGTTTGTATAATCAAGCATTGCAATTTGAGCGCATGCGTGTTTATGACCAGGCAAGTGCTCAATTTGAAATATTATTTAATGCCAACCCTCGAAATATTGCGTACTACCAGGGATTAAAAAGAAATTTACTTCGGTTGGAAAAATATGAACAGTTTCTCCAAAAAGTGAAACAAAGATTATCCGTGCAGAATGATGTTATGGGGAATGCAGATTTGGGAAGCGCATATTATAAGCTGGGGCAGTCAGAAGATGCGATGTATCAATGGGATTTAACCTTGCAAAAATATTCCGGAAACGCCTCAGCTTACATCCAGGTCGCGAATTTGATGTTGCAAGAGGGATTAGTAGATCAGGCCGTTAAGACGTATAAATTGGGTAGAAAAAACCTCAAGGACGAATCGTTGTTTGCCGTGGAATTGGCAAATATTTTTGCAAGTCGGGATCAAAGGGCCCTCGCAACTCGGGAGTATTTGAACTATTACAGCAAAAATCAGCGCCAAATTCGCTGGGTTGAGGGACAAATTCTTTCGTATATAAAATCTGATGACAGTCTTGCGGTTCTTGCAGAAATTCGCAATTTCAACAAATCGTCTGGAGATACTGATGTTTCCATGTTGTTGCTGCACGCAAATTGTTTAAAAAGCCTGAATCGCTCTGACGAAGCATTGCAGATCATTCAGCAGGTGGAACGGTTGTCCAGGGATGGTATCAAGAACAATCGTGAAGGTCAATATTTTTATCAATTTGCGGAGGAAGCATACCGGCAGGGAAAATACGATATTGCTTTAAAGGCATTCACAAGCTTGCAGCAAATGGGGCCGGAAAATTCTTTTATGGCTGAGGCCATTTTAAAAACAGCATATATTCAAACAAAAATGCATAATTATCAGAAAGCATTGAAAAGCCTTGATGCGTATTTACTCCGGTATGATGATCGGTTCGAGGCTGTTTTCTTAAAGGCAAAAATTCTTTCAGACTATTTGCACAAACCAGATGAAGCGATAGCGGTTTTTGACAAATTGTATAAAACAAGCCGGACACGAGAGCAGAAGCGATTTGCAGCAATTGCCCTCGGTGAAAGTCATTTACAGAAAGGCGAAACGAATCGTGCAGAAAAATGGTATATGCAAGCATTGCAAAAAACCGAACCGTACCAAACAGATTTGCAAAACGAGATATACTATAAACTAGCGGAAGTGAATTTCATCAATAAAAAATTTGCCCAATCGCATTCCGAGCTCAAAAAAATTAAATCGGGCACTTCAGAAAATGCTGGTTCACAGGATTATTTTAATGATGCCTTGGAGTTTCTGTTTTTGCTTGAAGATAATTTTTCAGATAGCACGACTACACTGACATTATTTGCTGACTACAAGAAGTATCTTGTACAAAATAAAACCGTGGACGCCGAAAAGGCTCTTGAGAAAATAATTTCGCATTATCCTGAAGCTTCTCTTGCTCCAATAGCCCTTTTACAACTTGCAAATTTATATGGCATTGAGGGAAATGCAAGCAAACGGGAAGAATCATTACGACATTTCATTGCAAATTATCACGATTCGCAGTACATGGATGAAGTGCTTTTTCAACTTGCCGGCTTGCTTGCGGCAGCAGGTAAAAAAGAGGAAGCTATCGCAAAATTAAATACGATTTTAGTGGATCACCCCTATAGTACATATCTTGAAGAAACACGGGAAAAATTACGAGAATTGTCACCATCCATTCAATGATTTTGGAATAATGAAAACGAATCTTTTTGCTCTAATCATACTTTTTTGGGTGAATTCATCTGCTTTGTTTGGTCAGAAAATTCTTATTAATATGGATTTAAAGCAAACAGACCACTTGAAAGCCTATGGCGTCGCTTATTGGATTCTTGAACAAGGTGTAAATGTAGAATGGCTGTTAAATTACCGAGGCGGTTCATTTATGACCGACAATTATCCGGAAATTATGCAGGTTCTGCGCATGCGTGGTGTCAGTTTTGAAGAAGTGAGTGCTGCAAAAGTCACCCAGATTTATGCAGAAATTGAAGCGGCAAACATGGATGTTGTCCTACTTGAAAAAGCACCTAAAATAGTCGTTTATACACCACCCAATAAACAAGTCTGGGACGATGCTGTTACGATGGCATTGAATTATGCCGAAGTTCCATACGAGAAAGTATGGGATGAAGAAGTTTTGCGTGGCGATCTTGAAAACTATGATTGGTTGCATTTGCATCATGAAGATTTTACCGGGCAATATGGAAAATTTTATGCTTCCTATAGCAATGCCGCATGGTACAAAGAACAGGTAGCAATGAATGAAGCAATGGCGGCAAAACTGGGATTTGCAAAAGTAACTTTGTTGAAGCTGGCTGTTGCTGAGAAAATTAAAAGTTTTGCCCAGGCTGGTGGATTTGTGTTTGCAATGTGTTCTGCCACCGATTCCTTTGACATTGCCTTGGCTGCTGAGGGCGTTGATATCGCCGCGGCAATTTATGATGGGGATCCTGCTCAGAACAATGCAACGGCATCACTTGATTACAGGAAGGCCCTGGCATTTGAAAATTTCAGACTCGTTGAAAATCCACTCATTTATGAATATTCGGATATCGACGTACCGTCAACACACAATCCTCGCCCTCGGGATCCCCGCAGTGACTTTTTTGATCTGTTTGTCTTTTCTGCGAAATATGATCCGGTGCCAACCATGCTTACACAAAATCATGTGTCGGTGATTAAAGGATTTATGGGGCAAACAACAGCCTTTAAAAAAGATCTCATTAAGCGTTCTGTTACGATTATGGCAGAAAAAAATGGTAGTGACGAAGTCAAATACATTCACGGGAACATCGGCAAGGGAACATTTACGTTTTATGCAGGCCATGATCCTGAGGATTATCAGCATCTTGTCAACGATCCCCCAACCCAACTGGCATTACATAAAAATTCGCCGGGTTATCGACTAATTTTAAACAACATACTCTTTCCTGCCGCAAAGAAGAAAAAACGCAAAACGTGATCGAACAATTTGGGAGAATTTCTGTAAACTTCTTGTTTCAATGCGTTTATGTTGTTGAAAGTTACATTAAAGTTCGTTATTTATAACGAAAATTGAATTACATTTCACAAACAAATGATGCGTTAGTGCCATGGCTGTAAAAATTGCTATTACAATCGGTGATATCAATGGAATTGGCCCAGAGATTATCCTGAAATCACTCCCACACCTTGAAAGTGAAAACGATATCGAGTTTGTGCTAATTGGAGCACAAAAGGCCTTCTCTTTTTGGTCTCAAAAAATATTTCAATCCGATATCAACACTCTGTTAGAACAGAGCGCGGCAAATGTAC
Organism: Deferribacteres bacterium; assembly: GCA_020633655.1. Lineage (GTDB taxonomy): Bacteria > Zhuqueibacterota > Zhuqueibacteria > Zhuqueibacterales > Geothermadaptataceae > Bioreactorimicrobium. Next base: position 243,422 of record JACKDF010000007.1, read on the forward strand.
GCGTAATAGAGCCTGCTGGATTGGGCCAATTCGATATATCGATTGGAAAACCAACTTTTGCGAGCGGTTTAATAGCCGGAAAATCGATTATTAAAGCGGTTGAGATGGCACTATCGGGCGAGGTCGATGCAATTGTTACCGCTCCAATATCCAAATTTGCTTTACAGCAGGCAGGTTTTAATTATCCCGGGCATACAGAATTTTTAGCTGAATTAAGTGGGGATAGACCACCGGTCATGTTGATGGTAACGGGTAATATCCGAATTGCTGTAGCAACTACACATGTTCCGCTTAAAGACGTTGCCCAATTAATTCACCAGGAGCTATTGATCGAAAAAGTGGAAGTTTTGCAAAGAGAATTGATTAATCGTTTTGGTATTAAAAATCCAAGTATTCTGATCACCGCTCTGAATCCACATGCAGGTGAAAATGGTAAAATTGGGCATGAAGAAATACAGACAATAGAAAAAGCGATCGATGTTCTTCGGATAAAAGGAATAAAAGTCGCAGGCCCATATGCAGCCGATGCAACATTTGCACGAATGAATAAAGAAAACGTGCATGATGCTTATCTTGCTATGTACCATGATCAAGGACTCATTCCCTTTAAAATATTCTCCCGGGGAAAGGGCATTAATTATACGTGCGGTTTACCTTTTGTCCGAACATCTCCGGATCACGGTACAGCATTCGATATTGCAGGGAAAAGTGAAGCTGACCAGTCAAGTATGATGGAGGCAATACGCATTGCCATCTCACATGGAAAATACTGTAAAAGAAGTTGATAACTACGCGATAGTCGCCTCATTTTATGATTATTTGATGCGACACGTCAACTATAGACGCTGGTATCGATTTGTTGCCGATGTTTTGAAGCGAAATCATGTCCCGGATACGACACTTCTCGAGTTTGCATGCGGCACGGGGAATATGCTCTTGTATTTTGCCAAAGCCGGGTGGAGTGTCGTCGGTGTAGATAAATCGCAGGCAATGTTAGATGTTGCACGGTGGAAGCTCTCCGAATATCAGAGTAGCGCACAGCTTTACAATGGGGATATGCGGGAAGAGCGAATTTATGGTGAATTTGCTGCGGTGATCTGTCTTTATGATAGCATAAATTATTGTCTGGACGAACAAGAATTGCAGCGTACAGTGTTAAACATGCTTAACAATCTGATTTCAGGCGGAGTGCTAATATTCGATATTTGCACGGTGAATAATTGCAGTAATAATTTTCGTAATTATACTGAAAAAGAATTTTTTGGCAATAAGGATTATACACGCAAAGCATTTTTTGATGTCACGACAAATCAACAAGTCAATGAATTTTGGATTACGTCAATTCCTCAAAATGAAATTGTTTTTCATGAAATGCATGTACAGCAAATCTACAGAATAGACAGGGTTAAGGAGATGATTGAAGAAATCGGATCCTGCAGGATTGATGGAATTTTTGAAAATTATACACGTCGTCCGGGATTGGAAAAGTCGGATCGCGTGCATTTTGTTATTACCAAATTATGAAAAATATCAGGTTCAACAATGTGACTGCCAAATATAGTAATGGCGAAGGTATCGAAATTGCCAATTTCGACATCAAGCAGGGCGAGTTTGTGTTTTTATCCGGCCCAAGCGGAGCGGGCAAAACAACAATTTTGAAGCTTATTTTGATGACACTTTTTCCAAATCGAGGATCAGTGGAAGTTGGTAATTTCAATTCGCAGACAATTCATACAAAAGAGATTCCTTTACTAAGACGACAATTGGGCTGCGTTTTCCAGGATTTTCGACTGCTGGACGACCGCAATGTTTATGAAAATATTGCTTTTGTTTTACGGATTACAGGCCATAGAGAGAAATATATCAAGCGCCGAACTTTTAAAATGTTGGCAGAGGTAGGTCTGAGCCATAAACGAAATCAGATGCCGTCACAGCTTTCAGGTGGTGAACAGCAACGCATTGCAATAGCGCGAGCAATGGCAAATGATCCATTTATTGTTCTCGCAGATGAACCAACCGGAAACCTTGATCCCGAAACATCTTCTGGAATTTTGGACCTATTCAAAGTCATAAATGAGCGGGGCACCGCTGTGCTAATGGCTACACATAACAGAAATTTAATCGATACATTTTCTTACCGTACGCTTCAATTGCAACACGGGAGAATTATTGGGTGAATATTCTTTTTTTCATAATTTCAGAAGGATTAAAAGGGCTCTTTCGATCTAAATTTTCAACGTTTTTAACAATTGCAAGCCTGCTTTTAACACTTACTTTGCTGAATATTTATTTTTTAATCAGTCAAAATATTTTGCAAAAAGTAGGAGAATTGCGGGGCCGAATTACTATTGAAGCATTCCTTGAGGATGGACTTTCGGAGAATGAGATAACAAAGCTACAGCAAAAAATTTTACAGATTGCAAAAGTTGATACGGCTGTATTTTTTAGCAAAGATGCCGCTTTAAAAAAATTTCAGGAGTTATTCACCGATGATTACAGTCAAATGATCGAAGAAAATCCCCTACCGGCAAGTTTCCAGATAAGAATTAGGCTGGATGGAGGAGAACAAAATACAGCCCAATTAATTTCAAAAATAGAGAAATTGGAAGGAATCGATGAAGTCATCTTCCACCGTAAATTGCTTACAGCAATGAATTACTATTCTTCATCTTTGCGTCAAAAATTAATTTTCATCGGTGTTGGATTGTTGTTCATTAGCTTTGGAATGTTATGGATAAATATAAAAATTACGCTAAATGCAAAAGCACGACTTATTGAGACTATGGAATTGGTAGGGGCAAAACGTTCTCTAATTCGAGGCCCTTTTTATGTGCAGTCTATTTTTGAAGGAATGGTTGCAGGAGTCGGATCGCTTTTTCTGTGTTATTTGCTGGTGTATATTTTTGACCTAAAATCGATATTACCGTATTATGAATTATTTTTCTACCCCATTTATGCTGTTTTAATCAGCATAATATTATCCTTTTTTACCTGCTTTTTAGCCATCCGTAGGCGGATTTAGGCAGGAGTTTTTGCTTGACAAGCCATCGTAAAATGATTATCTTCCTCGAATCTTCATTTGTGTCCTTTATATGTTAATATGAGAAATAGTTGTTGATAAATGGAAGTTTCTGAGCTAACAAAACGAGAACAATTTGTACTTACATCAATTATTGAGAAGTTTGTTGTAAGCGCAACTCCCGTTGGTTCCAAGTTTATAGAATCAGGCTGCAATGGAGCGATAAGTTCCGCGACTATCCGCAATGTCATGTCCGACCTGGAAGAACGTGGATTTGTAAAACAACCACATACTTCTGCTGGTCGGATGCCCACAGATAAAGGTTACAGATTTTATGTAGACTCCTTGATGGCTGTTCAGCCGCTTTCACTGCAAGAAAAAAATACGATCTATAACACAATACTGACGGTCTCAAGAGACGTTGGTGATGTACTAGAGGCAGCGACCCAGACTCTTGCTCGCATTTCCAGTCAACTTGGCCTTATCCTCGCGCCACGATTTTATGATGGAATTTTTGAAAAAATAGAATTAATTCCGATCACATATAAAAAAATTCTGGTAGTTCTTAGTATTGAGACTGGATTTGTTAAGACAATAACGCTTGAGATCGATAAAGAAATTTCCCGCAAACGCCTTGAAGATACTGCACGAATCATTAATGAAAGATTGAGTGGCTTATCATTAAAAGAAATTAAAAAGACGATCGATAAACGCCTGGATGGCATCCTGGGGCGCGAAAACAATTTTATTGATTTCGTCATCAATTCATCGAGCAAAATTTTTTCTGAATTATCTCCGTTTGATTTGCACCTGGGCGGAACAGCTAACATAATGAGTTTACCAGAATTTTCTGATCAACAAAGTGTTGTGAGAATTATGGAACTCATCGATGATAAAGAAATATTGATTCATCTGATAAACGATGAGAATAATGTTGATCTTATACCTGAAAATAATATTCGAATTACAATTGGCGAAGAAAACAAAAAGGATCTTGTTTCCCATTGTTCATTAATAACGACAACGTATGAAATAGGAAATATTTCGGGAACGATTGGCATCATCGGACCAACGCGTATGCATTACTCCAGACTGGTTGCACTTGTTGATTACATGGCTAAAGTTTTGACTGATGTTTTTACTATGAATAAAGAATAATAAATTCGTTTTTTGAGGATAAAATGAAAGAGAGCTCTAATAAAAAAGAGAAAAAAGAAAAAGATACAAAAACAACATCAGAAAAGGTAAAAAAGACTTCTCAGACTAAAGTTGAAAATAACGAACCTAAAAAAATAGAATTCGAACTGGAAATAGCCTCTTTACAAAGTGAGTTAGAAAAATTAAATGATTTAAATTTACGCAGAGCGGCAGAATTTGAAAATTTCAAGAAACGTCGCGAGCGTGAAATGGAAGATTTTTGGAAAACAGCGAATGCGGCTCTCATCAAAAAACTTCTACCAGTAAAAGATGATTTTGAACGTTCGATTGCAGCTGGAAAAAATGAACATGATTGCACGTCGCTTTTAACAGGTATAGAATTAGTTTATAAATCCTTGCAAAATATTTTGAAAGATGAAGGCGTGGAAGAAATAGATGCCTTGAATCAACCGTTTGATCCCGAGATTCACGAAGCGTTGATGCAGATTGAAAAGGAAGGTGCAGAATCCAATATTGTCCTGGATCAGCATCAGAAGGGATATAAACTCGGGGACGTTTTATTGCGTCCTGCACAGGTTGTGGTAAGTAAATAATCCGTAAGAGATTTTATATAAATGGCAAAAAGAGATTATTATGAAATTTTAGGGGTAGAGCGAAATGCAACGGATGATCAAATAAAAAAAGCCTATCGCAAGTTGGCTATGAAGTATCATCCGGACAAAAATCCAGGCGATAAAAGTGCAGAGGACCAATTTAAAGAGGCTTCGGAAGCGTATGAAGTCTTGAGAGATGCACAAAAACGTCAGCGTTATGATGCCTATGGACATGCGGGCGTAAAAGGTCAGGCAAATCCATTTGAAGGAATGGAATTCGATCTTTCTGATGCGTTGCGCACATTTATGTCCGGGGGATTTGGTGGTTTTGGTGACATCTTCGGTATGGGCGGAAGTCGAGGACAACGAGAACGAAGATTGCGCGGAGCCGACCTACAGCTTAAAATGGCATTAACACTGGAGGAGATCTCAACAGGTGTTGCAAAGAAAATTCGTATAAAAAAACAGATTAAATGTGCAACATGCAACGGAAGTGGTGCAAAGGCAGGAAGTTCTCCCACAACTTGTCCTGAATGCAAAGGTTCGGGAGAAATACGAAATGTATCACGTTCAATTTTTGGACAATTTGTAAATATTACCACCTGTACTCGTTGCCATGGTAGTGGCCAGATAATTAAAGAATATTGTGGCGACTGTCGCGGTGATGGGCGAATTCGCGGCGATCATGAATTAGAAATTGAAATTCCAGCTGGCGTAGCTACTGGAAATTATCTCACGATTCAGGGTGAAGGTAATGCGGGACCAAAAGGTGGACCGGCGGGTGATGTCATCGTTATTATTGAAGAAAAGGAACATGAATATTTCGAAAGAAATGGTGATGATATCATTTACGAATTACCGATAAGTTTTTCTCAAGCAGCTTTAGGCGACAAAGTTAAAGTGCCAACCCTCGATGGGTCTGCGGAGATCGAAATTGCTCCTGGTATTCAATCGGGTAAAATTCTGCGAATGCGATCCAAAGGAATGCCTCATTTGCGTCAAAATCTACGTGGTGATCAATTGTTGCGTATTCGAGTGTGGACTCCAACAAAGTTGAATAAAGAGGAGCGAGCAATTTTCAAAAAACTACAAGAAAACGAAAATATGCAACCACCCAAATCGATAAGATCAGTTTTTGAGAAACTTAAAGGCGTTTTTAGCTAAAAGGATTACAGTATGGGGGGATTTTCAAGGCTGCAAATTATATCCTTATCGGTATTGATTGTTTGCTATTTTATTGGTCTTGGATATTATGAATGGCGAAAGCCCCGGGAATTAGAGATCGACAAAAAGGAGATTTTGCGATTTAAATCAATCTCTGATAGCCTAAATACGCGAGTAGTCAAAGAAGCGCAAAATGAAATTAAAAAAAAGAAAACAGCTTTTACTCGAAAAGTAAATATCAATACGGCTAATATTGATGATTTGATGCAATTGCCTGGCATCGGAAAAGTTATTGCACAGAGAATTATTGAATACAGGAATCGAACAGGGCAATTTACATATATCGAACAAATTAAAAATGTAAAAGGCTTAGGCGAGAAAAAATTTCTTTCAATAAAAGAAAATATTATATTACATTAACTCAGTTTTTATTAATTAATAAGGATATCATTTGAGCGAGAGATATCCAAAAAAATCAACAGTATTTCCGGAGAGAGGGAGGAAATATGGCTGATAACTATGGAAAAGGCCGACTTGTTTACAAATTACTCATCATTGTATTGACTATCGCTTTAGTTGGGTCAATCTACTATCCAAAAACTTTGTGGGATAAAGAAGCAAAAAATGTCGAATTAAGCCATTATCGTATGTCAAACATCTACAATGCTGAACTGCAATATCATTTTTTTCATGAATCTTACACAGATACTCTGGATCAATTGCTTTCCTTCATCAAGAATGATACTGGATATCACATTTATGTAGATAGCTTGTTTACAAAGTCACTTGAGAATCTCATAGTTAAATTTGATTCTATGAAAACTCAGCAGGGTGATCTCGAATCATTTATCCAGACGATTGAACCAACAGATACTGTCATGACTGACTCCTTGGGTGGCCGTATAGAAAATATGATTTGGGGTGTAAGACGTCTTGGTGATGAAATGCAAATTCTTGGTGATAAGATGAAAAATCATCCGTGCTCACCGATTCATTATCTCGAAGCTGCAAGAGAGATTGCTGAGCGAAAAGATTTTTTCATGGATTTTAAAATTGTGCAAAACATGGTTGTGCAAAACAAATTGCCTATCGCCATGGCTGCAAGTGAAAGAACAAAACAAAACTATGATTTAATCATACAAAATTTACGTGGTACTATCGATAATCTAAATAACATATTTAGCGAAGTCGATTCACTTTATTATTGCCCTACATCCCGCAAAGAATACAAATTGTCGGTAATTGATACTTCAGTAATAAAACGGATTGTTATTGAGTCCCCGATTGATTCTGTTTTTATTGCCAACGTTGAATCAGATTTTTTGAAATCAACAATAGGTGCATTAAAGATTGAGAATCATGGCAATATAAATAATGGTGTAAAAAGCTGGGATGAGAAATCAGGGAATTGATATACTTTTTCTCAGACACACAATAGGAGATGTTAATGAATTTTGAACCAGCCGAGGACGGCCTGGTCGGCATTAGCATAAGCGGCACACAGTTAAGGATGGCTGAAGTTGTTGATCGTGTTGCTAAGAAGCACATATCACGCGTTGCGAGTGGTCAATTAAAAGCATCGTTCACTTCTGAGTCTATAAGTAAACGTGAAAATATTGCTTCACTCGCAAATTCAATCAACAACTTATATGATGCAAACGGATTCGAATCGAGCAAGGCATCCTTCTCTCTTAATTCGCAGAATGTTTTAATTCGTAAAATTCCGATCGATTTTCCACTTGACGATGCAAACTTAAAAGAACATGTTATGTGGGAAGCAAGTCAGGTGTTGATAAGTCCCCCTAATGATTATATTATTGACTACGATGTTCAGAGCGAAAGTTCAGAGAACGAAAATGTTGTCATACTTGTGGCTGTACGAAAGTCGATAGTTAACTATTTGAAGGAAGTATTTGCCGCGACTAAACTTCAATTGCAGGGGATCGATGTTGATGTTTTTGCAGCTCAACGAGTTGTTGAAAACACGTACGACCTTTCTTATGACTCAAAAGTCTCCCTCGTTGATCTACACCCAAGTAAAATTCAGATATCTGTTTTACACAACGGATTTTTCTTGGAGCAGGAAATTGCATATAATTCTGATTTACCAAAAGATAAAGCGGAAAAAACCGAATTTCTTTCCAGGATAATTTCTAAAGAAATGAGACGTATTATTTTAGATAATAAGCTTGGAAAAAGTGTGGATGACATGGAAGAAATTTTTATATATGGGGACAATGTTGATGAAAGTATTATTGAAGCTCTTGTAAAAGCGCATGACGTAAATTTGCATAGAGTGAATCCATTTGATAAAATAACATTAGAAACGACACCGGTTGATCCGGATGTCACTAAACATCCTGAAGCTTATGTGGCTTCAGTGGGCACAGCAATAAAAGGACTTTAGCATGAGTTTACATCGGCTCACGGAGGTAGAGCATGGTTGACATCAATTTGTTAGGTGGCGAAGAATCAAACGAAAAAAATTATGAAAACGAGAATTTTTCCCAGACAATAAATCTTGATGATGATCTGGGAACATCAACAGGTTTTCATTCAGATTTTTCGGACTTACCACAAAAAAGCAATAATTCAAAACTGTTGATTTTATTGGCAGTATTAGCTGTTGTTGTAATTGCAGTAATCTGGGCATTGTTACCAAATGATGAAAGTATGGAGGCTGATTTAACTCCAATGACATCGTTGGGTGGTTCTGAAATATCCGATGCACAAAACTTGGATAATTCATCGTTAACGGCTACCGGAGATGAAGGTGGTATAAATTCTTCTGAGACTGGTATTCAGCCGTTGAAAAGTGTGGATTCAGGTGTTTCATTTTCTTCGCTTCCTCCTTTACAACAGCAAATGCTGTCGTCTGTTCGGTTGGGGTGCTTTGCCATCTCGGCGATTACTGAATCCGTTACAGGTTCAACAGTATTTACATTAGTACGCTATTCGGGGCGATCTTTTCTTGCGCAGTTTATAACTGGTTCATCGAGTGAAACATCGGATTTAATGGCAAATTTACAACGTCAATTAAATTCGTCTGATCTTAAAAAAGAATCCGAAGAAGCAGTAACTTCCTTAAGTCGAGGCGGTCAACGAGTTATCGTCTCCGGTGCACTATCTTTAGATTCTGCGCCAGTCGATCTGAATTCCAGCGTTCAGGAAATGGGAGTAAATGATTTCGAAAATTGGATTTCAAGCCATGCCAGTTCGAATGGATTACAACAAAATAATTTGAGCAAGGGACGCCCAACTTCCGAAGATGGATACAACGTTACAAGAATACAGTTAAACTTAAAAGGAAGTTATAGTGCAGCAAGTTCCTTCCTTGATGAATTAAACCGCACAGCCCCAAGTGTGATCATTGATAAATTTTTATTGATTAATGAAGACGCGAGTGCACAGACATCGAATAATGTAAATTTAGTTCTCGTTTTAAAACATTACAGCTATTAATAATGCGTGTGATTGCCGGTACTGCAAAAGGAACGAACCTATACTCCTTAACCGGTAAAGATACAACTCGCCCTACCACCGATAGGGCGAAACAAAAATTATTCGACAGCTTACAAAACTACATTCTCAAACCCGAAAATGTATTAGACCTTTTTGCTGGCTCTGGTGCATTGGGGATTGAGGCATTAAGTCGAGGGGCAACACATGTAGAGTTTGTTGAAAAAAATAGATTTGCTGCAGACATTATTCGTAAAAATTTAGAAAAAACGCATCTCTCACAGAAAAGTATAATCCATGTGATGGATGCGTTTTTTTATTTAACGAAGTTGGCTGATTCAAAATTTGATCTTATTTTTGCCGATCCACCTTATAAATCCGGGTTTACAAAACGCTTGCTTTGGCTAATTGAAACAAATAAATTACTCAATGTAAATGGGTTTTTTGTGGTTGAGGATGCCTCTGATCAAAAGATAGAATTATCAGAAGCTCTTCAACTTATAAATACAAAAGTGACAGGTAAAACAACTCATTATATTTTTCAAAATACAAACGAGTAAAAATGACAAGAATTGCTGTTTATCCGGGAACATTTGATCCAATTACAAATGGTCATCTTGACGTAATTTTTCGGGCAAGTAAATTGTTTGACAAAGTTATTGTTGCTGTATCGACGCACCCCAAAAAGTCCCCCCTTTTTACTGTGCAGGAACGGGTTGAATTAATAACAGAAGTTATTAAAAATCATGAAAATGTCTGTGTAGAATCATTCTCTGGTTTGCTTGTTGATTACGCCAAATCTATTGATGCGTGTGCCATTGTTAGAGGATTACGAGCTGTATCTGATTTTGAATATGAAACTCAAATGGCTCTGGTTAATCGAAAAATTTCATCTGAAATCGTCACCTTATTCCTTGTGCCGAATGAAAAATATACTTATTTAAATTCGACGATTGTAAAAGAAGTGGCCAGCTTAGGAGGAGATGTTAGTAATTTTCTTCCAGAATTTGTTCATTCTCAGTTGAAAAAGAAATTAAAATAAGAGGAAGGTATGTCGAATAAAACATCTGCTTTTGCAAATAAAATTGAAGGTTCTAAAACACTGGCGGTTACGGCAAAAGTCTCAGAACTACGTCGAGCGGGTAAACCTATTATCGGCCTTGGAGCCGGTGAACCCGATTTTCCTACGCCGGAGCCAATTTGTACCGCGGCGAAAAAAGCTATTGATGCTGGTTACACAAAGTATACAGCAAATGTTGGGATCCTCGAATTGCGTGAAAAAATTGCTGCGTATTTAAATAATCTTGGTGGTAATTTTCTGCCGAACGAAATTGTTGTGAGTAGTGGAGCTAAACAAGCGGTGTTGAATGCATTGTTGTCCACCTGTAATCCGGGTGATGAAGTGTTGCTCCCGGCACCTTATTGGACGAGTTATCCGGAACAAATAAAAATGGCCAGTGCGGAACCCGTAATTCTACCTACGTCAGAGTTGACGGAATATAAAATTACCGCAGAACAGCTTGAGAAAGCGATAAATAACAAAACACGAATGTTAATTTTTAACTCTCCTTCGAATCCTACTGGCGCTGTATATTCGAAGTCAGAGATTGATGAAATTGTTAAAGTCGTTGAAAAGACGGGTATTTTTATTTTGAGTGATGAGATATACCTTGAACTAATTTATGATAATTTTGTGTCAGCTTCCCTGGTTGCATATCCTGAAATCGCGGATCAATTATTATTAGTAAATGGATTTTCCAAGGCTTATTCTATGACTGGGTGGCGCGTCGGCTATCTGGCTGCAAAAACACCGATTATCAGTGCAGCGGGAAAAATTCAGAGTCACTACACTTCAAATGCGTGTACGATATCTCAGTATGCCTCGCTTGCTGCTTTTGACTTGGATTCGAAAGTTTTGGAAAATATGAAAGTGGAGTTCGCCCGGAGACGCGATTATGTCTACGAACGGTTTTCAAAAATCCATGGTATTACAGTACCAAAACCTGTAGGTGCTTTTTATATTTTTCCAAATATTTCTCATTATTTTGGGAAATCACATGGGGAATATGTAATTCATTCAGCAATGGATATGTCAACATTTCTCCTTGAATCAGCACATTCCGCGGTAGTACCAGGAGAAGCATTTGGAGCCCCACAAAATATTCGTGTATCTTACGCAACTTCTATGGAAAATTTACAATCAGCGCTCGATCAAATAGAAGTCGCTTTGCAGATGCTGCATTAAATTGAATGGTGATTATCTTTTCTTTGGAGAAATATATGCCGACATATGATTATAAATGTAAAGATTGCGGGTTCGAATTCGAGGAGTTTCAAAGCATTGTCTCGGATCCACTGACAGTTTGTCCCCGTTGCCAAGGACGAATCAATCGTGTTATTGCTGGTGGTGCGGGGTTAATATTTAAAGGAAGTGGATTTTACCTGACAGATTATAAAAATACAAACACCAGTACATCTACTGATAAAACAGCCGAAAAAAAAGCATCAACACCAGCAAATACTGGTAAAAACACAGAGTCGAGCAAATAGTTATACATTAGGATTGTGAGCAACGCACCTTTGGGAGAACACCATGCAGAATTTAGGATTGAATAGCGACATTAACCTCGGTAATCAACGCCTCCATGTCCAAACCAGCTATTCGGAATATGGCTCTAAAATAACGGCGAATGTATTTGATAATGGCCGTGTAGTCGAATCACATGAGGCAATGGTTGCAGCTGAAGCCGGTGCTAATGGTATCGAGAACATGGTTAAAAAATTGCATACGCAGGTTGTTAGTGATATCGAGTTGTTGTTTTATATTGGTGAGAAAGTTCAACAAGTTAAACATCCTATCTCTTGCAATAAAATCGGTCTTGTTTTACTGCATAAAGGATTTGTTGAACAGGCGATTAAGTATTTTGAACTTGCAACTGCTGTCGATGCTAAATTTGCTGAAGCTTACAATAATCTTGGTATGTGTTACCTTGAGCTTGTTGATTTACGACGGGCGGAAGAAATTTTTCGCCATGGTTTGGAAATCGCGCAAGGATTTGCAGATTTACACTTGAATCTTGGCCGTGTTCACCTTGAAAAAAAGGCGTGGTCCGATGCAATCCGCGTTTTGGATTCTGCTTTGAATTTGAATGAATCCTACTTTGAGGCAAACTATTATATGGGGCTTGCATTGCTGAAATCATTGGCTGCTAGAGCAGACGGTGAGCACTTACCACCAGCAAGTATTCGTAAGAAACGCGTAATCGATTATATGGGCAAAGCAGTTGATATTTTTAAACCGTTTGCCAATACAAAGTACGAAGAAGCCCTCTCGTTAGTAAATGACGAGAAATATGATAAAGCTGTTGTCGTTTTTCAGGATTGTTTTTCAGAGACAAATAAACGAATGGATCTGACTTTTGAACATGAATTTTTTCTGAAATTTATGTATGGTGGGAAAGGGAAAGACAATCTTTTTATCGGAAATTATGTCGAAAGGCTAAAATCCTCAATTGAAGACTATCCTCGTTATGCCGACCTGCACAACAATCTTGGAATTGCATATTTAATTATGTGTCGCAACCTGTTTTTAAAAGCATTGGATGAATTCCGGAAAGCACTATCTATAAATCCTCGATTTAAAAGAGCAGAGAAAAATTTGAAATTGGCAGAAAATGATGGAAAAGGGTTTCTCATTTTATTGCGGGCTATTTTGAAATAGCTTATAAACGTGTTTGATTTTAAAACAGTTTGTTCCATCTCTGATACAATTTTTCCCACATTTTTTAAAACTCTCCAAGAGCCTATTATTTAAAACCAACCTAATTTGTTGTTTTAAAGTGAATTGTGCGTTTACTTGAATCAAAACTACGACTTTATGAACCATGGTATGTTATTTGCTTGTGGTTGCAAACTGAAACACTGTGTAAAAAAACCTACTATTTACCCTCAAATCAAGTGAAAACACCGTCGCGATGTTATTACTTGATTACATAAGTGTAATTCTGGGTAAAAGAAAATTGCAATGCACCGATTTTGAATTTAAATATCTATTTCTATTTATCTAAATCTATTTATCTAAAAGGGCTATTCGATCGATACATAGAAGAGTAATTTTATCTAAGAAAGCAAGAGTCTCTTTATCTCAAATATCGCTAATTAATCTGATAATTCGCATTGCGATAGAATTCTAAAGGCATGGAAAGCACCTCTGTCAATATGAAAATTAAAATAGGACTGATATTTATAGCATGGATGGCTATAAACTCATCGACTGTACTTGCCAATCCTTTTCCTCGATTTTCCTCGTTTAGTGCTACTGTAAATGACGCAGCTGCTGGTAAAACAGCAAACTATACCATAACTTTTGTGACGAGTGATACCGTTGCAGTAGATGGGAAATTCACTGTAAATTTTCCTGGTAAATTCAATCTTGCTAGTGTCAGCACAGGATCTATAATTTCAGGACTTGATGGGGGATTGATTGTAACGAATCATTCGAATTTCGGTAATGACGAAGGAAATTACGTTACTCTAACGAGGGATGGAGCGGGAACTCAAAAACTGCCAGGTACACAACTCGTCTTGCAATTTAACGGCGTTGTGAATTCGGATTCAACAGGTGTTTTTGAATTAGTCCTGCGTCATTTTAATTCCAGTGATATTGCTACAGCAACCCAGGTTACGATTGTGCCGGATGTTCTTGATCACTTTACCGTTACAAATACCACTGATGGACCTATTGCTTCTCAGACTGCGGGAACTAATTTTTCATCGAAATTTACAGCTTATGACCAGTATGGAAACATTGCAACAAACTGGACTGGTACAATAAATCTTTCTGATGCGACAGGATCTTTTTCTCCTGCAACGACTTCCATTTCAACCGGTGGAACGATCACGATTTCCAATGCAAACATTACGACGGCAATGGCAAGCACGAGCATAACAGCAACATTTGGAAGTGTGATAGGCTCCTCGAACACCTTTACTGTCAATCCTGCCGCAATTGATCATTTTACGGTAACAGATACCTCCGATGGACCTATTGCTACTCAGACTGCGGGAACTAATTTTTCATCGAAATTTACAGCTTATGACCAGTATGGAAATATTGCAACAAACTGGACAGGTACAATAAATCTTTCTGATGCGACGGGATCTTTTTCTCCTGCAACGACTTCCATTTCAACCGGTGGAACGATCACGATTTCCAATGCAAACATCACGACGGCAACAGCTAGCACGAGCATAACAGCAACATTTGGAAGTGCGACTGGCTCCTCGAACACCTTTACTGTCAATCCTGCTGCCCTGGATTCCTTCACCATAACCAATGCTTCAAATGGAAATATTGGTGACCAGACATCGGCTGAAACCTTTACTATTAAACTTACAGCTTATGATCAATACGGAAATATTAAAACTGATTATTTGGGTTCGCCCGCTTTAACCGTAAATAAGGGAGATGTTTCACCTTCGTCGGTGACATTTATTGCCAACGGTATCCTCGAGATTACGAACACCGTCATTAATACTGCAAATACTGGAGTTGTGGTTTCAGTGACAGATGGTGGAGTAATAAGTAATTCAAATGCTTTTAATGTTTTGGTAGGTCCGGTTGTTGAAGTAAAAATTCTCAAAGGGACTTCTGGTGAAAATACAGTTTTAACTGGAAAAT
The DNA here is from genome assembly GCA_020633655.1 of Deferribacteres bacterium. GTDB lineage: Bacteria > Zhuqueibacterota > Zhuqueibacteria > Zhuqueibacterales > Geothermadaptataceae > Bioreactorimicrobium. The sequence continues at coordinate 258,495 of JACKDF010000007.1, forward strand.
CCATCACCACGGATTCTTTAATTACTGCACACGCCGCCGGGTTTGATGCCGGTAATAACTATGTGCAGGATGAGGCGGTTACGTGGGCTTTAAGCAATACTTCCCTTGGGCGATTGTCCGTTTCGAGTGGCGTTTCTACTACGTTTGATCCGCGCAAACCGGGATCGGGTGAGCTGCAGGTAAATCAAGGTGGCACGGGATTAAGCGCTGGATCGGGTGATTATATCGTGTTTGTTGGAGAAGTCCAAAACATTAAAGTTTTAACAGGTGCTTCAGGGGAAACATCAGAACAGGGAAATCAATCGATTGCCGCTGGATCGACTCTAACCGTCCATGCAGGTGGATATGATTCGGATTTTAATTATGTACAGGATGAATCAGTTAGCTGGAGTGTTATTGGTGGAATCGGTTCAATGCCGGTTGGTCCAAGCACGAGTGCAGTTTTTACTTCGACAACAAGTGGAACAGGATTAATAAAAGCTGATCATAATTCAACGGAAGTAATCGATGCCTATTCCGGCACAATTACAGTAGGCGTTGGTGGTATTGATCATGTTATACTACGCACAGCAACTGACGGCAGTGGGACTGTCTTTTCAACTTACAATATGACCGCCGATCAATCTGTTACCATATATGCAGCCGGTTATGATGCAAACAACAATTTTATCGGGAATCAAAGTGTGACATGGTCCGCTCCAAGTGGATCGTTCTCTCCCGGGACGGGAAGCTCAACCGTATATTCACCAACTTTGGCTGCGAATGTTACAGTTGTGGGCACGCCTGCAAGCGGTACAGCTGCCTCAGCTATTATTACTGTCACGGCAGGCGTACCGACGGGATCAATCGTTTTAACTCCGGGTACTTCAACTCTTGCAGCTGATGGAATATCTGAAACCACAATAACCTCAAGCACAATTGTAGATGCTGATGGTAATAATGTCGGCGCAAATCATCAATTTACCGTATCTCTGGGAAATTCTTCAATGGGGCAAATCCTGAACGATGTAAATTTATCTTTACCTGGTGTTCAGATTGCCACGAATGCAAGCAGTAAACTGAGTTTTATTTTTCGTGCTGGCACGTTGGGAGGTACGACGAGTGTCTTCGCAAGCAGTGTGAACGGTTCTGCCGACGGAAGTACGCAGCTTACGTTAACCAGCATGCGGATTGTTTCTCTTTCAACTGCGTCCTCAACCGTTTCTCGCGGGCAACAAGATGCGCAAATTTCCCTGACAGTCGAAAATAATGGATCACAAGATATTACTATTACCTCTGCAAATCCAACATTTACGCATGCCTCAGATGGAATTACAAAATGGACTGGTTTTGAGAATATAACACGGACTAATCCAGAAGTAACGGTTATTCCTGCGAGTGGTGGATCTGTTGCGCTCACATTTAATGTTGATATAACAACAGGAGCTACGATTGATTCTGTAATCGTCGATGGAATCGTGAATGGAACAGTATCTGGAGTATCTGTAAGAGATTCCGCGGCGACGAATCGCCCACCCCGATGGATTGTGCAGAAAAATCCCGCAGCTGTGTCTGTCGTTTCTGTGTCGGCACCGGATGCAATAGTCGATCAGGGATCGGCAGGACATACGGTCAGTGTCGTCGTAAATATCCCTTCTGCAGATGCAGAAACTGCAAATGCGGTTATCGATGATGTTACTTTAAAATTCAAAGCAAATAATACGGATGTGTCTTCGGGATACATCGTTGCACCGGTAAATGGCAATCCCACAGTGATTCCTGGTTCCGGTGGCAATATTCAATTGGATTACCTGGTAGACGTGCTTTCTCAAGCCCAGACAGGATTGATTACCCTTGATGCAGTACTCACAGCCCATGATGCTAATTCGGGATTGCAACTCACCGATCTTGATGGTGCAAGTGCTTCCGACAGTTGGACGGTAGAAAATTCAGAATCGGTTGCCATCGTCTCGGTGACACCAAGTCAGGCAAAAGTAAATGCCGGTATGACGAAGCAATGGACAGTTTCAGTAGTCGTTGATAATAGCAGCTCGAGTACTGTCAATGTCAACAGCCTGGATTTGCGCTTCTTTGCCGGTGCGGTGGAGAAAACGAGTGAATACACAATTACGCCGCCGGCTTTGACGGCAATTGCGCCAAACTCACAGGCGAATTATACATATACTGTTACACGCACAGGAACTTCCACCGGTACGATTACTATCGACGTACATTTTCTTGGTTCTGATGGAAGTCCAATCGATTTGACAAATTCGAATAATACTTTTGCGGTTCAAACCGCTGCTGCTGTTGCGATAAAAGAAATAATTGCACCTGCAACCGCAACAATAAACCAAACAACAGCATGGCGTGCAAAGGTTGTCTTACAAAATACAGGTGAAGCAAACGCCGAAGTAAATTTTAATGCAGATTCGACTAAATACCTGTTCAGTAATGTAGCAGGATATTCCATAACACGTCCAACACTGCTCGCAAGCGGAAAAACTTTTATTGCTGGAAGCAGTGAAGATACGCTCTCTTTTGTTGTGAATACAACAGGAAGTACTCCCGGTGCTCTTTCAATTGGGGCAATTGTTCGCGGATACGATAAAAATTCAAACGTTGTTTTCAGAGATTCGACGATTGCAGAGGAATTGCGTACGGTAACAATCCAAACTCCGGCGAGTATCAAAATTGATTCGACTTGGATATCAAGTCTCAATGCACCTTCAGTGAACCGGTTGCAAGAATTTCAGGTTATCAGCCGAATAAAAAACGATGGTCAGGAAAGCCTGGATAGTGTTGTAATAGATCTATCAAGTAGTGAAATTTCCTCCCCATCGACATTTGCTCTACACAGCGCTGCCTTCACTATCCCCGGTGGTTCTGCTATAAATATTCCCATTACAGTAACCGCAGCTGATCGATCCGGTTCGGAAACATTCACTGTATCGGTATTTTCAGCCAAAGGGAAAAATACGAAGAAAATTGTATCACCTTTGGCAGCCCTTGATTCCAGTGAACAAGCCATACTGCAGACAGCTGCGGAGTTGCAGGTTGTGAGTGTTGTCCCCTCACCGGAAACCGTGTTTGCGAACCAATTAATTCCGTGGACAATCACAGCAACAGTGAAAAACAATGGTGAGGCAACTGCTCAGCTCAAACCCAAAGCAACGGACATCAATTTTGATTTAGATTCACATGATGATACACAGAATTATAATATTAACGCGCCGGTTACGGCAAATTTGCCCGGTAATGGACAAGAAACTGAAATCGTTTATACGATAAATCGGACAGGAATTTTAAGTGGTACAGCAAATATTACTCTAACACTTGGGGCAACAGATGCAAATACTGGCGCCACGATTAGTGGTGTTGGAAACACGACAAAGTTGATAGAAGAAAACTCTTCCGTATTAATCATTAAATCAGAGATGCTGGCACCAAATATACAAAATGCCAATGCAATTGTTAATACCGGCCAGTCTTTTACAATACGAGTTTCTGTTAAAAACAACGGTGTCGATGCTGTGCGGGATGCCATTGTTCGTTTGCAGGACCAGTTTGCCGGTGGGGCTTTTTCTGAAGTGAAGGATACGATTGCGACTATTCAACCGAATGAAGTACAAACAATAGATTTTTTAATTACCGCTGGATCAGTGCAAAATGATGTGGGCGAACGAGTTATCGCTTATCTTGATACAGCAACGGTTATTACGAGCGGGAATGGTGCTAACATCGGTGAGCCGATCAATAACGAAGTTAAATTTATTACACAGGTTCCGGCAGAATTGCAGGTTAAAGCATCAACGAATTTCACATATTTTCTCTTACAGAAGGAACAAGAATTTCTTTTCACCGCGTCGATTTCAAATCGTGGACAAGCGGGACTTTCAGGAAGCGGTCAGCTACGTCTTGATTTGCCTGTGGGGTATGGATTCTCCACAGATTCTGTACAAACCAATGAAGTTTCCTTTGATATGAATTCTCCAAAGCTTACCTGGCGCCTGGTTTCTCCTTCGACAAACAGTACGGTACCGGGCGGCGATCCGGTAGGCGTCCGTTTCCTGGGAACACCCACAGATATTAATAGCGGTACAGCAGCAGCGACTTTCAAAGCCGGAGATACACTGTATTATTCTGTAGGCAATCTGGAATTCGCCATTGATTCTGTTCGAATTATTTCACCTCAGGGTGCAGCCGAGAACAATAAAGTATCTTCCGGTTCGACTTTCCGGTTAAAAGTGTTTTTACATGGCTGGCGTCGCCTGATGAATTCTACCGCATCACTTGTTTTGCCAACGGGATTTTCTTTCTCTGGTACGAGCGCTGAAACAATCCCCGTTTCACCTGTCGATGGCAATTATGAAGCCGGTTATGTGGAGTGGGATATTACTGCTCCTGCAACTGCCACAGAAACAGAGACGAAGGCGTTTACAGTCAGAATCCAGGGTGTGGATGGGGCTGGCATCTCCCAAAGTAACCAAACGCAATTTTCGTGTGATTTGGTACCAAAAGCGTTGTTGAGTCTTGCCCTCGATGGTGGTATTAGTACGAATTTAAGTTTGGCAATGGGACAGACCTATGATCTCAAGGTGGTACTACGAAATACGGGCTCTGCTGGAATTTCAGGTGATGCTGTTTTACGGATTGATACAACAAATTCAGAAATTAAATTCACCAGCACACCTGCTCAAAATGACACCTTGACAGGAGTTCGTGTCGGGGACATAAATACGTGGAAATTACAAATGCCGGATGCTGCGATGCAAACTTCAATTCGAGTGAATTTGCTTGATCCGCGTCCAAATGATATATACACGGGACAGCCTGCTGCTGTTGTTCCGGGTGGAGATGAATTACACATTAATATTTCTGTTCGGGAAACGGGGGCGGTTATCGCCGATAATTTTGTAATTTTTGAGCCGGTTGGGGCAATCGATAATATCATCAGTACTGATCAACAATTTAAGATTAGAGCAAAATTGTCCGGACAGGATGTTAAAGATGTATCGCTTACGCTGCAACAAACGTCGGGTAGTGACTTTACGATTGAAAATGCAACGCGTCAGCCTAATTCGATCGAGACTTTTAACTCCATTGGCGAAACCTATGAATGGCTTGTAATGGCACCTGCAAATGCAGCCAAAGATACTTTTGCTGTCTTTTGGGAATATAAAGATGCGACAAGTGGCGATGCGGAACTTAGTGGTAAATCTCAGGAGTTAGTTGTAACGACTGTGAAAAAGGCGAGTTATTCTTTTACTGCTGAGATTGTAGCTCCAGCTTCTGCGCTTGATCGAATTGTTTCACCGAATCAAAACTTCATAATTGATGTTGAGCTGAATAAGCTCGGGACGGCTAACTTACATTCTGGTACGGATATCAACATCCGTTTAAAAACGCTGCCACCCGGCTATGGAACCACTTCGCCCGATGTGCAGAGCCTTGGAACTTTTGGTGGTGTTGTTTCATGGAATATTATCGCCCCGGATAGCAGAACGGAAACTGAAAACATTGAGTTTGAACTTTTTGATTTGCCCCTGGATGAAAATAGTGGTCAGGCCGTTGGTTTTTCACAGACAAGTGCTGCAATTCCGGTGCGAACCCGAAGTGGACAGCTTGAATTGCGTGAGCTCAATGTTGAATCCAGCTCGGTTGTGGCAGAAGGGCAGGAAGTTGAATTGTTGCGCCTGGGATTTACGAATAAGGGCGATGAGTTTGCGAGTTTGATAGATCTGCTCTCATTAAAAGTCGATGTGTTAAACGAAGACAAAGAGGCGCTCGTCGCTAGTGAAGTGTTGGAGACTTTCACTGCTAAGTTGCTTTTTGAAGACGGTTCGGAAATACCTGTGAATACCGTGCTTAATCCGGTAAATCTAAATGAAGCATGGCTTGAGAGTGTGTTTCAGGATACGATTAAATTAACACCGGATTCTTTAAATGTTCTTGCTTTTTCTTGCAAATTAAAGGCGAATTCAAGTGGCAAGAAATTTTCGTTGCGAATAACAGAAAAAGCCTATATCAGTGCACAGGACCATGGGAGCCAGGCACTTATTGGATTAGAACTGGTCGATAAGTATGGAAATGCACGGCCTGATTTACAGATATCCTCTCCGGAATATGTGGTTGTAGGATCTGAGTTGTCAACCAATTTTTTTAATTATCCAAATCCATTCAATCCCAATAGTCAGAGAACGCTCTTTTCATTTACTTTACAGCAGGCTGCGGAAGTAACAATTGATATCTACACTCTTTTTGGTGAACATGTATATCACAAAACGTATCCCGAAACCGACCCTGCCGGTATTGGCGGCGGTGCTGCTCGCACGATAGAATGGGATGGCCGGAATGGGACTGATCAGGTTGTTTTGAGTGGAATTTATGTGGCCTATATAAAAGCTGGATCAAATATAGCAAAAACCACTGTTGCAGTGATTCGATGAGAAGGTGTTGAAATGAATCAGGAAATGATAAAGCCATCAAGGATGAATAAATTGTTAGACGAGTCACGCAAATTTCAGAGAACCAGAGTCCTGGGATATTTATTTGTTGGGTTTGTAAGTTGGTTCTCAGTCCAAAATCTTCTGGCGCAGTCTGGAGGATTGAAGCCTGAATTTCAACAGGCCTTCGGGGCACGTGGTGTTGGTTTGGGTGGTGCCTGTACAGCTGCTCCTGAGGATGCAACGGCTATATTTTGGAATCCTGGAGCATTGGATGTTCTCGAACGGAAAACACTTACGCTTTATGCATCGAATTTGTTGCTTGGGCAGTCCCAATTGATTGCTTATGCACATCCGACGGTGAATATTGGAACTTTTGGTGCAGCAATGATTCGCGTCGGGCTTTCCTCAAATGATATCGAAGAAAGAGATGAGAATGCGAACCTTATTGGGAATTTTGGCTATACGCATTCGCTTTATCTTCTTTCTTATGGGAAGAAAATAGGCTATAATTTGTCGTTTGGCGTGAACGCAAAAATTGAACAGCAGGATTTTGAACGTTCGACATCCTCGGGATTTGCAATGGATTTTGGACTTGTTTATAAACCAGGCTGGATGCCAGAGCTTCTGCAAAACTCATCGCTGGGTATTATAATACAGGATGTTGTGACGCCGGGATTAAAATTTACCGGAACACCAACCAAAACGCCACGAAATATAAAAGTTGGGTTTGCATTTCCTTTCGCAATTGCCTCTGGCGCGGACCGATTTTCTCTGTTTTTAGATATGCAAAAATCATCTTACAGCGAGATTCCCTCTTCTTTTCACATGGGAACAGAATACAATTACCATGACACCGGAATGCTTCGATTCGGCTTTAATGATAGTTCCGCGGTGTTCGGCGGTGGAGTCGCTTTTAATAATCGAGGAATGAATTATCGGCTCGATTATACGGTATCGAATTTGAATACGCTTGGTGGCGCCGTTAAGAATCACAATTTTTCTTTAACGATCCACTTTGGCAAAACGAAAATTGAAATCGTGCAGGCGGCCAAAGAAGCTCGTGATCGTGCAATTGAGGCGCGTGTTCTTGAAAATGAGCGAATCAACAAGCGGCTCGATATCGAACGTTTGATGAATGATGGAAAAGCCAAATACCGGGCAGAAAATTACCTTGGCGCTAAAATTCAATTTGACGAGGCTTTGCGTCTTGATCCTGAAAATGCGACTATTAAGCAGTGGAGTGAGCGGGCATTTGTTCAATTTAAACAACTTCAGGAAGAACGCATAGCATCTGCAGCCGCTGAAAACCTGGCTAAACAGGATGAATTGCGCAAACAGGAACGCGTACGTGGATACCTGGAAAATGGTAAAACACATTTTGAAGCAGCAAAATGGAGTGACGCACTCAAGGAATGGCAGCGTGGTTTGGAAATTGATCCTGCCAATGCAGAATTGAAAGATTGGATTGCACAAACCCATATCCAGATTGATAAAAAGATTGATGAATTGATCCGTGAGGGAGATCGTCTGGCACAATCTGGACGTTATCCAGATGCGGTAACCAAATTGCGGGAAGCTGTGCAGGTTGGTATTGAAGACGATTCAAAAAGACGGGTAATTGATAATAAGATTAGTCAATGGAACAGCCGACTTAATTTTGATGCCGCCTATCGCCAGGGACTCGTGGAATACGAGCGTCGGAACTGGAAAGAAGCGATTCACTATTTTGAACAGGCATTACGTGAAGAACCCGACAACAAAACTGTAAAACAGAAAAGGCGACTGGCAAATTCATGGCTTAATGCGAATCAGGAACCCTGGCTCAATACAAAAATACGGAAAGATTGGCAGCAAGCCAAACGCTACAACAGCCAGGGCCGATACAAAGAAGCCTTGGAAATATTAAACCGGATATATGAGTTGCAACCCTTTAAAACACCGATTCTGGTTGAACTCGAAAAGGCAGAAAAAGCACTGAACGAATAACAGAGAGTAATAATTTTTGTTTAAAGATGTCATAAAAGAGCAGCTTAAAGTCCCTGCTCACATCGATTATCTGGGCGAACTCCGCGATTTTGTCACACGAGTAGGCAATAAATACGGGTTGACCAACAAAATAATTAACGCCTATAAACTTGCTATTGATGAAGCTGGTACGAATATCATTCGTCACGCATATCGAGAGCAAGATGAACAAGGGTTTATTCTGTTACGTGTTATTATTCGTAAAAATAGCGCGACCGTCAGTTTAATCGATACTGGCAAATATTTTGATCCCAGGACAGTTAAGGCGCCAGATTTAGATCGTTATGTAGATATCGGTAAAAAAGGTGGGCTTGGTATTTTCATCATCCGCAAATTAATGGATGAAATTGATTACCGCAGAACAGAAGAAGGCAATGAACTGCGGATGACAAAATATCGGGACAAAACCAAGAAGCCGGTTAAAAAAGTTGAAGAGCGAAAAACTGCACAAGGTATTCCTTACACTTTAAAAGGGCAATATTTCTGGAGAATTGCGTTAATATTTTCATTAGCAGTTTTGGGAAGTTACGGATATCTCTATTACAAAGCAGGTGTGGATAAAACGGAGGAAGCATTTTCACGTTACTGGAGTATTGGTCAAACTGCAAAGTATAATCTTGAGTCTTCTGCCAAAAACAATATGGAATTGGCAGATGAATCAAAACGAAAAGATATTCTACGGAACGAATATTATGATGAAATCACGCAGACTATCGCGCCTACCTTCGAGGAGAAAAAGGGACAATTAATTGATTTATTTGTGGTTGATGATCGTGAGCTGCTTATTTCCGGACACATAAATATCATCCGGCAAGGCGCAAAATATGGTGCTGAATACCCGATAATTCCAGAATCCGTAGAACAAGTTGCAGACAGCGTACAACAATATGAAATGACCATTGCTGGGGCAAATGATCAGGCAACACCCATTGAAATTTATGACTTTAAAATTCCTGTAAAATACCCAATTAGCGGTGAAAAGTACGGAAATATACATGTTCTGGTTGAGAAGGCAAAAATCGATTCCGAGATTTCTACTTTGCGCTGGGCTTACTTTCGATTAACACTTTCCATTCTCGTATTAGCATATCTCGGCATATTTGTTCTTATCTATATTTTACTGAATCCGTTCCGAAAATTAGCGTCATGGATTCGTGCAATTGACCACGGTGAAGTTGATGATGAAATGGATATTGATGCATCGACGGAAATTGGGGAAATTGCTCAAGCCTTTAGCGAGATGACGAGTAAATTTCGTGAGTCTCAAAAAAATCTGGCTGAGCAGGAACGCTTGCAGAAAGAGATGCAGGTTGCCCAGGAAATACAACAAACATTGCTGCCATCAGAGTTTCCAAAGCTTGAAGGATGCGAACTTGCTTCATATTATAAAGCAGCGAAAGAAGTCGGCGGTGACTACTACGATTTCGTTCAAGTTGATAATGATACCTTAGGCGTCGTCGTTGCCGACGTCTCTGGAAAAGGTGTTCCAGGCTCACTGGTTATGACCATGATCAGGACGGCTTTACGCACAGAAGCACGGGGAATTCATGACGCTGCTGAGGTCCTTTCCAAAGTGAATGACTTTGTTTCAATGGATATGAAAAAAGGAATGTTTGTCACCGTTTTTTATGTGATCATTGATACGAAACGCCGGCGTCTGAATTTCGCCAGCGCGGGACATAATCCACTCATACTTTTTAGACCTTCCACCAACAAAACCTATTACCTTAATCCAAAGGGTTTTCCAATTGGTATCCAGTTGGCTGAAAAAGATTTGTTCCGCCAATCGATCGAATCCGATACAATCCAGATGATGGAAGATGATATCATTTTGTTGTATACAGACGGAATCACGGAAGCCATGAATGGGCGTCGCCAATTATTCGGTGAGGAGAGACTTTTAAAAATCATTCGAGAGCAGGGCAGTTTGCGTGCAGAAGATTTTGTAGATAAACTTCGATTGGAAATTGAGACATTCACGGAAGGCAACGTTCAATATGATGATATAACGTGTGTTACCATCAAAGAAGAATCGAATCCAGAAAAAGAAGAACTACGCCGCGCGAAGATCGCACATGCGGAAATACAGGATGGAACAAATATACGTGAGGCCTGCGAAAAGGCGGGAATTACAACATACGCTTATTATAACAAGTACAAACGGCAGTTCGATGAGCATGGTGTAGATTCATACGAAATCGATGAAGATGTTTCTCTGGAAGCCAAGCATTTCAGTATCGAAGATAAGACAAAAATGTTCGACATCATAAAAAATCATCCTGAATATGGCGCGAAGAGAATCAGTGAAGAACTCAATACAGAAAAATATAACTTTACAGATATAACCGAAAAGAAAATTTATGACGAACTTGTTCGAAGCCGTTTAAATACGAAGCAATTACGTGAGGCATATATTGCACGTGGCGCGAAAAGTAAAAAACGTATAAAGCCCCCCGGTACGCCAATGCTCACGCTTGATGGACGTATCATTATTAATAAAGATGAGCAACCGGATAAAATTGTAAAACCTACGCGAAAAGAACCAAAACAGGACGACCACCGATTTGAGAAAACATCTGAAGTGGATATTTCAAAAACCACTTCAAAAGAAAAAACAGAAGAAGTTGATATTAGTTCGATCTCTAAAACATCAAATGATAACATACAAAATATAAAATCTGATCTGGGAAATAATAGCTCGAAACCTGAAATTGAAGATACGAATGAATTATCAAGCAATGAACTTTCAGAAAAAGCTCTAAATACAGAAGAAAGTAATGCAAGTGATACACTTTCATTTCTCGATATATTACAAGGTGGCACTAAAGTAACAGAAACTACCAATGAAGAGAAAAACAATGAAGCCGCACTATTAGAAGATCCAGAAGAGGACACTGATACTCAATCTCCTGGTTTTGATGCTGTAGACGATCTTCTGGAGCAGGAAATATCGAGTAGCTTTTCAGATAATTCTTCTTCTGTTTTTGTTGAAGAAGATGAAGCTGTGATCGAAGTGGAAAATAGCGTCAATGGTACTGCTGATAAGGAGAAAAAAATCGGCAAAAATGAATCTGATCATGTACTACCAGAGATTGATTTGGCCAGCAGTGAAGATACAGAAAATGGTGCTAAAAAAGATCAGGGATTTCACGATGAAACACTTGAAATGTTGAGTACAAATATGTCAGATGACAAAAGCGGAGATGATTATGAGAGTTCGGCGTTAGTTGAGGTTACAGATAATAGTTCAGATAATTTTAATAATACTAGTGCATTTGTGGAAGAAAATAACGATGATACAGGTATTTTTATTGAATTGTTTTCTGCATCAAGTGATGCAGGGCCTGATGAAACAGATATGCTCCCAATGTTTTCTGATCCGCAGGATGTATTTATTAAAAAACGAAAATCTATTTCGAATTCCAATAAACACCCGGACGCTGTATCGCCAGAGGAAACGCGAAATCAGTTAAAAGAAAAAGAAGGGCTTCTTATTGAAGGATTACGATATTATAAGCGTAAAGAGTTTGAGCAAGCGATTGTTAAATTTACAGATGCCGTAAAAAAATATCCAAATTTTAAAGAAGCACACAGCATTTTAGGAAATGCATTTTTCCGAACAGGTCAACTTGAGGAGGCGATGAAGGCCTATTTCAATGTGATTAAAATGGATAGCACTGATGCCACAGCCAGAGAGAATATCGGTGTTATTTACGCCAATCGAGGAGAATATTCTCAAGCAGTGGATCAATGGAAAAAAATCCTCAAGCATGATCCATCAAGAGCAGATATAAAATTAAAGATCAATGAGGCGTTGGATTTAATCGGACATAAATAGTTAAATCTCTCGTTTTTATTGACATTAGCTTACATCTATTGTATATTGCTGAATGTATAATTTGCGAAAAATATCTTTAGGAGACAACCATGGAAGGTATTCAGGTGTCGGTTGAAAGAGCGGGTGCGAATAGGAATATCGCGGTTATTAAGGTTGGTGGTTATATTGATACCACTACGTCTGCGGAGTTAGAGCACTCACTTAACACCTTAATTAAAGCCAATACCTATAAAATCATTATCGATTTAGGCAATGTTGATTACATTAGTAGTGCTGGCTGGGGCATTTTTATTAGTGAAATCAAGGGCATTCGAGAAAAGGGCGGTGATTTAAAGCTCATTCGAATGATTCCGGATGTTTTTGAAGTATTTGAACTTCTTGAATTTCATTATATTATTAAGTCATTTGATACCCTTGAGGATGCAATAAACGATTTTGAAGGTGGCAGTGTACCTTCGAGACCTGCTGCAAAAGAAATTTCAGGGGACCATGTTGATTCAGCGCCCACAACAGAACGGCGGGAAAATCGGGAAGAAAAACATACAAATACAAGAACGAATGCTCTATCCTCAACCGATCACATAATTCGGGCTGCGACAGAAAATCCGATGGTTGGACTTTTTAAATTGAAAAAAATTTTAAACAGCGCAAAATATGGAAATGTTCGAATTGGATATTTTCAATTAAAACGGATTTTAAAACAAAACGATCTTGATTCAAAAAACAAACGTGTTGAATACCAGAATACAAATTAAAAGGATGCATCAGAATTTCCTTCCTGAATCCCTTTCTTTTATATATTTTCGCAAAAGCTGGTTGCAAGAGCAGTTTGTAATGTGCTAATTTTAAATGTTTGTATTGATTGGGGAATGTTTTAACTACCATGAAATAAATTCGTTAAGCTAAAAAAATATTCTCAATTAAGATTTTCTAAGGCAGGTATGTTTCCTGCCTTTTGTTTTAAGGATTATTATGTTTGTTGATCAGGCAAAAATATTTATCGAATCTGGAAGAGGGGGCAGTGGCTGTGTTAGTTTTAGACGGGAAAAATTCGTCCCTAAGGGCGGCCCGGATGGCGGAGATGGAGGAAAAGGAGGAAGTGTAATATTTGTAGCGAATGATTCGCTTCGAAGTTTATTGGATTTTCAAAAGAAAAAACACTTTAAAGCTAACAGGGGGGAGCACGGTCGAGGCGCAAATTGCAATGGAAAAAATGGAACGGATATTAAAATAAAAGTACCTGTCGGGACAATGGTATTTGATGAAAATTCAGGCGAACTGCTTGCTGATTTTGTTAAAAACAAACAAAAGGTTGTGATTGCAAAAGGAGGTCGCGGTGGAAGAGGTAATGCCAAGTATAAAACATCGACGAAGCAGGCGCCTCGAAATTGGCAGGTTGGCGAATTAGGGGAGGCACGAAATATCCGGTTGGAGCTTAAAGTTATTGCTGATGTTGGTTTGGTTGGATTCCCGAATGCTGGTAAATCCACTTTTTTATCGAAAGTTTCTGCAGCCAGACCGAAAATTGCAGATTATCCCTTTACTACCTTGCAACCCAATCTAGGTATTGTGAAATACCGGGATTTTTCTTCGTTTGCAATAGCGGATATCCCTGGTTTGATCGAAGGTGCACATCGTGGAAAGGGCCTGGGGTATCAATTTTTACGACATATAGAGCGAACACGTGTTTTGTTGTTTTTAGTTGATCCGAATTCAGAAGAGCCCTATAAAGACTATTTAACTCTACAAGATGAATTAAAATTGTTCGATAGTAAATTGCTTTTGAAACCTCACCTGATTGCACTTTCTAAGTGTGATACACAAGTCGATAGCGTACTTCAAAAATTGATTGATGAATTTCAAAAACCCGTTTTCATCATATCCAGCGTGACCGGTGAGGGAATTCCGACCCTATTAGATGAGCTTTGGAAAGTAGTTAATATTTCAAATTAATATCCACGGTAGGAGTTAATTGTGAGAGATTGGTGGGCATCTCCTGATGAAGTCGGTATACTATTAAATTTAAGCAATGTTTATGGTATAGGACATGTAAAATTACGCTTGCTCATTGGAGGCAACAATAAACCGTCACATATACTAAAGCTTCCTATAAACGAGCTTACGAAGTTTACAGGTATTTCTCAAAAAGTAGCAACACAAATTCATAAAGCGACTTTCGATGATTATGGGGCTAAGCAACTGGAACAGGCTGAGAAACATAACGCAAGCATTGTTAATTTCTGGGACCCTGCTTATCCTGATAAATTAAAGAAAATTACCGATCCTCCCATCTTCTTGTTTGTGAAAGGTCAAACAGCTGTTCTGAATTCATTTTCGCTTGCGGTTGTAGGAACAAGGTCCCCTACTGTTTATGGCAAAAATATCACTATTAATATTTCGCGAGAACTTGTTGAATCTGGGATAACGATTGTAAGTGGTTTGGCTCGTGGTATTGATACTATCGCACATACCGAAACTCTCAAATTAAATGGGATAACCATCGCGGTGCTGGGTAGCGGCTTAGATATGTTATATCCACCGGAAAATCGCAAATTGGCCACAGAAATTGCAAAAAATGGTGCGATTATCAGTGAATTTCCTTTTGGAACTAAACCTGATGCAATTAATTTCCCACGCCGGAATAGAATCATCAGTGGATTGTCTGCTGGTACTGTTGTCACTGAGGCCGGTCAACGAAGCGGAGCATTGATTACTGCCTATCAAGCCTTGGAGCAGAACAGAGAGGTATTTGCAATTCCAGGAAGTATTTTTTCACAGAAGCATGTCGGTTCGAATAAATTGATAAAAGAAGGTGCTAAGCTTGTGGCTAATGTGGAAGATATTCTCGAAGAATTGCCTGCCCAAGGTGATTTGTTTTCTGCGGCGAAAGGGACAAATATTGCTGAGGATTTGACCGCTGATGAAAAAGAAATTCTAGCTGTTTTGCGCAGTGGCGAACAGCATATTGATCACCTTGGTGAAATTCTTCAGAAGAAAACACCGTTATTGCTGAGCACCCTTTTAAAGCTTGAATTGAATGGATTTGTACTTCAGCAACCAGGAAAAATTTTTGTGCTCAACAAAAGAATTTAAAAAAGGAATTTGGAGAAAAATAAATTGACATTGGATACTATTCTTTTGTATATTCCACGTCTCTTGGAGGGCTAGTCCTAATTGGTAAGGCAGCGGTCTTGAAAACCGCCGGGCTAACGCCCATGGGGGTTCGAGTCCCTCGCCCTCCGCATAGTTTAAGAGGGAGAGGTGGCTGAGCGGCTGAAAGCGGCACCCTGCTAAGGTGTTATACTGGTAACGGTATCGAGGGTTCGAATCCCTCCCTCTCCGCAGCTAAAATTTTAAAATTGCGCCCGTGGCTCAACGGATAGAGCGTCTGGCTACGGACCAGGAGGTTGGAGGTTCGAATCCTCCCGGGCGTACTTTTCAAAATCACAAGGAATCTTTGATTCCTTGTTTTATATGTGGGTGATCAGATGCACGATCGCTGGATGAAAATGGCTTTTGAGGAGGCACTCAAAGCCCGCAAAATCGGCGAGGTTCCTATTGGCTCTGTCATTGTTCGTGACAATGCTGTAATTGGAAGAGGGTATAATCTGGTCGAGACCAGAAATGATCCAACGGCACATGCGGAAATTATCGCCATACGCGATGCCGCACGGCAAAATCAGTCGTGGCGATTGGCTGGCGCATCTATTTATGTGACGATTGAACCTTGTCCGATGTGTGTTGGGGCGATACATTTGGCGCGTATAAATCAAATTGTTTTTGGGGCCAACGATATTCGATTTGGTGCATGTGGTTCCTATGTTGATTTAACAAAATTGCAGTCGATGACTTCACCCTTTGATGTGGTTTCGGGTGTAAATGCTGAATCTGCGAGTGAACTCTTGAAAGAATTTTTTCGTGAAGTGCGTGCGAAAAATAAAATTGCGGGGCCGTAGCTCAGTTGGGAGAGCGTCGCGTTCGCAATGCGAAGGCCGTGGGTTCGAATCCCATCGGCTCCACAAAAAAGATGGAGAGGTGCCAGAGTGGCCGAATGGGGCGGTCTCGAAAACCGTTGTGGTCTTTGATCACCGGGGGTTCGAATCCCTCCCTCTCCGCTCTTTGGATGTTTAATTTTTTTCGATAATTATGAATAGAAAAATGATTATCGTATTTTATGGAGAGATGTCTGAGTGGCTTAAGGAGCACGCTTGGAAAGCGTGTGTAGGGCATTTCCCTACCGAGGGTTCGAATCCCTCTCTCTCCGCTCTGCCAGGCAACTAATCGGGTTTCTTTGGCGAAACGCATATCAAAAATAAGTTGCCATTTTGATTGACTTGCACAAAATTAATACGGAAAAGCCCCGCGCAATAAATACGTGCCCAACCCCGTCAGGACCGGAAGGTAGCAGCGGTAAGCATTGGCTTTATGTGCCGCGGGTTTGCTTTTCCGTACTTTAATAAATCCCCTGACCTGACAACCCAATCTCTGGTTTGAAGCGGAGGTTCAATGTCTTACCTAGTTCTCGCCCGTAAGTGGCGCCCCACAACTTTTTCCGAAGTCATTGGTCAAGAACACGTAACTGTTACCTTAAAAAATGCCATTACGAATAACCGTCTCGCTTCAGCATACATTTTTTCTGGTCCTCGAGGTGTTGGAAAAACTACAACAGCGCGCATTTTAGCAAAAGCATTGAATTGCGAAAAAGGCCCTACAACCGAACCATGCAATGTTTGTGATGTCTGCAAGGAAATAACTGCAGGCAATAGTATTGATGTGCTCGAAATCGATGGGGCATCTAACCGGGGTATAGACGAAATACGTAACCTGCGCGAAAGCACGCGTTATACTTCAGCTCAACAACGCAGCAAAATATATATTATTGATGAAGTTCATATGCTCACAACGGAAGCGTTCAATGCCTTGCTGAAAACGTTGGAAGAACCACCCCCTCATGTGATTTTTATTTTTGCAACCACCGAAGTTAACAAGATACCATCAACAATTTTATCACGTTGCCAAAGATTTGATTTTCGCCGAATACCGACTGCGAAAATAACATCCCAATTGAAAAATATTTGTTCACACGAAAATATTAGTATTGCTGAGACAGCGCTTGCACTGATTGCCGGAAAATCAGAAGGTTGTATGCGGGATAGCCAGAGCTTACTTGATCAAGTCATTTCATTTTGTGGTACAGATATTCAAATTGATGATGTCTCCGGTTTATTAGGAATCATCGGGTTGGATGTTTATATTGACATACTTGGCGCAGTGGCTGATAAAAACACGGCAAAAATACTAACGATTTCTAAGAATATTTATGAGAAGGGTTACTCATACTCGGAGTTGCTGGACGGCCTGGCGGAGTACATCAACAAGGTGCTTATTTTTAAATCAACTGCTGATGAACGAATTCTCGCAGGGAAAGAGAGTTTTGTAAGCACGATTAAAGCGCAGGCAGAATTATTCTATGAAACAGACTTATTGCGTTTGTACCAGGCTGTTGTAGAGGCAACATACGATTTAAGATGGAGCAATAACCATCAACTGCATGTCGAAATGATGCTGGTTCGTTTGACAAAAATGACACGCACTATAGAATTGGAAAAAGTGCTTAGCGAACTGGATTCCTTAAAAAAAAAAGCCTTAGCTGAAGGAACAAGACAAACCGACTCCGTCCGGATTTTACCGGAAATTTTTCCTCAAAAACAAAAAGGCGGTTTATTTGGGCAACTTAATGGGCTGAATGATAAAAACAATGAAGACAAGCCAGAACAGAAAATTGATAAAGTTGAAGAATCCGCAAAAGTTGCAGATCCGAAAGAAAGTACAATATCATTTACTGAGATTCGCTCAAACTGGAAAGAAATTATTGCACTTGTAAAAAGGGAAAAAATTTCAATTGGCTCTTTCCTTGAAGAAGGAAGTTTACAGCAAATAACTGGCAATCAACTTGAAATTGCATTTGAATCTTCGAAAAAGTTTCACGTCAAAGCCCTGACAGAGAACAGAATACTTGTTCAAAAAATAATCTCATCTCATTTTAAGATACCACTCCAACTTGAATTTACAGTATTGGAAACGACATCAGACGTGCACCGAACAGAGGCTATAGACCAGGATGAGCCACAGCAGCACGCTCTACCCACTGAGACATCGAAAGAAATGTCACCAGGCAGTGGTGATAAAAATTGGATATCGCGATACCCCGCAGCTCTCGCCTTGATTGAATCCCTTGATGGAGAAGAAATTAATTGATTTAAATCGGAAACCTCCGTATAGTTTAGCTTAATTTTTTAGGAGAGTATAAAATGGCAAAACCTGGATTTGGAAATATATTGAAACAAGCGCAGCAAATGCAAGAGCGCATGCAAAAAGTACAAGATGAGCTATTAGCAAAAAGAATTGAGGGAAGCGCTGGAGGGGGTATGGTTACGGCGATCACCAATGGAAAGGGCGATCTTGTAAAAATAAAAATTGACCCGGAAGTTGTCGACCCAAATGATGTAGAAATGCTTGAAGACCTTATAGTCGCTGCAACCAATATGGCTTCAAAAAAAGCACAAGAAGTCGCTGAGCAGGAAATGTCTAAAGTAGCTGGCGGTATTCTTCCTAATTTACCAGGTGGCTTAAATCCGTTTGGAATGTAAAAATGCAATACACGGCTGATGCAGTAAATGTGGCGATTGAAGAATTATCGAAATTGCCGGGGATTGGCCGGAAGAGTGCGCAAAGATTGGTTTTTTATTTATTAAAATGTGAAAAAGATGAAATTTCGTCCCTCGCACATTCCTTGTTGGATTTAAAAGAAAAAATTCAATTCTGCCAAACATGTTTTAATATTTCCGACTCAGATATTTGTTCTATCTGCTCAAGTCAATCCCGTAATCATCGAATTATTTGCGTCGTTGAAGAAGCGAACGATGTTTTGGCAATTGAACGGACGAATGAATATCGGGGAACATACCACGTATTAGGTGGCGTTTTGTCACCGCTTGATGGGATTGGTCCGGATAATATACGTGTCCGGGAGTTGATGCAAAGATTAACAGATGATGTTGAAGAAATCGTTCTTGCTATGAACGCGAGTGCTGAAGGCGAAGCAACAGCAGTCTATTTAAGCAAATTTATCAAGCCAATAGGAATAAAGATCAGCCGTATCGCGCGCGGGATTCCAATGGGAGGAGATTTGGAATACACAGATGAATTGACCCTCGCTCGTGCTTTGGCAGAGAGAGTCAATTTGTGAGAAAATAACCAAGGTGACCTGAGAATAACACAAATTTATGTCCTTCCCAAATCAACTTACAATTCTTCGAATTTTACTAACGCCTCTATTTGTCGCATGCCTCTTTGTCGATGAATACAATTATCGGTTTGCTGCATTGGTGATTTTTTTCATTGCTGTACTCACCGATTGGTATGATGGTTACATAGCCCGCAAATTTGGGGCAGTCACAAATTGGGGAAAATTCCTCGATCCTTTGGCAGATAAAATACTTGTACTTTCAGCCTTTTTCTCTCTTTTTGTTCTTGGCTATGTTCAACTCTGGATGGTGGTGGTTATTGCATTGCGGGATTTGTTTATTACGGGTTTGAGAATTTATGTCATTAAGAAAAATTCAAAAAAACCACTGAGAACAAGTTCCTGGGCAAAATGGAAAACCGCCAGTCAAATGGTTGGCATTTACCTGATATTGATTTATTTAGTCTTGAAACAAAAGACACTTACAATTGCTGCTTCTTCATCATGGTTTGCCAAGCTTGAGGCACTTAATTTTATCGATAAGCTCATGTATTTCGTCACGATCGTAACAGCAACAACCGGAATCCACTACCTGATTGATAACAGGCAACATGTCAAAGCGCTCGCCCACACCATTTCTCGGTTTTTAATCCCAAATATCTTTATATCATGAACTCACTATTTCGTTTTATTGCAACAGGCGCCTGGTCGGGTTATTTCCCGATTGCTCCGGGGACTGCTGGCAGTGCATTAGCCATATTATGTTTAGTACCAGTGTCAGATTTTTCATCTGTGACATTTGTGCTTGTCACATTACTCATCAGCTGGATCGGGATCATGTCGGCAGCATTCATGGAAAATTCGCTAGGAATTGAAGACCCTTCTATCGTCGTGATCGATGAGATTGCTGGCATTTTATTCAGCGTTGCCTTCTTGCCAGCTAACTGGCTCACGTTGATGCTCGCTTTTTTCCTGTTTCGCCTGTTTGATATCATCAAGCCCTGGCCGTGTCGTCAAGCTGAAAAATCGGGCGAATGGTTGACTCAGCACTATCCAGAAAATGGTTGGTTAGCGAAAAACAAAGGGGGGATTGGGATTATGTTGGACGATATCCTGGCCGGAATTTATACAAATATGGTTATTGTGATTTTGACCTACTATATTTTTAATTAGCAGATGATTTTATGATTAGATGTGAAATAATATCCATTGGTGATGAATTACTCATTGGTCAAACTGTGAATACGAATGCTTCGTGGATGGGCAGTAAATTAAGTGAAATTGGTATTCCGGTTAAAAGAGTGACGACCATTTCCGACGAGCGGGAGGCGATAATTCGGGCATTGGATAAAGCACTTGCCGAATTTGAACTTGTGCTCGTGACCGGTGGTTTGGGGCCAACCCATGATGATATTACCAAGGCTGTAGTAACAGATTATTTTGGAACAGAATTGGTTTATCATGAAACGATCTATGAAAATTTGAAAAAGCGATTTGAAGCACGTGGGTATAAATTTCCAGAAAGCAACGCAGGGCAAGCCTGGCTCCCAAAGGATGCAGAAATTCTGTCTAATATGGTCGGCAGTGCTCAAGGGATGTTGTTTGAAAAAAAAGGTCGGTATTGTGTCGTCATGCCAGGCGTGCCGGCAGAAATGCGTTACCTCATGGAAAACTCGGTTTTGCCAATTTTTGCAGCTCGCAACATCGGAAATGTGATCATGCACCATACGTGGCGAACCACCGGTATTCCGGAGTCGCTACTTTTCGAATTATTAGGGGATATCTCCGAAATCGAACAATATGGAAAACTGGCATTCCTTCCGAAGTTTTCCGGAGTCGACATTCGTTTATCGGTCTATGCTGAAACCGTCGCAAATGCGCGTAAAAATGTTCAATCGGTTGAAAGGATGATATTGAACCGCGCAGGCGAATATGTATTTTCCACGGGAGATACACCATTGGAAAAAGCGATTGCAGATAAACTTCTCGATAAAAAACGAACAGTGGCTGTTGCTGAATCGTGCACTGGCGGATTGTTGGGGAAAAAACTCACGGATATTGCCGGGAGTTCTTCCTGGTTTCTCGGAGGTGTCATTGCTTATAGCAATGAGCAGAAAATGAAAATCCTTGGAGTTCCGCCAGAACTACTTGAAAAATATGGCGCTGTAAGTTCAGAAGTAGCCGAAATTATGGCACAAAACATCAAAAAAATATGCGCGACAGATTTCGGGATTTCAATTACAGGAATAGCAGGTCCTTCAGGCGGCAGTGATGAAAAACCGGTTGGATTGGTGTATATTGGTTTTGCCTCACCCGAAGGTGTTGTTGTGAAAAAGCATATTTTCGGGCGTGAACGTGAGCTTAACCGCGAACGCAGTGCACACGCTGCCTGTCAACTTTTGTATGAGGCACTGGCCTGATGGCTGGATCAGAACAAACGCAGCGGCTCTTTTTTTGTTTTGATTTACCCACTTCTGCAAAAGAGATTATAGCCGAGTATCAGGCTGAATTAAAAAAGTATGGCCAGGGGGTCGCCTGGACACGCATTGAAAACACCCATTTGACATTGAAATTTCTTGGTGACACAAAGGTGGCAACCGTTGATAAAATTGGTGAAGTTATGGGGAAAATTGCTCAGGAGACGTCAATAATCGAATTAGCCTTTGACAAAGTTGGTGCCTTTCCGAGCATGAAATCCCCAAAAGTTTTGTGGATTGGCTGTTCCAATGTCCCTGATGAAATTAAAATTTTACATAAACGATTAACTAGAGACTTGCGTTCACTCGGATTTGAGAGTGAAAATCGCGAGTATACACCGCATCTTACATTGGGACGCGTCAAATTGGGGAATGTGGATAAAATCATTGAGAAGATGAAAGAAAGTACGGCTCCTGTTTTTTCATTTCGCGCGCATGAACTTATTTTAATGAAAAGTGAATTGAAGAGAACAGGCCCGGTTTATACGGAAATAAAAAATAGTGCTTTGAATAACTAAACGGTGGGAGAAACAAGATGTTGGATAAGTCAGAAAAACAAAAAGCGTTAGAATTAGCGGTTACACAAATTGATCGTCAGTTTGGCAAAGGCTCGATTATGCGTCTAGGCGCAGACTCACCTTTGGTCGCCATTGAAGCTATATCGACCGGTAGTTTATCCCTCGATGCTGCATTGGGACTTGGCGGTGTCCCGCGCGGGCGTATTGTAGAAATTTACGGACCGGAATCCAGTGGCAAAACCACACTTACTTTGCATATAATTGCGGAAGCACAGAAAAAAGGCGGACTTGCAGCATTCATCGATGCTGAGCATGCACTGGATGCGATCTATGCTGGCAAACTCGGCGTCGATACGGAAAATTTGCTCATCTCCCAGCCGGACACCGGTGAGCAAGCCCTGGAAATTACCGAGACTCTTGTTCGTAGCGGCGCCCTGGATGTCATCGTTATCGACTCGGTTGCGGCATTGGTGCCAAAAGCAGAAATCGAAGGGGAAATGGGCGATAGCCAGATGGGTTTGCAAGCACGCTTAATGAGCCAGGCCATGCGGAAATTAGCCGGTGCGATCAATAAATCACGTACAACGGTGATTTTTATAAACCAGATTCGCATGAATATCGGCGTCATGTTTGGTAATCCGGAAACCACCACCGGTGGGCGTGCACTGAAATTTTATGCATCAGTTCGCATCGATATTCGTCGCATTGCTTCGATCAAACAAGGCGACCAGATTGTCGGTAACCGTACAAAATGCAAGGTTGTGAAAAACAAAGTGGCACCGCCTTTCCGTGAAGCAGAATTTGATATCATGTACGGTGAAGGCATTTCTGTTGAAGGTGATCTTTTGGATTTGGCTGTGGATCATGACATTGTCAATAAAAGTGGCACCTGGTTTTCTTTTGGCGAAGAGCGCCTCGGGCAGGGTCGAGAGAATGTAAAAAAATTCATCAAAGAAAATCCTGATATTCGTTCGGATATTGAACTCAAAGTTCGTGAAGTGCTTGGGTTGGTGACTCGGCAATATGTAAAACCGGAGGAGTAAGAAAATATTTTGTGCAGCTTAAGTTAATCGGACGAAATGTTGAGCTGACCTAATTGTAATCTAAGTTCAACTCTTACATTATTTTCATTCTAGTTTACTGTAAATGTGTAGTACGGCTTTAGCATTTAAGGTAATTAATTGTAAGTAAATCATGTAAGCTCTTTTTATGACTAATAGTATTAAAATTAGATTCTATTTTTATTGGTTTTGTCTACTAACGAAAGCGTTCACTTCTGTCACGCAGATTGCTTTTGCAATGTAAATTTAGGCACATTTATAAAAAAAGTAAGAAACATAGATGATAAAAAGCTTGGAAGATTTATTTGATGATTTTGCAGAAGATTTTTTAGGAGAAAGTTCTTCAAGAATTGTAATTATTGTTGGAGCATCCAAAATTGATGATTCACTTAGAGATATTATTAAAAAAGGCCTTTTGCCTAAACTTGCCAATGCGAAAGATAATGACGAATTACTAGAAGGGGATAATCCTCTCTCCACATTCAGTTCGAAAATAAAAATGGTCTACAGGTTAGGCTATATCGATATAGCTTTCTATAGGGTGTTAGATAAAATTAGAAAAATAAGGAATATTGGTGCTCACCAGCTTGCTTTTGATATTAGCTCTTCTCCATTAAAAGAACATGTAATGAACTTGTTAAGTTTGGTTGAAGATCGCAAATCTTATAAATTAACAAAGGAAAGATTTTTTCCAGAATTTTTTAAAACAGACTTAATGAAATTGAAGTGTGCACTTCTCACTGTTTGTGTGATTTTGCAAATTGTAACTCAAAAAATTGAAGAAGTAAAAATTCAAACATCTATTCATAAAATCACTTCTGACTAAGGAATTATAATGAAAAATGAAATTTCAGATAAAATAATAGTTCCAGTTGTTAGATCTAAAATGCTCGGTGTGGATGTTTATAGAGGATTTTTAGAATTATCAACACTATCTGATTTATCCAAGGCAGATGTATATGATCAAATTAAAAATCCAAAAGGAACGCAGAGAGATTTAAGCTATAAACATGCACAAGATGCTTATACTTATATAAAAACGAAAGAATTTGGGTTTTGGCCTGAGGTATTTCTTTGTGCCCGAAATAACGGAGTGTTGACGTTTACACCAATATCTGAAGAGTATACAGAGTTAGGTCTAC
Organism: Deferribacteres bacterium; assembly: GCA_020633655.1. Classification (GTDB taxonomy): domain Bacteria; phylum Zhuqueibacterota; class Zhuqueibacteria; order Zhuqueibacterales; family Geothermadaptataceae; genus Bioreactorimicrobium. The sequence continues at coordinate 283,230 of JACKDF010000007.1, forward strand.
TACAAATAGAAGCGAAACAGGCCCTTGAATCGGAAATTATAGTAATCTCTCGAGTTGATGGAAATCATCGTCTTCACTATGGAAACGGGAAAGAAAAAGGTTTTTCTCGAATTAATAAACGAGTTTCTTTTTGCCTTGCTTTTAATTTGTCGCTAGATGAAGAAATTCAACTATTTAAAGATATAAATAAAAATCAAAAACCAATGAACACCAGCCATCTTGATAATATTGAAGTTAGATTGACGGAAAAAGATGAATTGAAAAAAATAAATCCAGAATTGTTCGTTGCACAAAAACTAAATGAAGATCCGAAAAGTCCTTTAAAAGAAAGAATATATCAAGGTGGTAAAAAGCCAGTTGGAGTGGATATTCCATTAAGAGGTTTAAAAACTGGTTTGCAATATATGTTCTCGAGAACGAGTCAACTTATGCGTTTGCCTAATGTTGATGCCCAATATATATTAGTTCGCAATTATTTTAACGCAATAAAAAAATGGCAACCGAAAGCATGGGAAAATCCTAAAGAATATTTAATGTTAAGGGGTGCGGGATTGTGGGCAATATGTTTTCTCGGTGCACAAGTTATTGATAGAGCTTTAATACGAGATAAGTTCAAAGTTGATGATTTCTTGAAAGTTTTACAATCGGGACGAGACTGGAATTGGAGCAGAAATGGAGATTTTAAAGGATACAGTGGACGCGGTGGAGCACTAGAAATAAGTAATAAGGTTGCTAGATATTTACAAGATGAAGATCACTTATCAACAAAAAATCTGTTTGGACAAATAATGGCAGAAGATGAAGAATAATTTTTGTATTTGACGGGGCGTGATCAGAAGGCGTTTACTCAAATAGATCAAATAACAATTTTTTTCGACCGGAAACAATTTTAACCTTAGTCTTTTGTCTATTTTTGATCAAAAAGTTATCGATCTCAAGACAAAATTCATAAAATTTACCCTTCCCGCCTATGAGCCCAGAACTCCTCAAACCCGGCACAATAACCTCAATCGAAAAACAAAAGAATAATAAAAACCGGGTTTCCTTGTTTATCGATGGAGAGTTCAGGTTTGGAATTGATGAAGAGATAATAGCCCGACAAAATTTACGTGTCGGTGATCACATCGCCTCCGAAAAGTTGTCATTCATAATTGAACAGGAAGAATTTCGTAAGGCGCTGTCCTCCGCTTACGCCATTTTAGCGCGCCGAGCCCGGAGTGTTGCGGAAGTACAGGAAAAGTTACTCAATTTTGGTTACCACGCCCTTGTTGTCGAAAAGGTCGTTGAAAAACTAAAAGTAGATAATTATCTGGATGATCGCCAATTTGCCCAGTCGTTTTCCAGGTCTCGTCTTGCCAGCAAACCTATGGGAAAAATGTTGTTGCTGCAGGAAATTCGAAAAAGACAGGTTCCGCAAACTATGGCAGAAACTGTTGTTGAAGAAATCTATTCTTTAAATCCCGAACAGGAGCTCGCAGAAAAGGCGTTACTCAAAAAGGAAAAATCTTACCAGGGAGTTGATCCCGAGGTGTCCCGGCAGAAAAAGATACGGTTTTTAAAGAATCGCGGATTTTCCTGGGAAACCATTCGAAACGTCCTCAATTTCTAATCCGCTTGCAAAAGTTTACCTGCATTTGTTACGCAAAAATACTTTGTATTAAGTATCACAATTTGTATCTTTCCAACTGCTTTAAAAGCAATTAAGTTACCTGTTTCGATTATAGCGGACGCTGACCTTGTCGAAGCGGAAGTGGCGCACCCTTCAAAAAGCTGAGGGAGCGCATTAAATGTATTCCTAATTTCACTGAACAATTTTTTTTCAGAATGTGGATTTAACAAAATGAAAGCCTTTGAAATTCGCCAGTCATTTCTCGATTTTTTTAAAAATAAAGCACACACCATTGTCCCCAGTGCCAGTGTGGCACCGATGGACGATCCGACTCTCCTTTTTACCAACGCAGGAATGAACCAATTCAAAAATATTTTTGTAGGATTGGAAGAGCCACGAAGCCGACGTGTGGCAGATACGCAAAAATGTATTCGAGTCAGCGGCAAGCATAATGATTTGGAAGATGTTGGCTTCGATACCTATCACCACACTTTTTTTGAAATGCTGGGCAATTGGTCCTTTGGTGATTACTACAAAAAAGAAGCGATCGAATTTGCCTGGGAATTACTCACAGAAATTTGGAAGCTGCCCAAAGACCGTCTGTTTGTCACGGTTTATCGCACCGATGATGAGGCTGCCGATTTATGGGCAAAAGTGACCGATATTTCACCTGAGCGTATTTTGCGCTTCGACGAAAAGGATAATTTCTGGGAGATGGGGGAAACCGGCCCATGTGGACCGTGTTCAGAAATCCATTTCGATACCGGCGATCTGGCGACGCAGGCGGATACTTTTAAACATCCTGTTGATGGCGTTAACGGCGAAAATGCCCGCTTCATCGAATTGTGGAACCTGGTGTTTATCCAGTACAACCGAGAAAAAGACGGCAGTCTGACACCACTGAAAGAAAAACATGTGGATACGGGCATGGGTTTCGAGCGTGTTGTGGCTGTGTTGCAAAATAAAAATTCTAATTATGACACCGATATTTTTATGCCCCTCATCGATAGAATCGCTCAACTGACCGGCGTGCCTTACTCGGAAAATGGCATGGCACATCGTGTTATTGCGGACCACATTCGTACTTTGACTTTTTCCATTGGTGATGGCGTTTTGCCCTCTAATGACGGGCGTGGTTATGTAATGCGTCGATTGTTGCGTCGTGCGGCGCGATTTGGCCGAAATCTTGGTATGCATGAACCGTTTATTTATAAAATTGTTGATATCTTGGTCGAAACTATGGGCGAAGTTTTTCCAGAAATTGTTGAAAAAGCTGAATACATTGCTCGCGTTATAAAGGCTGAGGAGGAAAGTTTCAACCATACTCTCGATCGTGGCCTGGATATATTCCAGAAGATTCAGGAAAAACTGGCTGAAGATAAATCGACGGAAATAAGCGGTGAGGATGCTTTCAAACTTTATGATACCTATGGCTTTCCGCTCGATCTCACCGAACTCATGGCAAGAGAAAATAATTTAACAGTCGATGTTGCCGGTTTTAACGCGGCGATGGAAGCTCAGCGCGAACGTGCTCGACAAGCGGGAAAATTCACAATTGCCATAGAACAGGATCCGGAAGAATGGAATGCCTTGTCGGGCGGTGAACACTCACGGTTTATTGGTTACAATTCACTTTCTGCTGAGACGCAAATTCGCAAAGTACGTCAAGTGAACGGAACCGTTTATTTTACTATGGCTGAAACACCTTTTTACGCAGAATCTGGTGGCCAGATCGGAGATCATGGTATTATAGAAGGCGATGGCTACAAAGTTGATGTGACGGACACCATAAAAATTGGATCGCACATCGTTCATGTGGGAAGCCTGCAGGGTACACTCACTGATAATCCTGCCGTGACAGCGCAGGTCGACAGAGTACGGCGAATGGCGACAGCCCGCAATCATACGGCAACGCATTTATTGCACAAAGCACTTCGGCAAATTCTTGGAAACCACGTTTCTCAGGCTGGGAGTTTGGTTGATCCCGAGCGTTTGCGTTTTGATGTCACCCATTTCCAAAAAATTGAATTGGCACAGTTGGAAGAAGTGGAGCACATCGTCAATGAGCAAATTCGAAATAATTTGACTGTTGAGAGTTTTGAAACCTCCTTTGATAATGCCAGAAAAATGGGCGCTATGGCGATTTTTTCTGAAAAATATGGTGATATTGTTCGGGCAATTAAAATTGGCGATTTTAGTCTGGAATTGTGCGGTGGAACCCATCTCAGCACTACCGGAGAGGCGGGAATGCTGCGTGTTGTTAGTGAAGGCTCCGCCGCCGCCGGGATTCGTCGTATTGAAGCAGTAACCGGACTGGGTACAGAAAATTATATGCAGGCCGAACGCCGTTTGGATGAGATGTTGCGCCACCTCCTGCAGTGTCAGAGTTCTGAAATTGAATCGCGACTGGTTGAATTACTGGAGCAAAAAAAGAAACTTGAGCACCAAATCAGCGAGTTACGGCAGCAAGCATCGCAGGGTGAATTGAAGCAATTGGCTTCTGCGGCGAAGGATGTTTCAGGGATAAAATATGTAGCTGAAAAAGTAAATGCTGGAAACGTGGACGAACTGAAATCAATGAGTGATGCATTGCGTGATTCATTACGCTCCGGTGTTGGTGTTCTCGCGGCGAATATAAATGATAAAGTTTCAATAGTTTGCATCGTAACAGAAGATTTAATTAAAGATAAAAATATACGTGCCGGTCATCTTATTAAGGAAATTGCCGCTTTGGTAGGCGGTTCCGGTGGTGGCCGTCCACATATGGCTTTGGCCGGCGGCAAGGATGTCGGGAAAATAGCAACTGCACTCGCTGCTGTACCAGAAATTATAAATAAATCGTTGAATTAGGCTCGTTAAAACAGGTTTTCGCGTGACTGTTCATGACTATTTACACAAAATAAAGCGAGAAAAAGGCGCAGGTTATTTTCTTCTTCTTGATCCGGATAGACTGCGATTAGCGGACATTGTGGATCTTGCGGTGCATGCTGAAGAGAGTGGCGTCGATGCAATTCTGGTTGGCAGCAGCATATTGATTAATTCCGGTTTCGATGAATTGATCAAGTCTGTGAAAAATGCTGCTCAAATACCGGTTATCATATTTCCGGGCAGCGCATTACAAATTTCGCGATATGCCGATGCAATTCTCTTTCTTTCTTTGATTTCAGGTCGAAATCCTGATTATCTCATTGGACAGCAAGTGCGTTCGGCTCCTATTATCAAACATATTGCCCTGGAGACATTGAGCACGGGATATATGCTGATTAATTCGGGGCATTATACCAGTGCTGAATACATGAGCACAACGCATCCAATACCCAGAGATAAACCGGATATTGCCAAAGCTACAGCTTTAGCTGCGCAATTGCTGGGCATGGGTTATGTATATCTTGAAGCTGGTAGTGGTGCAAAAGAACCTGTTCCAGTTAAGATGATTCGAGAAGTTGTAAATTATGTCGACATTCCTGTTATCGTGGGAGGTGGCATTCGTAAGCCGGAAGAAGCTCGTGAACGTGTCGAAGCCGGCGCATCCTTTATTGTGACGGGTAACTTTTTCGAAGAAAAAGGCAATCACCATCTTTTGCGCGAATTTTCTGATGCAGTGCACTCAGCGCGTCCATCTTGATGTTTATGCTTTGTTTTTCTGATTTCCGGCATGTAAGGATCGGAACGGAATAAACACAATAGGCCTACCACCCGCTGTTTTTTAGAAATTGTATTCCTGCCTGAATACACAACATGAATGGATTCTACTTCAGAGACGAAATAATTTATGCAGATTTTTGATATTCACACACATCTGTTGCCCGGTATTGATGACGGTTCTCCGGATTGGGATGAAACCATGCGTATGGTTTATCAGGCTTATGAGGACGGGACGACAGATATCGCGATTACGCATCATATTTTGAGTGATCAGGATTATGCGCGGGAATCCGAGATTTTGGAAAAATTCGAGGAGCTTAAAACCAGGGTTGCTGATGCGCAACTCGGTCTAAAATTCCACCTTGCTGCAGAATTGTTTTACCACCATGAGATTGAATTAAATCATAAAATTTCCACCTTTAACGACAACAAAAAATACTTTCTTGTTGAGTTTCCCATGCAAGGGATTCCACGCTACGTTGACGATAAATTCTTTGAATTCATAATCGATAAAATTACTCCGATATTGGCTCACCCGGAACGAAATTTGGGGATAATTAATAAACCGGAACGGGCTTTTGAATTTGTCCAGCGCGGTGTCATGCTGCAAATGAACGCTGGTAGCCTGAATGGCGATTTCGGTGAAGATGTGCGGGCAATGGCTGAAAGTTTATTAGATGCACGACTCATTCATTTCGTCGGCAGTGACGGGCACGACACCAAGCGCCGTCCAATTAAAATGAAACGCGCGTATCATCAGATTGTTGATCGATTCGGTCAGAACGTAGCTGATAGTTTGTTTCGTGAGAATCCTGCGAAAGCAATGCAGGGACTCGAAATCAGGATTCCTGAACCTATGCCTGTTGAACCGCCAAAAACAAAAAAGGGATTTGGCCTTTTCAAAAAGTTTGGTTTTTAGGCGAAATTTTGTTTCATTTGCACGAAAACAACTAAGGGCTGGTTCGATCACAAAGCACATAATGTAAAGACACTCCCCCTCAATGCTCACTTTTCTTCACAGTATTTTTGCCTGGGCGCTTTTGGCTGCGACCATTCCTCTTCTCATTCACTTGTTAACCAGAAAAAAACTGAAAAAAGTAAGTTTTAGTACCTTACAGTTTTTAAAGCGAATGCAAAAGGCAAAAATCAGGCAGATTCGCCTGAAGCAGATTTTGCTGCTTCTCTTGCGAACATTGATCATTGTCTTTCTCGTCGTGGCTTTTATGCGACCGAGTCTCTCTAATAAATCGTTTGATTTAGGGAAAAATGCTCGTGGAACGACAGTTTTCATTATTGATAATTCCCTTTCTATGGCGGCAACACCAGCCGGCGAGAGTCTGCTATCTGTTGCAAAAAAACGTGCTGTGGAGTTTCTTGCTTTGGCAAAACCTGGGGATGATGTTGCTGTGATTGAGCTTTCAGAGACAGCCCGTATTGTTTATTCTGCCAGCTTCGGAGAAAATGTGAGCACTGTTTCTCAGCCAATTCAGGATATCAAACAAACGGACGGGACGAGTTCCCTCGAAGATGCTTTAAAATTAGCACAAAGCATCATCGCGGAGAAAAGAAATATAAATAGTGCAATTTTTGTGTTCTCAGATCAAAAATTTAAGGGATTTAGTGAAGAACCAATTGGCGGATTTCAAAACACCCAGCTGTATTTAGTTGATATCAGCGAGCCCGTCAGCCACAATTTATCTGTGTCAAATGTGGAAGTGATGAACCAGATTTTTGAGGTGCAACGCGTTGTGACGGTAAAGGCGCGAATTATCAACAGTGGGAAAGAAGAAGAAAAGAATAATGTGGTGACACTTTTGGTCAACAACAAACGTGTTGCGCAGAGTTCAGTCTCCTTGAAGGCTGGAGAAGAAAAAAGTGCATCCTTTAAATTCGTACCTTCTGAACCAGGACTGCAGCATTTAAAAGTGGAAGTTGAAAATGACCAGCTTAAGCTTGATAACCAGGCCTATAATTTGTTTGCGATTCAAAAAACGCTGAAAGTTTTACTATGCACGAATGAACCCGGACAAAGCCGCTTCATCCGCTATGCACTTGGTAATAAGGCAAAATCAACATCATTTAAGATAGTTGAGATAAAGCCAGAAGCGTTGGCTACTACGGATTTGAGTCAATTCGATGTTATGGTGACCATAGATGTTCCCTCCTTCACCGAATCTGAGCTGCAAAAAATGGAAACTTTTGTGCGTGATGGTGGTGGAATTATCTTGTTTCCCGGTGATGAAGTTGATTTTCGTAATTATGACGCCTCGATATTTAGTCGGTTTCGACTTGGTTCTGTGATCGAGACGATTGGTGCAGCAGCAAAAGGAACGGATATTATCCGCTTAAACGAACTTGATTTGAATCATCCGCTTTTTGCAGGAATTTTTGAAAAACAGACAGAGAAACAAAAAATAGACAGCCCAATATTTCATTTTATCCCACGAATGACCCCGCATGTTTCGGCGCGTGTGTTGGCTCAATTTGCAAATAACAGTCCATTCATCGTGGAAAATAAATTGGATAAAGGTACCATTTATCTCTGTCTCACCTCCGCGGATGAAAGTTGGTCTGATTTCGTGTATAAACCACTTTTCGCACCTATTATCGATCGGTTGGTACGTCTTGCCGGTCAGGCCAGCAAGAATAATTATGCTCTGATTTCTGTCGGCGAAACACCGTATGCGTTTCTGAATTTCGAAAAATCTGCCGCTTTTTCCTTAATAAATTCCAGAGGCATAAATTCCTTTGTAAAACCCGTTGTAGAGCATGGAAAATACAAAATTCAATTGCAGGAGACGCGCCACAGTGGTTATTATCAGGTCGTGCAGGATGATGATATCCGTTTTACCTGGGTTGCGAATTACGACCTATCAGAGGTGCTCAATAACAAAATTGATCAGGCTCAACTGGAAAAAGTACTACCAGGTGTGGATGTGGTTTTTATCAACGATGATGAAAATAGTGTACAAAAAGTTTATGAACAACGCTTTGGTACGGAAATTTGGCATCTGTTTTTATTGTTCGCGTTTATTGGTTTGCTCGTAGAGATGCTGATTTATCGGGCAAAACCGGAAGTGACAACGGTATGAGTCCATTTTTGAGGATATATGTTAGAAGAAATTAAGTCTGTTGAAAAAGAGAAGGCAATTTTAGTCGGTGTTTCCGGCGTGGAAGCGAATCGCTGGGTTACAGAAGAACATTTGAACGAACTTGAATTGTTGGCTGAAACTGCGGGAGCGCAAGTGGTTGATATCATTATGCAGGACCGTAAGAAACTCGACGCAGGGTATTATATCGGCCGGGGCAAAGCAGAATATCTCGCAAATGTTGCGCAAGAATTGAAAGCAGAGGTCATCATTTTTGACGATGATCTGACTCCTGCACAAACAAAAAATCTGAGTAATTTGACAGATAAAAAAGTAATTGATCGCAGTGCTCTGATTCTCGATATTTTTGCCAACAGGGCACAAACACGGGAAGCGAGAACGCAGGTTGAGCTCGCTCAGTTGCGCTACAGTTTGCCGCGACTCACGCGTGCCTGGACCCACCTTTCACGACAGGTCGGCGGCATTGGCACACGGGGACCCGGTGAAACCCAGCTCGAAGTCGACCGACGACTCATTCGTCGTCGTATCACCAGTCTGGAGCGTGAACTGGAAAAAATCGAAAAGCAGCGAGTTCAGCGAAGAAAACATCGGGATGAAGCCTTTAAAGTGGCTCTTGTTGGCTACACTAATGTCGGTAAATCGACCTTGATGAATGCATTGACTGATTCCGATGTCTTTGTGGAAAACCGGCTTTTTGCCACGCTGGATGCAACGGTTCGAGAATTAAAATTTTCCCCGAATGAATCCGTACTTTTGATCGATACCGTTGGTTTTATCCGTAAATTACCGCATCACCTCGTTGCCAGTTTTCGCAGCACTCTGGAAGAAACTGTTGAAGCAAATTTGCTGCTACACCAGATAGATATCAGTCATCCTGATTTCGAGGAACAAATTGCTACGGTCCGGACTGTACTTCACGATCTCAAACTGGACGATACCCCGGTGCTTTATGTCTTTAATAAAATAGATGCTTTAGAAAACAAAAATTTGATTAATGCTATGCGCGAAAAATACGAGCCCTCCGTTTTTGTCTCCGCAGCACGGCCACTGTTCCTTAATGATTTAAAACAGGAAATTTATCGTTTTTACCGGCAAACCGAGCAGGTGTTGCGGTGTACAATTCATGCTGCTGATGGTGAATCTCTGTCAAAGATATATTCCATGGCAGAGGTAATAGACCGGGTTATCGAGGAAGATAAGATTATTTTGCGCTCACGGGCATCTGTAAAAAATGCCGAGCGTCTAAAGCATTTTGCCCAAGAAAAAGGATTTTCTGTTGAAACCATTTCCGGCTAACATTTTACTTGTTGGATTTTCCGAAGCTCGGGCGCAGTACCTGTGTGAAGCCCTGGCAAACCAGCCGGATTATAAAGTATTTACCGAAGAACCGGGTGATGAATCCAGGCGATTTGAATTCGTTTTCGCTGAGATTGGCTCCGATGAACGCACAGCTCTAAGCATTGTTGAGCGCTTTAAAGCGCTTGATCCCAACATCAAAATTATCCTGTTTTCCTCAATAATTTCCCTGTCATTTGCCGTTCCCCTCGTGCGGGCTGGGGCATGGACTGTTGTCCCGTCACAAATCACTATAAATGAACTGATCCATGAAATTACCTCGATACAAACAGCACAAAATGCCGAATCGAGCAGCTCCCGACGAACCCGATCCAGTATCATGGTCGGAGAATCTGAAGGCATGCAACAGCTTATGCGTGATATCAAAAAGGCGGCGCCGACGAATGCTCGTGTCCTCATCACCGGGGAAAATGGGGTTGGTAAGGAACTGGTTGCCCGAGCTCTCCATGACGGTAGCGTACGAGCAGATAAACCTTTTGTAGAAGTAAACTGCGCGGCGATTCCCCGTGAGTTAATTGAAAGCGAGCTTTTCGGGTATGAAAAAGGGGCTTTCACCGGGGCAATAAAACAAAAAAAGGGACTCATCGAGTTGGCGCACACCGGAACGCTGTTCCTTGATGAAATTGGGGATATGGCTCTGGATACGCAGGTTAAAGTGCTAAGGGTTCTGCAGGAAAACCAATTCATGCGAGTCGGTGGCGATGTCCCCATCCCCTTTGACGTTCGCATAATTTCAGCAACGAATAAAAATTTGCGGGATGAAATCGAAAATGGACGCTTTCGCAAGGATTTATTCTTTCGTATCAATGTCATTCCCTTGCATATTCTGCCCTTACGTGAACGCGTTGAGGATATCCTTCCATTATTTGCCTATTTTCAACAAATCAATAATTTTGCTATGAAAACATTGTCCCCGGGAGCAGAAGAATTAATGCGGAACTACATCTGGCCGGGTAACGTGAGAGAGCTGAATAATTTGGTTGAGCGTATTTCAGCAATGATTCCAGAATCGGAAATAGAAGCGGAGCGGCTATTACAAATTTCGCCCGGCATGTCAACTCAGACGATCACTACAATGAATTCACGTGGTGCGCAAACAGAAAATAAAAATACCTTGCGCGAACGGATGGATGGATTTGAATCAGAAGTGTTGCAAAATTCATGGGAGGAATGCAAAGGCAATATCAGTGAAATGGCCCGTCAACTCTCTACGGACAGGGCTAATCTCCACCGAAAGCTACGAAAATACGGCATTCACTAATTGAATAAGATTGGGGTTTTGATGAATTTTTTCCTGAGAATTACCGTTCTCTCCGTTCTGTTTTTCAGTATCTGCAAGGGCCAGGACGAGGATTTGCCAATATGGGGAACGAACACGAAATATGAGCAAGGGGATTGGATAACCTACGCGCAAAATCGTTTTGTCACCTCTATTGCCCTCGGGAGTCAGTTTGTCTATTTCGGTACTACAGGTGGGATTACACGCTATAATTATTGGGAAAATGTATGGGATTTCCCGTTTACGATCAGCAGCGGCCTGGCAGATAATAATGTGAAAGCCATTGCTTTCGATGAGCATACATCCCTGCTTTGGGCTGCTACACAAACGGCGGTTTCTGTCTATACACCATCTTCGGAGCGCTGGGAAAATTACTTTTTGGATGCACCCGGGATCAGCGGTTATGGGGAAGTTGTGGATATTGGATTTGATGACAGGAGCGTTTATTTTCGCATGAGCGGGAGTAATATTCTAACCTGCAGCAATACTGGTGGACCATTGTTTGTTTCAGACGGACACTACGATGGCACCGTAAAATTTTTGAATACCGCTGCACCCCGCGCTAACTTTCCACATTATTTCATGGATTTCGGCTTCGTTTTGCTGCAAAATGGGACAATCCAGGACAGCAGATTGCACGAGGCTAAAATTACGGCTGTTCTGAACGATAAATGGTACAAATCCTGGATGGGGAGTTGGGGCTTCGGCGCGCTTGTTGGCGATATTAATTCGCAGCAACTCGCCTTTCTTAATTATGGCTTGTTTGCCAAAGATGTGTGCGCTATTGCTCTTGATGAAAATGGTTTGTGGATTGCCGGAAGAAATCGCAATACATCTGCTTTACAGGATCAGAGCGTGGCGGGAATTACTTATTGGGATCAGGTCAATGAAAAATGGCTTTATTACGAATCCGACTACATTCCAAATTTAAGTACAGATGAAATAAATCGCATTACAACCGATGGTCCGGATGTTTTTTTTGCGACTCGATTTGGATTAAGCATTTACAATCGTCCGAAAGACCAATGGACAAAACTTTCGACCTTTGATGGCCTTAATCATGAAATTATTTTTGATGTGGCCGTGTGGAATGATATCGCTTACGTGGGATCTGAAAGAGGGTTAAACGCTATTGATTTACATACATTGCGCACCGACACCCTGGGTGTATGGATCGTTGGCGGTGATGATTTGAAATTTTCCCGAGTGCTGGATGTCGAAATAAATGGTGATTTACTCTGGGCAGCAACAGACTATGGCGTTTATGTTTATAATCTGGCTGAGGAAACTGGTGGATTTGTTGACGATGTGAACGGGCCGGTAGGTGCACGGATTACGGCAGTGACTTCCTTTGGTTCTGAAGTGTGGATCGGGACGGATCGCGGTATTTTTCCTTATGATACCGGGAAAAAAGAATGGCTCGGATTGCCAGAGAAAAATTTTTCCATCGATTCTCCTGTTTATGAAATGGCAGCAGATGCAAATTCCGTTTGGGCCGCGACGGATCGTGGTGTATTTAAACTCAATCGCACAAACCGTTATTGGGTTCACTACACCATGCAAGATGGTCTCCCGAGCAATCGTGTTCACGCTGTCCTGCTCGATGGTGATTACATCTGGTTCGGCACTACCGATGGACTAACATTGTTTTATTGGAATGATCCGAATCGAATCGACTGAGTGTGTGAAAAGATCAATATGGATTTATTTGAACAGCAGAATCGCGATAATTCCCAGGATAAACCATTAGCTGATTTCATGCGTCCGAAAACACTGGAAGACTTTTTCGGCCAGCAACACCTTGTCGCTGAAGGAAAAATTATCAGCACGCTTATGGCAAATCAGCGACCTGTATCGATGATTTTCTGGGGACCACCCGGAACCGGAAAAACGACCCTGGCGCGCCTCTTTGCAAAATCATGTGATGCCGCTTTTGCTGCATTGAGTGCTGTAACCAGTGGTGTTGCCGATATTCGCACCGTCATCGAAACAGCTGCAACCCGCAAAAGACTTGGCCACAATACTATTCTCTTTGTTGATGAAATTCACCGCTTTAATAAATCCCAACAAGATGCATTGTTGCACAGTGTTGAGGACGGCACCCTTTTTTTTATTGGGGCAACGACAGAAAATCCCTCATTTGAAGTCATCTCAGCCTTATTATCCCGTTGCCGGGTTTTAACTTTGGAAAAATTATCTGAAGAAGACCTGCACCAGTTGCTGCAAAAAGTGAAAGATGTTTGGTTTTCCCGCCATGGAGACCAGGTTGCTTTGCTTGCGAATGCTGAGGAGTTGCTCATTGCTTTTTCAGGCGGTGATGCACGTGAACTCATCAATGGATTTGAATTATCCTGCTTTTTAACGAGGAAAGAGAAACCGAATCAGCTTTCCATTACGCCTGAAACAGTTAGCATGGCTTTTCAGAAAAAAGCCCAACGCTACGACAAAGGCGGAGATTCCCATTACGACACGATTTCTGCCTTCATAAAAAGCGTGCGCGGAAGTGAACCCAATGCAGCCTTGCATTATCTTGCACGAATGCTTGATGCGGGAGAAGAACCGCGATTTATTGCGCGGCGACTAATTATTTTGGCCAGTGAAGATATTGGAAATGCGGATCCCTTCGCCCTGGTTTTGGCGACATCGACTTTCGATGCTGTGCACAACATTGGTATGCCAGAAGCACGAATTGTACTTGCGCAAGCGACGACTTATCTCGCTTCGGCACCCAAGAGTAATGCCGCTTATCTGGCCATTGATGCTGCTCTCAGTGATATTCGAAAAGGCATAATTCCACCCATACCTTTGCATTTACGTAATGCACCAACTCAATTGATGAAGGACAAAGGTTATGGCGAAGGTTATAAATATCCACATGATTTTGCTGGTGGTTTTGTCGAAGAAGATTATCTTCCAAAACCTCTGAAAGATAAAATTTATTATGTACCAACCGAACGCGGTCGCGAACAGACTCTAAGAGAGCGATTGCAGTACTGGTGGAGTCGATACCGTAAAATTTTCAATAATGAATCAAAAAAATAATCAAAAATTTCGATTTACCTTGAATCCCAAACCAAAGTGCTGGCTGGAAAATGGATTTCGGGCGTGTTGCGTTTTTCTGTCCATTATGTTCATTTTGCACTCTCCGGTAGTTGCACAACAGACTGACAGCTTAAAGACGTTGCCAACAGTTTCTTCCGTGAATGTACAAGATTCAAGTAGCCTTGCTGCACAAAAGCAGCAAAAATCGGATATCGATGCGCCAATTCATTATGATGCGCGTTATTTTGATAATGATGTGAAAAATGGAATTTTATATCTCTCTGATCAAGCTGTTGTCAAATATCGACAGATGGAGATTCGTGCCGGGAAAATACAGGTTAGGCAGGAAGAACGAATTTTAATTGCAGAGGCGCTTCCGGAAACGTTGTATGTAAAAAATGATTCCACATTATCCAATGCAGAAAAAGACAGTTTCACCGTGAAATTTAGTCAATATCCCATTCTGAAAGATGGCCAGCAGGAAATTACCGGTGAGCGAATGGTATATAATTTTGACACCCAAAAAGGCATTATTAACAAAAGCCGAACAGAGTTTGACGGCGGGTATTTTACAGGAACGCAAATCAAGCGTGTCGATAAAAAAGTGTTTAATGTAACTTCAGGTACCTATTCAACCTGCGATGAAGAGGACCCGCATTTTCACTTCTGGGCACGGCGTATGAAAATGATCATGAATGAACGGGTTTTCGCAAAACCGATTGTGCTCTATTTTAGCAAAATACCAGTTGCGTATCTGCCATTTGCTATGTTTCCCACCAAATCCGGTCGCAAAAGTGGTATTTTAGTGCCGCGTTACGGAGAAAGTTCTACCGAAGGAAAATTCCTTAAAGGATTAGGCTACTATTGGGCTATTAATGATTACCTCGATGCAAAAGCGACAGCAGATTACTACGATCAATCAGGCTGGCTTTTTCGTGGTGGCTTGAATTATAACAAACGTTATTCCTACTCAGGTCGTCTTAATGGTTCTTTGACGCGGAAAAATTTCACCACTGGCCGAATTGAACGGCGGTGGAATTTGAATGTTAATCACGATCAAACGCTGGACAAAACCTCGCGATTTTCGGTGAGTGGACAATTTCAAAGCGATAACAGTTATTATAAAGATTTTTATCTCGATCCCAGTCAGCGGTTGAATCGTCAGATTATTTCCCGGGCAACATATTCGAAAAAATTAGGTCGCAACAGCCTGAATCTGTCCCTTTCGGAAACCCGGGATTTGGATGACAACAGCACGGTGCCCCTGCGGCGAAATTTACCACAAATTTCTTTTAACTACGCTACTCGTCCTCTGTTTGTGTGGGAAAAAAAAGAACAAAACAACCGTCTTGGTCGACGCACACAAAGTAAAAAAGCAAAGCAGGCTGAGCAACGCTGGTGGGAAACAATAACTTTTGGCTTTAATTCAAATTTCTCGAGCAATTATACGAAAACATTGAAATCAACAAGCTATGATACGACCTATTTTGAGCCAGGTACATTTGTCGCAGGTGAGGATTCCTTTGATATCGCTACAAATCGATCCTATAATGAGGATCAGCGGAGTGTGACGATCACTTCAGGTTCCTTTAATATGAGCTATCCGGGAAAAGTGTTTGGCGTATTGAAAATGAGCCAGTCGCTGAATTTTCAGGAAAATTGGTTTGATCGTGAATACGCTTATGAAAATGTAACTCTGGAGCGCAGCGAACAGAAAAATTTTGCCCGCAGGATGACATTTAACTACAGTGCAACCGCAAACACGGAACTTTATGGCCTTTTTCAACCAAACATCGGTTCACTGAAAGCAATTCGACATGTTGTCAAACCGCGAATTGGATTTAGCTACGCACCGGATTTTTCGACTGAACGCTGGGGGTATTATACGGATGTTATCGATTCGAATGGTGTAACCCAGCGTAAAGATCGATTCAGTGGTACGCCAAATCAAAAACGTGGCAGCATTACATTTGGTGTTGATAATGATTTTCAAGCAAAGGTGCAAGCTGGCGACGAAGAAAAAAAGATTCGGCTATTTAATGCCGGAGTAAGTGGCAGTTATAATTTGGCTGCAGAAAGTAAAAAACTCAGCGTAATTTCAACGCGCATTAATGCCAACCCAGGTTCAAACCTGCGATTTACTACCTCGATGAGCCACAGTCCTTATGCTTTCGATCCTGAGACAAATTTTGAAAGTGATCGTTATCTTTTCGATTCTAATAAAAGCAATGTGCTGAAATGGATGCGATTAACGAATGTAAATCTTGACGCATCTTTTTCATTAAAAGGAAAGGGATTGCAGGCGACAGCTTCCAGGAATGAACCTGATGATATGCTGGATCCCGGTTTTGATGGATTGGCTGAGGGCAATTCAACGCCCGGCGGCCAGGGTGATTTATCCTGGTCGGCGAGTTTTGCCTTGCGGTATAATCTCAACTATGCAAATCCCGAGAATAAAACGAAAACAACATATCTTCGCATTAGCAATGCAAAACTCCAACTCTCAAGAAATTGGCGAGTCTCTTTTTCTGGGCAACTTGATTTACAGCAAAAGCAGGTTGTTCAGCAAAGCTGGTCGATTTATCGGGATTTGCACTGCTGGGAAGCCTCCTTCAATTGGTACCCGATTGGTGTTTCAAAAGGCTTTTATTTTCGCATAAATATTAAATCACAAATGCTGCAAGATATAAAGTACGAACGACGCAGTGGTCGTTCATATTTTAACTCCTATGAGTATTATTAGTCATTAAATTACCTGTGATAAGTAAATAAAACAACTTTATTTGACAAGGCTGTAATTCTCTGTTTTACTTGCTAAAAAGCGCTTGATTTTCAGAAGTTGAAAGTTTATCTTAGCCCCTCTTTTCGCTCTCTTTTCGGGAAAGCTTACGCGTAAAAGTGATACCCAATTTTCCAATAAATTGTAGAGGAAATGTGAAGGTTGCACTTGGGGAATGGTCAACCTTATCAGGTATTTGATGATGTATTAAGGAATAATTTATGGCAAAAATAATCGCAATTGCGAATCAAAAAGGTGGCGTCGGTAAAACGACGACAGCGGTTAATCTGGCATCCAGTATTGCTGTTGCCGAGCATTCCGTGCTCACCATCGACATCGATCCCCAGGCGAACGCGACCAGCGGTTTGGGATATGATTCGCGGGGGACAAGGAAAAGCATCTATGAAGTTATTATAGATAAAGAAGATATAAATAATGTGATTTGCTCGACAGAGCTCTCCTTTCTCGAACTTGTGCCCTCGCATAACCAGTTAGCAGCTGCAGAAATTGAACTTGTGGGTGAAATGTCGAGAGAACACGTTTTAAAAAACGCTTTAAAAAATTTGGCAAAAGAGTATGAATATATCTTTATAGATTGCCCGCCTTCGCTTGGTTTGCTTACATTGAATGCTTTGACAGCTGCCGATTCCGTTTTAATTCCAATTCAGTGTGAGTATTTTGCCTTGGAAGGTTTAAGTCAGCTGCTTAATACTATTCGCCGTGTACAAAAAGTACTCAATCCGCGATTGGAGATCGAGGGTGTATTGTTAACAATGTTTGATCCCAGGTTGAATTTGAGCAGACAGGTTGCTGATGATATTCGTAAATTTTTCGATGATAAAGTATTTAAAACTGTAATTGGGCGAAATGTAAGATTGAGTGAGGCGCCAAGTTTTGGTAAGCCAATCGTGTTGTATGATGCTGTCTCCAAGGGCAGTGAAAATTATATGAGTTTAGCAGAAGAGGTTTTACAGAATGGCGACCAAACGACTCGGAAAGGGACTGTCGGCACTCATTCCGGACATTCCTGAACCTGGCACCGGACAACAATCCGAAAGTCTCACCGATATAAAAATTTCCTCAATCTCTCCCAATCCTTTCCAGCCTCGAACTGAATTTGATCCTGTTGCGCTTGAGGATTTAAAGCAATCTATTAAAGAAAAAGGAATCATCACTCCTATTACAGTCCGACCTTTTAGAGACGGTTATCAGCTCATTGCTGGGGAGCGAAGATTGCGTGCAGTGCAGGAATTAGGATTGGAGGGTATTCCAGCGTTTGTCTTGCGTGTAGATAACGATGAAGAAATGCTGGAACTCGCGTTGATTGAAAATATACAACGGGAAAATCTGAATCCGATTGAAGAAGCACTGGCTTATCAGCGGTTAATTGATGAATGTCATCTCACACAGGAACAAGTTGCAAAAAACGTGGGCAAAGAGCGCGCGACGGTTGCCAATTTTTTACGATTACTCAAATTGCCAAAAATTATCCAGGAAAGTGTCGTCCGTGGTGAAATTAGTGCCGGGCATGCGCGTTCCATTTTGAGTTGCGATGATGATTCAACAAAAATGACGCTTTGGAAAAAAATAGTTAAAAGTGGACTGAGCGTTAGGCAAGCTGAACAATTCGTTAAAGCAAGCCGGGATGCAGGTGATTCCAGCAAAAATAAACCTAAATCGAATTTGCCTCCGGAAGTAAAAGAGTTGGAAGACCGACTTCGCCAGCATTTTGGTTCGCAGGTACATATCAGTCTAAAAGGGAAAGCCGGCAATATCCAACTGGAATTTTACTCTGAGAATGATTTTGAGCGTATTGTGGACCTGATTTTGAACAATAATTGACAAGTTTGTTTTTATAATTTTAATTGACTTTTATCAATTTCGTTTTTATACTGAAAACTATGTTTGAACAGCCGACACTGCTGAAATGAGGATGATGTTTTGAATAAAAAGGATAAACGGAATATTTCCATTTTGCTTATTCCTGAAGGAAATTCAGAACCGTACTCTTTTCGTTTGAGCATGGGAACAGTGAAGTTTATTCTTGTTTTCGCATTTGTTGGAATCGTTCATGCCTTGCTTGGTGGTTTTGCCTATTATAAATGGTATAAAATATCTGAAAAAAACACCGAATTGCTTGAAAATAATGTTCGACTGTTAAAAGATAATCGACGTATTTACCAGATTGAGCAACAAGTTGAATCACATAGGCAGTTGCAAGAAAAACTTCTTGCCGCGTTGGGTGTGAGCAAAAGCAGGTTGCAAGCCGCTTATAGAGATTTCAATGATAACGGCCTTGAATCAGCAGGAACAATGGATTTAGAAACATCAGAAGATGAACCGGCAATGTCCGCTGATGACGATTTAAAACCATTTGAGAATAATCCCACGTGGCATATTGAAAAAAGGCGAGCCTTAAATCGATATACACCTAATATTCCAACGGCACTTCCCGTCGATAAAGGACATGTCACAGATTCATTTCGACCTCAAATGCGGTCATGGTTGTTTAGTAACCAACATTTTGGGATTGATATTGCGGGTCAGGTTGGGAGTGAAATAAAAGCTGCTGGCTCCGGAGTCGTGATATTTGCTGGTTGGACTTCCATTCTTGGCAATTTAATTATTATTAGTCACGGCGATGATATGTTTTCTTTTTATGGACATAATAATCGCATCCTTGTTTCAGAGCGGATGAATGTCGAGAAAAATGATCCTATAGCCTTGTTGGGAAATTCAGGACAAAGTACTGGCCCTCATTTACACTTTGCAATATGGAAAGATGGAAAACCGGTTGACCCACGAGAATTTATTCTGGAGCTTCAGACGGAATGACATTTTTACAGCACCGAATAGTCAACATAGAAAAGAGGTGAACAATGTTGGGGAAAAAGGAAAACGGAACTATGGAAAGAACTGGAAATTTAAACACAATCATTGGCAAAGGTACCTTCTTTGAAGGCACACTTAAAGTTGAAAGCAGTATTCGAATAGATGGTAAAATTAAAGGGCGAATTATAACGGCTGACGCCCTTACCGTTGGTAAAGATGGTGAAGTTGAGGGAGAGGTAACAGCGAAAAATGCTATAGTTGGCGGTAAAGTTCAGGGCAAGGTCCATTCAAGTGGAAAAGTTGTGCTTGAAGCGCAATCCCTTTTCCAGGGCGAATTAAAAACGGCCAAGCTCGTTATAGAAGAAGGCGCTGTTTTTGAAGGTGTTTGTTCTATGGGACAAAAGGATTCAAGTGCAACAAATGTAGCTGGAAAATCTCTATTGAGTGGACCAAGTTCCGCACCGAAAAAGGAACCTATTAAACAAAGTTAGGTCGCAATACGGATAATCCCAATAAAAAACGAATATCCGGTCCAATACAGTATACTGACCTGGGCTTACGTTTTGCTTTTTCTATCTTGATTGGATCAGGGATTGGTTATTGGCTTGACCAAAAATTTTCGTTTTTTCCTCTCTTTATGATTGTTGGGGTTTTCTATGGTTTTGCGAGTGGGTTTATTGCTCTGTATCGAGCCATTTATCCACCCCAAGCTAAAAGTAATATACCTGATAAAGAAAAAGAGGATGATTGATTTTTATCGATTCACAATTAACGTATTGCTGTATAGCATAATATTTTTGGCGTTAATTGCTTTTCCTGTATGGCAGATGTTAGGAAGACTTTCGTTTTGGTCAATTTTTTACGGAAGTCTGGTTGGTGTTTTCAATATTCTTGTAGCTTATTTTTTCAACCAGCAGGCTCTCGAAAAATCCAACAACAAAATGATGAAAATTTTACTCGCTGGCATGGGATTTCGTCTTGCCATAATTACAGCCGTTACTATTTTTGTTGTGAAACTCACAAATTTAAGAATTGCTGAATTTCTCATTGCGTTGTTGCTTTACTATTTTTTCCTTCAGTGGTTTGAAATTCGATTTTTACAGAAAAATATTTTAGCAAGTGGAAACCACAAATGATGTTTTTTTATAGCTTAATGATGACTGCTTTACCAACAGATCCATCAGAAGGTCATGCAGGTGGTGACAACGACATTATGCATCATATACTCGATCATGATATCATTCACTTACCGACTGTTTTTGGTATTGACTTGAGTATTTCTTTTCACACAATGTGGATGTGGGTCGCGACTGCCATTCTGTTGATTTTTTTGACACCCCTTTTTCGCAAACGGCACATTGTTCCTCGGGGAAGAGTTGCGAACATGATTGAAGCGATGGTTGAATTTTTACGCCAAGATATTATTTACAACTATATTGGTAAAGAAGGCAAAAAGTTTGAAAAATATCTGCTCACAGTTTTCTTTTTTATTTTAACGAACAACCTGATGGGGCTTGTACCCGGAGGAGCTGCAGCTACCAGCGATATTTCAGTCACCGCAACAATGACTTTGCTCACCCTTTCAATGGTGCTTGGGGCAGGTTTTGCGCATCACGGTTTTTTCGGATACTGGAAAGGTCTTATTCCTGGTGGCGTACCCGGATGGCTCATTCCAATACTTTTTCCAATTGAAATATTAGGAATTTTAGCAAAACATTTTGCATTAACCATGCGACTTTTTGCAAACATGACAGCGGGTCATATAACTATCTTGTCTTTAATTGGCCTTGTATTTACCTTTAAAAGCTATTATATCGCTCCCGCACCCGTAATCGTTGCGGCAACGATTGGTATTCTAGAGGTACTGGTGGCATTTTTACAAGCATACATTTTTACGTTGCTCTCCGGTGTTTTTATTGGAGCATCCGTACATCAAGATCATTAAATGAATTTTAATATATAATCCAAAAATCATAATACTCTGAGGAGGTTTCATGGAATCTGTAGCATTGGCCTATTTGGCAGCAGGTCTTGGTATTGCAGGCGCAGTAATTGGCGCAGGTTTGGGAATTAGTCGTCTGGCAGCAGCCGCAATGGAAGGAATTGCTCGCCAACCTGAAGCAGCAAACGATATTCGTGGTGCAATGATTCTTACCGCTGCACTTATTGAAGGTGTTGCTGTTATTGGCCTTGTTGTTTGTCTCATGTTAACCCTTAAATAACGGTTTACAAAATGGATTTATTAACTCCAGATACAGGACTCATGTTCTGGACAGTTATTACCTTTGCAATATTGTATATTGTTTTAGGTCGATTTGTCTGGAAACCAGTCGGTGAGGTCCTGGATGAACGAGAAGCTCGCTTGAAAGATTCTCTCGAGAAGGCGGAAACGGCACAAAAAAATGCTGAAGAAGCACTGAAGAAAAACGAGGAAATGATTGCTCAAGCGAGACAGGAAGTTCAAGAGCTTATTGCAAAAGGTAAAAAAACCGCAGATTCAATGCATGAAGAAATCATTGCTAACGCAAAGAATGAAGCGGCGACTCTGATTGAAAGAGCCGGAAAAGAAATAAAACTTGAGCAAGAGAAAGCTCTGGATGAAATTCGTAAATTAGCTGTTGAGCTTTCGATAAGCGCAACGACGAAGGTTATTGGCAAGGTTCTTTCTGAAAAAGAGCACCAACAGTTAGTAAGTCAATCCTTTAAGGATTTAGGAGAACTAAATTGAAGGCTGTTGTTCTTGCACGGCGTTATGCAAAAGCTCTATTCGAGCTAGCAAAAGAGAAAAAAGTCATAGACCAGGTCGCCGCAGATGTGAATTCGTTTAATGCAACCATTTCCCAGAATTCAGAAATACGACATTTTTTATTCTCCCCCGAGAGAGAAATAAAAGAAAAAATCGAAGTATTCGAACGAGCTCTGGTGAAGGCGTGTTCTCCGTTATTCAATCGGTTTCTTGCCTTTTTGCTGGAAAAAAGGCGGCAACATATTTTCTCAGAAATCGCAACAGAATTTAATGTCCTCTATGATTCTCACGCAAATAAAATTCGAGGAGTGGTCATCTCTGCAAAACAAATCAATAAAGCAGAGATGAAAAACCTGAATAATGCGCTGGCCAAACAATTTAATGCAACAGTCGATTTGCAAAATGAAGTGGAAGAGGCCATTATTGGTGGACTTATTTTGAAGGTTGGTGGCAAAATTTATGACAACAGCCTGCGTAGTCATGTAAAACAATTAGAAAGAAGATTGCTGGCTGAGGCTTAGCAGAATCATTTTAATAAATACTCTCACAAAATGATTTTCCGGTTCAGTGCCGTATTGGTTGACTGGTTATTATCGCGATACCAATCTAATTCCTTTTAGTAGAAAAGGATGCGGTGCTCTTTTCCAATTCTAAATAATTAAATTGGAAAAATAGTGTGAAAATCACCCATGCAGAGGTTTTTCAATGTAAGGAGGAACAGTTTAGCATGGAAATCCGCCCTGAAGAAATTACTTCGTTAATTAAAAAACAGATTGAGGGCTTTGAAAAATCCGTCGATGTGAGCGAAGTTGGTGAGGTTATCCAGGTTGGTGACGGTATCGCTCGTGTTTATGGCCTCGAAAACGTTATGTCGAGTGAGCTCGTTGAGTTCCCTGGAGGTGTTTTTGGTATGGCACTCAACCTCGAAGAAGACAATGTTGGCTGTGTTCTCTTCGGCTCAGATATGGCGATTAAGGAAGGTGATACGGCCAGACGCACCGGCAAGATTATGTCTGTTCCCGTTGGTGAAGCCATGCTTGGTAGAGTTGTCAACTCCCTTGGCCAACCAATCGATGGAAAAGGCCCCATTAATACTAAACACACCGGTCTTCTTGAACGCAAGGCCCTTGGGGTTGTACAAAGACAACCAGTTAAAGAGCCTCTGCAGACCGGCCTGAAAGCGATTGACAGCATGACGCCAATTGGTCGTGGACAACGTGAGTTAATTATTGGCGATCGTCAGACCGGTAAAACAGCCGTTGCAATCGATACTATTATCAACCAAAAAAATACGGATGTCTATTGTATTTATGTTGGTATTGGTCAGAAAAATTCCAGTATTGCAAACGTAATGCGTGTGCTTGAAGAAAATGGTGCGATGGATTATACGATTATAGTTAATGCGCCAGCTGCTTCTCCTGCGCCGATGCAGTTTATTGCTCCTTATACCGGTGCTGCAATTGGTGAATACTTCCGCGACAATGGCAAGCACTGTGTTGTCATTTATGACGATTTATCGAAACATGCATGGTCATACCGTCAGGTATCCCTTCTCTTACGGCGTCCGCCAGGCCGTGAAGCGTATCCTGGTGATGTTTTTTATTTGCACTCACGTTTACTTGAACGTGCCTCAAAATTGAGTGATGAATTGGGTGGTGGATCATTGACTGCCTTACCAATTATTGAGACACAAGCTGGTGACGTTTCTGCATATATTCCCACCAACGTTATCTCAATTACAGATGGACAGATTTTTCTTGAAAGCGATTTATTCTACTCCGGCGTACGTCCTGCAATCAATGTCGGTATTTCCGTATCACGTGTCGGTGGTAATGCGCAAGTTAAAGCGATGAAGCAAGTTGCTGGTAGTTTGCGTCTCGATCTGGCGCAGTATCGTGCATTGGAGGCTTTTGCTAAATTTGGTTCCGATTTGGATAAAGCAACGCAGCAACAATTGCGTCGTGGAGAACGATTGGTTGAGTTACTGAAACAGCCGCAGTATGAGCCATTGAGTGTTGAAAAACAAGTTCTCCTGATTTTCCTCGGTTCTGAAGGTTTCCTGGATGAAGTTCCAGTTGCCAAACTTGGTTCGATGCAGGCAGATTATTACTCCTTTGTTGAATCAAATTATCCGGATATTTTGAAAGATTTGGCTGAGAAAAAAGCCATTACAGATGATATTCGTGAAAGATTGCAAAAAATGTGTGCTGAGTTTGTGAAAATGTTTGAGGCGAAATAATCGTGGCAACATTAAGAGATATACGCCGCCGTATAACATCGGTTGCGAAGACACAGCAGATTACTAAGGCTATGAAAATGGTTGCAGCCGCAAAGTTGCGCCGCGCTCAGGAACGCGTTGATCAAGCTCGACCCTATGCTCAGGGCGTGTCTGACGTACTCGCTCGGGTTGCTGCAAATGTCGATGTGGAGTTAAATCCTTTTTTCCAAAAGCGTGATAGGGTAAAACACATCACATATATTATTGTTTCCGCAGACCGTGGATTTTGTGGTGGTTTTAATTCCAATGTATTCAAAGAGACACAACGCCTGGTTGCAAGGGATCGGGATGAGGGGCTTGAAGTAAATATCATCGCCGTTGGCAAGAAAGGCGCAGATTATTTCAAGCGCCGCAATTTTCCTGTTACGAAGGCCTATAGAGATATTTTTAAAACGCTGAAATTTGAGGATGCATTAGAAATTTCTAAAATGGTTCAAGGAAATTTTCTTGATGCAGGAACCGATGCTGTAAAGGTTATTTACTCTTCCGCAAAATCTGCAATTCGAACCGAAATTCATGTAAATCAATGTTTACCAATAGTACAAGCTGAAACAGAGCGTCATAAAAATGAAGGTGAATATTTGTTCGAACCTGGACCTGTGGAGATGCTCGATCATTTGTGCCCCAGTGCCGTAAATATTCAAATATGGCAGGCTATGCTGGAATCTTATGCAGCAGAAGAAAGTGCACGTATGGTGGCAATGGAATCTGCAACCGATGCAGCACAGGATATGATCGATTCTTTGACTTTACATTATAATAAAGCCCGCCAGGCAGCGATTACGAGTGAAATAAGTGAAATTGTCGGTGGTGCAGAAGCGCTAAAATAAATGCAAAAAGCTTTACTTAGAGGAATGTTTGTATGAATAAAGGTAAAATTTCCCAGGTAATCGGCGCGGTAGTCGATGTCGCATTTCACGATGGCGATCTTCCTGAAATCATGACTGCACTGGAAGTTGATCGTGGTGACGAGGGCCGCCTCGTTCTTGAAGTTCAGCAGCACCTGGGTGAAAAAGTAACTCGTTGCGTTGCGATGGACAGTACGGACGGTCTCGTGCGTGGCCAGGAGGTCATCAATACTGGTCAACCGATCACTGTGCCTGTTGGTTCAGAAACCTTGGGCCGTTTATGGAACGTCACCGGTGATGTTATCGATGGCATGGGCGATGTGAAAGTGAAAAAACGGAGTCCGATTCATCGTGAACCACCGGCCTTTGAAGATCTGTCTACAAGTTCGGAGATCCTTGTTACTGGAATTAAAGTTATCGATTTGCTTGAGCCATACACAAAAGGTGGAAAAACCGGTCTTTTTGGTGGTGCTGGTGTCGGTAAAACAGTTTTAATTCAGGAACTTATTCGCAATATCGCTACTGAACATGGTGGCTATTCAGTATTCGCAGGTGTGGGTGAGCGGACACGTGAAGGAAATGACCTGTGGCTTGAAATGACCGAATCTGGCGTTATCAACAAAACAAGCCTCGTTTTTGGCCAAATGAACGAACCACCGGGTGCTCGTCAGCGGGTTGGTTTATCAGCTCTAACTATGGCCGAGTACTTCCGTGATGAGGAAGGGAAAGACGTGTTGCTTTTTATTGACAATATGTTCCGTTTTACCCAGGCAGGTTCTGAGGTGTCAGCTCTTCTTGGTCGAATGCCATCAGCTGTAGGATACCAGCCGACTTTGGCAACGGAAATGGGAAATTTGCAGGAACGAATTACATCGACAAAAAAAGGATCGATTACTTCCGTTCAGGCAGTTTATGTTCCTGCGGACGATTTAACAGACCCTGCACCAGCCACTACATTTTCACACCTGGATGCGACGACGGTGCTTTCACGACAAATTGCTGAACTTGGAATTTATCCTGCTGTTGATCCCCTCGATTCAACCTCCAGAATTCTTGATCCGCAAGTTGTCGGGCGGGAACATTACGATACAGCCAGAAAAGTGCAAAGTATTTTGCAAACATTTAAGGATCTGCAGGATATTATCGCTATTCTTGGCATGGAAGAACTTTCTGATGAAGATAAGCTGGTTGTGAACCGTGCACGAAAAATCCAGAGATTCCTGTCTCAGCCATTTTTCGTTGCCGAGGCTTTCACAAACTCACCGGGGCGCTATGTACAGTTGGAAGATACGATTCGCGGCTTCAAAGGTATTGTTGAAGGCGAATATGATGATATTCCGGAACAAGCATTTTACATGGTTGGCACCATTGATGAAGCGCTCGAGAGAGCGAAGAAAATGCAATAATCATTTCATTTATTAACTGAATAAATATTATGTCTGAAGAAAATATCCAGGTTGAAATCATTACGCCAACCAGTAAGGTTTATAGCGGATCTGTTGAATCTTTTATCGCTCCTGGTGTGGAAGGATATTTCGGCGTTTTACCACGCCATGCGCCTTATGTCGTTGCGATGCAAGTCGGTGAAATTAAGCTGAAGGGTGTTGGTGATGCTAATTTACAGCGCTTCGCCACATCGGGTGGATTCGCAGAAATATTGCCTCATAAAATCACCGTTTTAGCTGAAACAGCTGAATCTGCTGCTAATATTGATGTTAATCGCGCTGAGAATGCAATTTCCCGGGCAAAAAAACGTATTGAAGAAGGCCGTAAAACATGGGATATTGATCGAGCTCATGCAGCGCTGGCTCGTGGTTTTAATCGAATGGCCATCGCAAAAAAGAAACTATAGTAGTTGAGAAAAGCCCCTTTTTTTGAAAGGGGCTTTTTTTTGCTTAAAACCTCTACCAAAACTTCTGTAGCCCACCCATTCTGCAGGTATTATTAGGCACTATTTCCGAGTTTATTTCTGCATCACTGGCCCAATATTTAATTGATATCCTCACTGTGTTTTCTTCTCAAAATGATATTTCACACCTTGTGAATGTATGGCAAGTGATATAAGAATTATATAAAATGAATATTTAAAAGTTATGTTTTCGTGCTTTTTTATCGACAGATTGATTTTTTCAAAAAATTCCCTTGTCTTTCGAATACCCCTGCAACAAATGAATAAAAAGTACTTTATTTTGTCCATCATCATTTTATCTCTAACTTTGCCTTGGAAACAATCCCCATTGACCGCGGCACATCTATCTCCCTCGCAGCAAATTGAGAAAAGAGCATGTGATTCCGTTGAAAAACTTTTTTCGATTTGGACAGCCCAGGTATTCATGGTTGACCAGAGTGAGTATTTTCTTGATTTACTGGAAAGCAAAAATGAACCACATCTTCACTCCCAATTGCAGGAATTCAAAATAATGCTTCTCGAAAGCCGGGATGCAACAGGAGTACTTTTACAGAATTTTCTTGCGACCGAGGATGTCGACTTATCAAAATTTTATGCCTACACTACAAGTGTTGATCAAATTTCTATCAAAGTGCAAATGCAATTGGAACATTTCCATGGATTGAAAAATCGAATAATTCAAACGTTATCGGAAAAGTGGAGAAAAAACACTTTCGAAAAAGAGCTTCTTGTCGCACGTGAAGAAATTGGTATTAAAAAATATGAATCGGCACTTATAAGATTGCAATCGATTCGAACATGCTACACAGGGTATTTTCAAAATCTCAATTATATCGATTATCTGATTGCGGCGTGTCAGTTTTCCCTTGGAGAATCGGAGAGCGCACGTAAAACCTATAAGTGTATTCTTGATTCTTCTGCCACCGATGAAATTTATTATTTAAGCCTGGAACGATTTTTCACGCTTATTGTACAGAATGATTGGCTGGAGGAGTATGAATTTGCAATAAAAATAATGCAGGCACATGAGGATGAAATTTCCAAAAACCTTCGTACGCGTTTGTTCTATATTGCCACCGTCGCAGCAGCTCAGATGAAATTAATTGATGATGTAAGTAACTATGTGAGAGAAATTCCTGAAAAGTCGCGGTACTATGCACCTGCGACTATTTTTTATGCAGATATTCTTGCTGAGAAGCACCAAATCGACGCGGCTATAAATGTATTGAATACCTTCACCAACAGCAAATTGTCGCGCAACCGATCAGCTTTTGAAAATTTCTGGAATAATACTGCTCTGTTTAAATTAGGGATGCTGTACTATAAAGAGCATGGTTTTGTCTCTGCTCTTGCTTGTTTTTACACGATACAGCACCAGAGTTATAATATTGTTGGCACGGCAGAATCAAAGAACGCTTTTAAGTTTTCTATTGCCTCAACTGTAATGGCAGCCCAATGTAACGCGGCTCTTGGTCGGGTGACGGAGGCTCGGGATAGTTTACAAGCAATTTTAAATACCTGGAATACAGCACGTTCTCATGTCGATGGCGTAGAACCAGAGAAAAATACCCAATTCGAATTTAATGAAATAGCTAATAAAAAACAGATCGCATCTGAAAAACTGCTCCAAATGGCGCATTTTTTTGTGCTCCGTGTCCCCCCTGTTTTTAGAAATATATTATTAGCACATTCGCAAAATGAAATGAGTTCAAAACTCGAACTACCTGTTTCGTTGTTTGCTGAAGATTATTGGCTTCGAATTGCGGAATTGCAATTGGCCGTCTATGATTTACGCAATAATATTTCTTGTTATGATGATTCTCTTAAACTGGTATCCTGTAATCTTGAGGGAATTCGGCATTCCTTTTCCCGGTTTGCTGAAACTCTTCCCGGGAGCGCGCTTGCAGATAAAGCATACTTTGCTTTTGTTCTGTTAGATTGTTTGGGAGAAAAACAGGATCAAAATCAAAGCCTGGAGTCTTTCCTCATACAATTTCCTGAAAGTGCGTTTAAGGGGATCGCGACTTTTCAGTTAGCTGAAACTTATTTTCAGCAAGGTGATTTTGCTCAGGCAATAAATTATTATAAGCTCATTTTCAATTCTGTTCCCGAAAATTTTCGATTGCATGCGCAATTTCACCTGGGAATCAGCTTTTATCAAACGCATCAATTTGCTGCAGCAATAAAGTCCTTTGTTGATTTATTAGAGGCACATGAAAATTTTCCGAATGGTAATGCAGAACTCGATTCGACGGCCTCAGATTTAATTCCAACCGCGCACTACTATCTTTCTTCCAGTATATTGGAATTGCCCAATTCTTCGCTGTTGGAAAGCTTGTTGCAAAGTGTTTCAAATCCAGGTGTGCGACAAAATTTGCAAAGTGGATGGGCTAAACGTTTGCAGAAAATATTGTTCTCTGCAGAAAATTCGGGGAACACAACTGCCTATGTCAAATTTGTCGACGAAGTACAGCAGTATTTAAATTGGTTTTCGACGGACTCAAGTTCTATTTCCCTCAGGAGAGAGAGAGCACGTATTGAGGAACAAATTCTATCAAAAGAGAATCCTGCTGATCTGAATTCAAGGGCTGAGGATGATTATCAAAATGCGGAAATGAAGCTAAATCGGTTTCTTTCTACAACAACAATCGATGGACCGGATTTGAAGCAGCAGAGGCGAAGATTTCAAAAGCAATTATTGGAGTTAATAAAGATCTATTCAGCGCTTGTTGAAATTGAGAACGATCATGCACAAGAAGCCATTTACAAAATTGGCCAATGTTATGAGCACTTTTCTGACGTCTTGTTAGCTCAACCGTTCCATTTTTTATCAGCTGATGAACACGTTCCTACTTTGCAAGAAGCCACAGACGTCGCTGTCAATCTTTATGATCGTGCAGTGACTTCCTATAAAAAGATAATGAGTGGCATAGAACACTTTCAGGGTGCCAATCGTGACATGAATACAGATGATTTTTATCAGAATGCAAGGTTTCGGGTTATTACATGTTACAATAAAGCCGCCACAAGTAAATTGACTTTGGCCCAAGTGATCTGGAAAAATGCTGATCAACAAATGGGTGATGCTATCGCTCAACTTGAATATCGACAACAGGTGCTTCATAAACTCGTTTTGCCGATGATCTCCCAATCGCTAAAATACGCACTAAGTGCAGAAGAAGCAGCGGGTTCTCCAGTTTTGCGTAATGGCGAAACACATGGATCCTTCAATCAATCAAGCAGCATTTTTGCCTATCGCACAGAAGTCATTTTTGAACAAATTCACTATTTGCAAAACATGATCACTCGTTTCTGGACTTCATTAATTGCGATTTCGGACAATAACAAACCGGATGTTGAGAGATTGGATGAAAATATAAGCGTCTGCATTGCCTCGCTCAACAGTCTGGTCATGGATTCATGCTCAGTGAGTGGATATGGCGATACGGACCTTGCGAAGGAGAAGAGTGATCTCTTTTTCAAAATGGCCGTAATGCTTGATTCTTTGCATGTCCGTATGGAAAACTTGCTTTCGATCACTTCAATTCAAACAGACTCTGAGGATAAAATACTCTCTCAACGTGAACATATTGCAGTACTTAATGAAATTACATTGCAAGCTTATTACTCAGCATATGAAAATCTTTCAGAAACTCATGCACAGACGGATGAATTGGAAAAAATTTGCAGGATTCTTTTGCGACGACAACCGGAAAGATTTGGCAAAAAACTGGATTTGATTGTAACTCAAGATCAAATCGTGAGTGATAAAACCTGGTTAGCACATAATTCGGATTCTATGCAGTGCTTTAATTACACTTCCGATT
This sequence comes from Deferribacteres bacterium, assembly GCA_020633655.1. Classification (GTDB taxonomy): domain Bacteria; phylum Zhuqueibacterota; class Zhuqueibacteria; order Zhuqueibacterales; family Geothermadaptataceae; genus Bioreactorimicrobium. The sequence goes on from JACKDF010000007.1 coordinate 314,490, forward strand.
TGTTGTCCCTTGTTGAAAAACAACCCGATAGTTTTGCTCTTTGGGGAACGGGAGCAAAGTTTATACAATTATCTCCGCAGAAACATGAAAAAACTGTACGAAAATTTGATGCTGATACCACAATTACCTCGAGGAAAAGACCAAAAAATTCTGCTCAGGTGACGCATTTTTCGGATCATGTCTTTATTCCCGGTTTTCCAGTGAAAGCATTATTGGAAGTTGATGCAGAAGTTCCGATAAAAATAAAGATAAACGATAGGACATTGGCAATTGGCGAAGCTGCATTTATTCAACAAAATAAAATTGATGTGACAGATTTTATTAAACAATCAGATAACCATTTTTGCGTTCACCTGAATGAACAGGGGCCTCAGCATGGTTTTACATTTCTTTTAACCGTGTTTCAAGTTGAAAACTGGAATGGAGTAAAGAATTAGTGGCGAAGAATTATGGGAAAACAATGTCGTTCAGTGCGTGTGTAACAATTGGTCTTTTGGTTGTTTTCGGTAATACTGATTTGCGTGCACAGGTGGATTCTTTGTCATTTTTCACTTCAGGTGCACTTGATACCTTGATACAGGAGGAAATCGACCTTGGTGAAATTGAAATGGAACTTTTTCTCCTTACGGAAAAACCTGCATCTCTTTTAATGCAGCACATTCAGTTTTTGCTTTCAACGGATTTTATTGAAGTTGATTCTATTCAAAAGGATACAAAGTTATCGTTACCGGAGCTATGGTTGGACGATGAAAAATTTAATCCCGTGACAGTGATGAATAAAATTCAATACAAACCCAAACCACGCAAACAGAAAGAAAAGTCGAAGTAAAATGAGTGAAATATTAGCCGGGTTTTCAACGGAATCGAGCGCGTTTTTGTACATGTGGGTACTGGCTGCAGTTGCAGCGGTAATGGTAGCCATTGCAGTTGAAAGATCTTATTATATTATTGTACGATCAAACATTGATGCACCCCGATTTATGGGAAAAATACGATCCCTTGTTCAGGCAGGACAGTACAAAGAAGCCCTAAACCTCTGTGATTCAGCTCCGGATAAAGCTTTGGCACGCGTTGTAGCCTCTGGCCTACGCCCCATGGCACATGGGGGAGAGCTTGATTTTCGAACCATACAAAATTCTGTGGATGAAGGGACACTCGAAGTCATTCCTAAATTGCAGGAGCGCACTGGTTTTTTGGCAATGATTGCAAACGTCGCTACGCTTATCGGGCTTATGGGAACCATTTGGGGGTTAATTATTGCTTTCCGTTCTGCTTCCATTGTTGGGATCGATGCTGCGGAAAAATCCCGACTCCTCGCTGATGGCATCAGCACTGCGATGAATACGACCCTGGCGGGACTCGCCATCGCAATTCCAGCTATTTTGATTTACACTTATTTGCATAATAAAACGATTCGAATCATTGATGAAATCGATGAGCATACAGTAAAATTGATAAATTTAATTACGAGCAATCATTAGGTCTGGACAGAAATGGCATATAAACCTTCACAGCGGCGCAGTATCGAAATAGAACCTACTGAACCAAATCTGACTCCTATCATGAATTTAATGGTCGTACTGATCCCGCTTTTGCTTTCTTCGGCAGAGTATGTCAAATTAGGGGCAATTGAATTGAACTTGCCGCCGGTAGCCGGACCATTGACCCAGCCTGCCGTATTACCTTTTGAGGGGATGAAAAATTTTGAACTATCCGTCTTCATAATGGAAGATGAGTTGGTAGTACGGAGCGATGAAAAAGGCGTATTGGACAAAATTTATCTGAATGGTGATCGAAGGAAGGCGCTTAAACAATTGCAACGCCGTTTATATGATATTAAAAAACAAATACCAGTGTACTATAAAAACACGAACAGTATTACACTACAAGCTTCAGCGGGAATAAAATATCAAGTCATCATCGATGTGATTGATGCTGTTCGTGTCTATGACGATCAGAATACTCCTATTGAGCTGTTTCCTGATGTAAGATTAAGTGCTGGTATATTGTAGGGTATGTAGGCTGTGGCTTTTAAACCATCAAAAAGAAAAAAGCATAATATTGATCGAGTTCAGGCAAAACTAAATTTGAACTCGATGATGGATATTTTTATTATAATTTTGCTTTTTTTGTTAAAGACATACAGCGCACATGGCCGTTTTCTTTCCCAGGAAAAAGATTTGCAACTTCCCTATGCTAAATTTCAAAATCATGTCAATATAGGACTGGAGCTTGTTGTGACGAATGAAACAATTTTTGTGGAAAAACAACCGGTAGCAGAAATGCACGATGTTGTGTACAACAAACCTCCTATTGTCGTTGAGGGCATTGTTGTTCCATTATATAAAGTTTTGTACAAATATGCATTGCAGGCCCAAAAGATGGAAAAAAAGTACGGTATCAAATTCAACGGTTCCATTGTTATTAAAGCAAATAAAAACCTGGATTACAAAGATTTGGTTAAAATTATGCAAACATGTGGCAAAGCAACTTTTGCCAACATGCATCTTGCCGTAGCGAATCAATAGCACAGCAGGGAATAATGAAATATCAACATCTAAAATTCATTTTTATTCTTTTCATAGTTTTTTCACCATTATTGGTTCCTTTTTGGATTTATTATGTATCCAATGACAACGGCAACGTGGTTGAACAGGAAGACCTGTTCCCAAAGCAAGTTGATTCTCTAGCAGAGGTTTTAAATCAAAATTCGAAATATTATAATTTTCGGTCTCCAACTTTAGATTCGAAATTTGAAAATAATATATCCACGGATACTCTTCACGTAACCGCACCGCAAAAAATTTTATCCCCCAATTCTACTCTGGCTGAAAAATTACGCAAAGAGGTCGCAGCGCAAAATGTTCTTGGGCTTTTATCGATTAACGATACAGGAGCACAAGAAGACTTGACTTTCGATTTAATTAGTGAAAACAAACAGTTCAAAAAAGACCAGGCAGAAAATGCCTCAAATTTGCATAGACCAGATAGGCCAGGTAGAATCAATATAAAAAAAGATTCACAGCTCAAAGATAGCTTTATAGATAGTAAAAGTCCTGAAATACTCATTTCATGGAATATATTATTACAAACACCCTCAGCGAGTAGAAATGTTGTTCACAACATATTTGAAGCGCATTCTGATGAAATTATATCGATTATTCTCGATAAATATGATTTAAATAAGGTAAAAAATTCGTGGTTTACGATTGATATAATGCAAAAATTACCACTCCAAACCTTGATTGTTTCTATTGTAGATAGTGTTTTCGAGGACAAACTATTGCTCGAGAAAATTTGTGTCGAAATTACTGGGTGGAAAGATTTAAATAAATTTGTTTTGACTAGCCGCCTTGAAAAATTAAGAATGAATTGCAGGATTAATGTAGTTTTTAATTTTTGAAGATCCTTTGGCTTTAATTTTGTCAAACATTTGAACAAAAAATAGTGGATGTTTCTCACAAAAAGCCTTTTGTTTTTAAATTAAAAATTGACTATGTTGTCAATCCTTATTTTCAAAATAACACGCTTTTAATTGAAGAAGGTTGATATAAAAATGAGCATGAATTTAAAGAAACGAACCCATACATGTGGCGAATTGCGTTTGGAACATAACGGCGAGAAAGTCACGTTAATGGGATGGGTAGATCGTCAAAGAGATCATGGTGGTATTATATTCATTGATTTGCGTGATCGCTACGGTAAAACGCAAATTGTATTTAATCCCTCAGCTGGCGAAGTTTACAAGTCAGGAAAAAGTTTGCGCAGTGAATTCGTGATTGCTGTCCATGGTTTTGTTGAAAAACGTCCATCGGATATGTTGAATGAAAATTTATCGACAGGAAAAATCGAGGTTGTTGCAGAAGAAATCGAAATATTAAACAGCGCGAAAACGCCTCCTTTTGAACTTGATGAAGATGTAGAAGTTTCCGAAGAAATACGCTTGAAATATCGTTACATCGACTTGAGACGTTCAATGATGCAACGTAATTTGATCTTACGCCATAGAATGGCACAAATTGCACGCCAGTTTTTTGATACCCACAATTTTGTTGAGATTGAAACACCGATGTTAATGCGTAGCACACCGGAAGGGGCACGCGATTATCTAGTACCAAGTCGTGTTCAAAATGGCAAATTCTATGCTTTACCACAATCCCCGCAAACATACAAACAATTGCTCATGGTGTCTGGATTTGATCGATATTTTCAGATTGTGAAATGTTTTCGTGATGAAGACTTACGTGCTGATCGCCAGCCTGAGTTTACGCAAATCGACGTTGAGATGAGTTTCATAAACCAGGAAGATATCTATTCTCTCGTTGAAGGTTTGATGATAGAATATATGCAGCAGATTTTAGGAATCAACATCTCTGCTCCAATTCAACGATTAACCTGGTTCGAAGCGATGGAAAAATACGGATCTGACAAGCCGGATTTACGCTTTGGCCTTGAGATGGTAGAATTGAATGATTTAGTTGCGTCATGTGACTTTAAAGTTTTTTCCGATTGCGTGGCAAATAAAGGCGCTGTTAAGGGAATTTGTGTACCAGGTGCAGCTTCTTATTCAAGAAAACAGCAGGATTTACTTATTGACTTTGCGAAGCAAAATGGTGCAAAAGGCCTGGTGCCAATAAAAATCTCGGATGATGACTGGCAAAGCAATTTAAATAAATTTTTCAGCATGGAAGTTCGACAAGATGTTCTCAAGCGTATGGGGGCAAAAGCGGGTGATTTATTGTTGATAGTGGCTGATGAGCGAGAAACTTGCAACAATGTCCTTGGTGGTTTGCGTTTGCGTGTTGCTCAGGATGAAAGCATGATTCAGGAAAATCAATACGCCCTGCTATGGGTTACCGATTTTCCGCTTCTGGAGTATGATAATGAGGAAGGACGCTACGTTGCACGTCATCATCCATTTACATCTCCTAAAGATGAAGATTTATATTTGATTGATACTGAACCCGGAGCGGTTCGTGCAAAGGCATACGATCTTGTGCTAAATGGCACTGAGATTGCCGGTGGTAGCATCAGGATTTATAAAAAAGAATTACAGCAAAAAATGTTTAAACTGCTCAATATTTCTGACGAAGAGGCCAATAATAAATTTGGATTTTTAATGGACGCCTTTGAGTATGGTGCACCACCACACGGTGGCATTGCGTTTGGATTTGATAGAATGGCAATGCTGTTTGCTGGCCGGAAATCTATTCGTGATGTGATTGCCTTCCCTAAAACCAGTAGCGCAATGTCATTAATGGATGGAGCACCCAGTGGTGTTAGTGAGAAACAATTAAAAGAACTCGGGATCAAATTAACCGTGTAATAAGTTTTTGCTTGACAAAGAGTTAATTAATCGTTATTATATTGCGAATTTTTATAGCTTAATCTATAAAAAACAATCTGATCTGTAAAAAAAAATAATCTAAACTTGATTTAAAAAAAATCACGACTTTGTGAAGAAGAACCGGAAGGAGGTGTAACTACCATGCAAATGACACCCAAAAAAATGTCACAATGGGTGCTCGCAGTTGGTTTTGCTGTGTCGATGTTACTCGCAGGTTGTGGAGGTGGTCCCAATGCGGAGCAACTTCAGCTTCTTGAAGAAACAAAACAGGCAGCTCTTTCAGCTGAGCAGAAACTGCAGCAGTGTGAAAGTGCGAAAGCTAGTGCATCCGATCAGCTCGAGCAGAAAAAACGCGATCTCCAGAAAGCGCAAGATGAGATGGCTGCTGTAAAGAATCGATTGGGAATGTAGTTAATGATTAATCAAAGCGAACAAAGTTTTAAGGAGCTTGGCATGAAATTTACAAAGATTCTCTTCGCAGGAATCTTCGCCTTTTCATTAGCTACTTCTGCTGTTGCCCAGGATCAAGAAATGACCATGGATGAGTATAAAGCTCAACTTGCAGAATGGCAACAAAGAGAAGTGGATGCAAAGGCTGCGATCACAAATTGTGAAGAAGAAACAAATAAAATAAACGATGAAATTGCCGCTTTGGATGGCCAAATTAATGCGGCATGGGATGAGATTTATAATCTCGTCGGTGGCAAAGATGCTGTTGATGCATATCGTAGCGAACTTGCTGCAATTGAAGCCGAAATTGATGGACTAGCTGCCCTTTCTCCAGAAGAACTCTTCAAGCGTCGTAAAGAAATTGACGCTGTTGAAGAAAAATTGAATGGAATGAAAGACAGCAAAGTTTATGCATTAACTGAAATGCAGAACAAAGTCGCCTCTCTCGAAGGCAAAATTGCACGTTTACGTGATAGTATGCCTCAGGCAATGTATGATGAATACACTGTTGTTCGTGGTGACTATCTCTGGAAAATTGCAAAGAAAGATGATATTTACGGCGACCCAATGCAATGGGTAAGAATTTATTCTTACAATCGTGAGCAAATTAAAGATCCAAACTTGATTTACCCTGAACAAATTTTCAAAATACAACGTGGTGTTGGTCCGAGTGAATATCTTGTTAAAAAGGGTGATTATCTTTACAAGATCGCTGGAATGGATGACGTGCTTGGTGATCCGACAAAATGGACTCAAATCTATGAGCAAAACAAAATGGTTGTCGGCGACGATCCAAATATGATTTATCCATACCAAGTTTTAAAACTGCCCGAATAAATTTTTGACATAAAAGTCAGATTAAGAATTTTTTCTTGATCTGACTTACTTTTTTGCCATAAGCTCTTGCATGAGAAACTTCATGATCAAAGAGCTTTTTTTTTAAGGAGGCAATTAAAACAAGGATGAATGAGCGACAAATAGAAATTTCAGGAATAGACTATACACAGTTTTTAGGTGCAAATGATAAAAATTTTAAAAAAATTGCATCTGAAATAAAATGTACAATAGCAGTTCGAGGGCATTATATTATCTTAAAAGGGGAGCAGGAGGAGCTTGATTTTGCCGAGAAATTACTTACAGAACTTATTCTTCTATTTAATAAGCATAATGAACTTTATGCAAGTGACATTGATACGGTAGTTTCTGTTTTAAGAAAGAAAGATTCCTATACTGATACTTCCAATGGTAAGGGTGACTGGCCAGCAATATTATATACTAAAGACAATGCAATAAAACCAAAAACTTTTGGACAGGCAGAATACGTCGACAAAGTAAATAATAATGATCTGGTTTTTGCGATCGGTCCAGCAGGTACTGGTAAAACTTACATGGCTGTTGCTTTAGCAGTTGCGCATTTGCGTGATCGTTTTGTTTCAAGAATTATATTAACGAGGCCAGCTGTGGAGGCTGGCGAAAACCTCGGATATTTGCCGGGTGATATGATGGAGAAGGTCGATCCTTATCTGCGTCCATTGTATGATGCTCTTGGCGATATGATTCCTCAGGAAAAACTACAAAAATATATTCAAAATCGAATTATTGAAGTCGTACCGCTTGCATTTATGCGCGGACGAACCTTAAACAGTGCCTTTCTTATTTTAGACGAAGCACAAAATACGACTCCAGGACAGATGAAAATGCTGCTGACACGACTTGGAGTCAACTCGAAAGCAATCGTAACCGGCGATATAACGCAAATTGATCTAGCTGCGAATGTGGAATCGGGGCTTATCCAGGTTCAATCTGTCTTGAAAAATGTTCCCGGTGTTGATTTTGTTTACTTGACCGATCAGGATGTTGTTCGTCATCGGCTTGTTCGTGAAATTATTAAAGCCTATGACTCCTTTAAACAATCTTCAAATCAGGATGCTTAAAAATGTCTGACCACAAGCTTGGGAAAGCACTGAGCCATACTACAAGTAAATACGGCCAAAGAGTTCAATTACTGTATTCTGGATATTTGCCGCAGTTTTTGATTGTATTTGCCTTTATTCTCTTAATTCTCTTTCTTTTTCCTCGTGGAAAATCTTTCGAATTCTCTGATCTAAAAGTTGGGGAGATTAACATTGGTGAGCCAATTGTAGCCCCCTTTACTTTCTCAATTAATAAATCACAGGAAGAGTATAATCAGGATAAGGAAAATGCTCGAATCAATGTTTTACCTTATTTTACACGGTCAGACACTGTGCTTGAGAGCATTGAAAATCAATTGAAAAGTTTATTGAAATCCATTGATATCATAATTAATTCCGAAATTCCCGATTCAACAAAACATTTTCAACTTGTCGATCTATTTTCTAATAATCACATAAACACTTCCATTGAAATATTTGACTTCTTTATATCGCAGTTTAAACATAAGAAAAACGTAAAAAAAGAAATGACGATTACTTTTTCACAGTTTACAGATAAACTTCTCATTGTGCTTCGGGATATTGCTGCAGTGGGTGTTTTGAATATAGCTCCAGAAGAACTGCCAAATAATCCTGCGCAAATCGTTTTGAAAAAGGGATCTGAAGTTGAAATTGTCCAGGCAGGAGTCTATAAAAACACGAAAAACCTGAATGATGAAATTTTAACTAAACTCAAAATTCAATTTACTGATGAAGTCATGTATCATGCTGGTTATGATATACTCCATGCTATTATTCGACCCAATATCTTTTACGATTCGAAGGAAACCGAAAAGAAAATCCGGCAGGCTATCGCTCGGGTACCACGTGCAAAGGGAACCGTTCTTGAAAAAGAGAAAATTATTGGAAGTAACGAACGTATAACCGATGAGCATATACAGAAGCTTACGTCCCTCGCCGAAGAAAAAGCTCGTCGTGAAGGCGAGGTGAGCAATTGGGCCTTTCTTCGACCTATGACTGGAAAGCTCATTGTTATCAGTGTTGCGGTATTTTTCCTTCTCACCTATTTGATGCTATCTGAGCGTAAAATAATGAATTCAACGAAAGCGTTATTGATGGTGTTGATTTCAATTTTGCTTGTTGTGTTCAGTGCGTATCAAATCGGCAAATTTTCATTATCTGAATACCTTATCCCAATTGCTATAACACCGATGCTTTTAACCATTTTTTTTAATCCATCATTAGCATTCATGGGAACTGTGACCCTGGCAGTTTTATTAGGTGGAATGCAAGGAAATGCATTTACAACAGCATTTTTAACCTTATCTGTTGGTTCGATGAGTATCTTATCGGTGAAAAAAGTGCGTTCACGATCATGGCTTTTTAAATCCATTTTATGGTTGACAACGGGTTATATTGTCGCTATAAGTGGCCTTGAATTGTTGCGATATTCATCATTTGAGACACTATCACAAGACCTTCTCATTGGTATGATAAATGGATTTTTAATTCCTATACTCACTTATGGATTGAGTGTAATTTTTGAATATCTATTTGAAATGACAACAGATGCAACACTGCTCGAGCTTTCTGATTTGAATAAACCAGTGCTTAGAAAACTGGCATTACGTGCTCCGGGTTCGTATCATCATAGTATTATGGTAGGATCATTGGCGGAGGCTGCAGCTGAGTCCATTGGCGCAAACTCTTTATTGGCTCGGGTTGGATCGTATTACCATGATATTGGTAAAATGGATAAACCAGAATATTTTGTTGAAAACCAGAAAGGTGGGCGTAATCCGCACGAAAAATTATCGCCCAATATGAGTGTACTTATTCTCGTTAGCCATGTAAAGCGAGGATTAGAGATAGCACAAGAACAAGGATTACCAAAAGAAATACAAGCTTTTATACCAGAACATCATGGGACAAATTTAGTAACATACTTTTACAATAAAGCGCTGGAAAAAAGCGAAAATAAAGAGATTAATAAAATAGATTTTCGTTATCCCGGACCGAAACCTCAAACAAAAGAAACGGGCATTGTCATGCTTGCAGATGCTGTCGAGGCTGCGTCGCGCACTTTAAAGGAGCCTTCGGTAAGCCGTTTGCGTAATCTTGTCAATAATATTATTGATGAGCGTTTCAACAATTCAGAGCTTGATGAATCCCCCTTGACGTTAAGGGAATTAAACCAGATCAAGGAAGCTTTTGTCCAGATACTTACGGGAATTTTTCATGGTCGTATTGAGTATCCGGATCAGGATAAAAAATTGGGTATTGCCCAAAGTGTAAAATCGGATAAAATTGAGAAAAAAGTCGAATTACAAAAAATTCGCAAAACAACCAGTATCGAAAATGGTGACAGTGCCACCAAACCAGTTTCATCCGATTCGGAGCCAATTCAGGACAAAAAAGAAAGCAATGATACAGACTTATATTCATCCACACCTGAAAAAGCCAAACCGTAAATATCTTAGAATTCTTGCTCAAAAGGTTTGGGATTCGTATAAAAAAAATAAATGTATCGTATCGATCAATTTTGTTGATAGCAAAACAATGATTGATATACACGAACAGTATTTACAGGATAAATCCAATACGGATGTTATTACGTTTAATTTGGGAATTGGCCCTGATGGCAAAGAAATAGCAGATATTTACATCTGCACTGAAGTGGCAGAAACCAATGCAGCAATGTTTAATTGTTCCTACGAGGATGAGGTAGCTCGTCTTGTTGTTCATTCCATGTTGCATTTCGTCGGGTATACCGATGAAACACATGAAAAAAGGCAGCAAATGCATCAGTTGGAAAACCATTTTTTAAAACAATTCCCCTTAAATTCATAAACTTTCGAACCTATTCGGAGCACAAAACACGATTGGAATCTGAGTACTTATTTTTTCAATCTCTCATATTTGCACTATGTGTGATTTTTTCCGCACTTTTTTCCGGGGCTGAGACTGCATTTCTCTCAATTTCTCAAATAAATCGGTCCGAGCTTGATCCCGATGACAAAAAAAAGCTCTATCGATTAACGAGGCTAAACGATCGCATCCAGGAAATTCTAATTGCATTGCTCATCGGAAATACAATTGCAAATCTTGCAGCGGCGACAATTGCTGCCCTTGTTGCAGCATCATTTGCGCAGGCTTGGAGCCTTAATGAAACCCTGGTTTTAGCAATCGAAGTTATTACCGTAACCATGGTTTTATTGATCTTGAGCGAATTGTTCCCGAAATTGATTGCAGTGAGGAATCCACTGCATTTTGCCAGCGCTTTGTCGGGATTTATTTCAGCTTACATCAATTTGATTCGACCACTCACCTATATCCTCGATATGTTCACACGACTTATTCAGAAAATCCCTGGCATAGGTACCAGTAGTATTCCCTTTCGGAAGGAAGAATTATTGACGCTGGTTGAAGTCGGTGAAGAGAAAGGTACTCTTGAGAAGGAAGAGCGTGAGATGATAAGTTCAATATTCGAATTCCGTGACACGCAAGTTAGAGAGATTATGGTGCCGCGAATCGATATCGTTGCTGTTGAACAGAATACGACTCTGGAAGAACTTATCGAGTTGATAAAGAAAAAAGGGCATACGAGAATACCAATTTATGACACCTCAATTGATAAAGTATTGGGCATTTTGCATGCAAAAGACCTTTTGCCCTTTCTTCATCGTAAAAATGAGAAAATTGATTTTACACAGCTTGCACGCCCACTCATTTATGTGCCTGAATATAAAATGATTGATGATCTGTTGCGCGACTTTCAAAGTGAGCAACTGCATATGGCAATCGTTGTAGACGAATATGGAGGCACGGCCGGTTTGGTCACTCTTGAGGATGTTCTGGAGGAAATCGTTGGGGAAATTCAGGATGAATATGATCATGAACCTCCCTTGCTTCGTAAAATTGATGCTAATACAGTTGTCGTCAATGCCAAAATTGACTTGCATGATCTCAATCGTGAGCTGGAATTAGAATTGCCAACAGACGAAGGCTTTGAAAGTTTGGGTGGTTTTATTTTCAGTTTAACAGGATCTGTACCGATCGAAAATGAAGTAATTGAATATAAAAACTGTAAATTTATCGTTGAAAGTATCAACAGGAATAGAATTGGTTTAATACGGATTCAATTTGAGCAAAAGCAATCGGATACAGCATAATAAGGATGAATACTGTGGAATCAATGCAAAGAGATAAAAATGAATTACGCCGAGATCCCGTGAATGGAAGCTGGACCGTAATTATGAAAAACAATTCAAAACTGGCAGAGTTGTTACTTCCTGTTGATAATAATCAAAATTTATCTGATGAATCATCCATTTCTAATCTGATTGAATCTGGTGAAGAGCTCATGCGTGAATCACGTTCAGCTGATTCTAACGATTGGTTGTTTAAGGTTATCGCCGGGAAACAGCCGGTTTTACAAATACATGGACCGTTAAATAATCGAGGGAAAGGCCTGTATGATGTGTGTGATGGCATTGGTGCGCATGAAATCGTGCTCGAAACACATGATACTGGTTTACCATTTGAAGATTTGAGTGTGGACCACATTACAAAAGTCATGACAGCCTATGCAACTCGAATTGTCGATTTAAAACGTGATGTCCGTTTCCGATATGTGATGGTGCATAAAATGCAGCAAGGGACGAACCGAGAAGATTTTCATGCTCTATCCCATATTGTAGCCACGCCGATCACACCGATTAAAATTCGTCTAAAATTGGAGAATTGCAAGCGGCATTACCAATATAAGGAGCGTTGTCTGTTCTGTGATATAATTTATCAGGAACAGGATAATGAAGAACGTGTGGTTGCAGAATCGGATCATTTTATTGCGATTTCTCCTTTTGCTTCGTCAGTTCCATTCCATCTCCAGATTCTTCCAAAAAATCATGAACCATTTTATGAAAATAACAGTCAGATCGCCCAATTAGCCGAAATGATGAAAGACCTTTTGACAAAACTTAAACGTGTTACCGGTCAAAATAATTATGAAATTTACATCAATAGTGCTCCCAATATCGATTCAGCAAAACGACGAGGGTACTGGAGAACATTGCACAGTGACTATCACTGGCATATAGAAATTTTGCCCTTACTAAGGTTTAAGAACAATGTCAAGGAAGACGTTGGTTTCTCGATAAATCCTATCTCACCGGAAAAAGCCACCTATCATTTGCGACACGAAGACGAATAATTCACTCCGACACAGGCAGAATATTGCAATTGTAAATTTGATTACTTAACTTCATAGTAATTTGAAATTACAACAGATTCAATATTACCAAAACGGCTAAACTTCATGCACTTTGATCCTCCCTTGAAAAAAGGAAGGCTTATTCGACGTTACAATCGATTCCTCGCTGATATTGAGCTCGAGAATGGAACCATTGTGATCGCTCATTGTCCTAATTCCGGGCGTATGACTGGATGTGCAATGCCGAATTCGACGGTTTATATTGCCCCAGCGTTGAATACGAATCGGAAATTAAAGTACACATGGGAATTAACATTTTTGCACAAAAATAATTGGGTTGGCGTTAATACATTACGGACGAACCGTATTGTGGAAGAAGCGTTATTAATGCGACGGATACCCGAACTAGCAGAATACAGTTCGCTTCAGCGTGAAGTTAAATATGGTGAAAAAAGCCGTATCGATTTTTTATTAACAACGGATAGGGATGCGAAAATATTTGTTGAAGTTAAAAACGTATCACTTGTGGAAAATGGAATTGCACGGTTTCCGGATGCAGTGACAACCCGTGGTCAAAAGCATCTGAAAGAATTAATGAATATGGTAGGGATGGGTCATAGGGCTGTGCTTTTTTTTCTTGTAAATCGTCAGGATGCGCATTCCTTTGCTGCTGCTGAGCTCATTGATCCTGTATATGCTCAGCTTTTCGGCAAAGCTATAAAATCTGGGGTTGAAATTTTGGTTTACCAAACAAAAGCCGACAATCATAATATCACAGTGGGAAAGTCACTCCCCTTGAACATATAAACAAACAGCGAGGTTGGCATGTACGAAACGCAGGCACGTTTTATTTGTGTTGTATGTGGTGCTGAAAATATTATCGATGTTGATTTAAGCGGTGGGTTGGATCAGGAGTATGTTGAAGATTGCGACGTCTGCTGCGCACCAAACAAGATTCATATTCATTTTGATGATAAATATTTCAAGGCAGAAGTGTCATCGGATTTTGATGAATGAATCTGCGCAGCAGCGAACCGAATTTTAATTTTCGTCCTCATAGAATGCGATTTTTAAAATCTTGAATTGTTCCGAACCGCGTGGAAGCTGCACAGTGACGACATCCCCTTCTTTGTGCTTCATTAAACCTTTCGCAAGCGGTGACTGATAACTAATGATGCCTTTATCAATATCTGTCTCACCGTCTCCTAGAATTGAATAAGTAACTTTATCACCATTTGCTACTTTTTCGATATCAATCGTTTTACCCAATGTAACTATATCTGCTGGTAGGTCTTCTTTACGGATGACACGTGCATTTTGAAAGCGTTCCTGCAAGCTTCCTAATTTGACCATCGTATTCGCTTGTTTGTTTTTCGCTGCTTCGTACTCGGCATTTTCACGTAAATCACCATGTTCACGGGCTTTGCCTATTTCACTTGCGATTTCATTTTTTAAATACTTTTCAAGCGCATCGATTTCTTTGCGTAGTTTTTCATACCCTTTTTCAGTAAAATAATAAACCTGCATTTGTATCACCCATTTTTAAAATAACTTTGAATTACCGCATCCCAAATTGAATATAAAAAAAGCGCGTTAATGGGAAAATAACGCGCTTATTAATTAACAAAATGAATATAATAAACATGCTCTCCGATCGCAAGGTATTTCTTTTAAAGCGTAAGTCGATATATTTTGAGAGTTTATTTTGTCGTATTTTCAGTAGAGTTTAATATTTCAATATAAAGTAATTGAATTTATTTTCTATTTTTTCTACAATTTTATTTATGAAAATCGAAATGGAGAATACTATCGATATTAACATAATACAATTCCGAAGCTTGCTGTTGCAATGGTACCAATCCGAAAAAAGGGATTTGCCCTGGCGTCGTGAATCAGCTTCCTATGAAATCTGGATTTCTGAAGTTATGCTTCAGCAAACCCAGGTAAAAAAAGTGCAGCCATATTATTTGAAATTTATTCGCATTTTTCCCAATGTTTATACGCTTGCAAAGGCGCAATTGGATGATGTTTTGAAAATTTGGGAAGGTTTAGGCTATTATACCCGTGCTCGAAATTTGCACAAAGCAGCGAATTACATAGTTGAACATGAAAATGGGACAGTTCCGACGAAATATGATAAATTGTTAAGTATACCGGGAATTGGTGAGTATACAGCTGCCGCAGTTGCAAGCATTGCTGGAAATGAAACGCATGCTGTAGTGGATGGCAATGTCATTCGGGTGCTAAGTCGCTTGTTTCAGATTGAAGGACCAACACAAATAGCAGTTACGAAACAAAGACTTAAGGAGCTTGCTGAACGATTGTTGAGTAGAGATTATCCGGGTGACTACAACCAGGCTATGATGGAATTAGGTGCACTTATTTGTACACCGAGAAAGCCCAAATGTCTTTTATGTCCGGTTGTGGAATTGTGTAAAGCGCACCGCAATTTACCTGATCCTTCCCTGTTACCTGTAAAAAAGAAACGAAAAGAAGCACCGCATCATAATATTGCTGTTGCAATTCTGTGGGATGAAGGCCATATTTTCATTACAAAGCGCGAAGAAAACGGTGTCCTTGGAGGAATGTGGGATTTTCCGGGTGTCATGATTGGTGAGTCGGAGACACCGCAGCACGCTTTACAGAAACTGCTTCAGGAGAAATATAATTTGTATGCAGAAGCCACGGAATTTTTAGTGGAAATTAAACACGCATTTTCGCATTATAAAATGACATTGCAAGTCTTTCACTGCTTGTACAAAAGTGGTGAAGCACCAACGAATGCAAATAGCGACTGGCAGTGGGTTAAGCCGGAAGAACTTAAGTTTTTTCCATTCGCTGCTGCCAATAAAAAGATAATTCAAAAACTGGAAAATGATTTTGTACATACGTGAAACAGCCGGCGAATTACCGGATACTGATGAAAAAACTACGATTGATGAAGAACAGGAAAGCAAGCTTCAAGCCCCATGGAAAGTACTTCTGTACAATGATGATATCCATTCATTTGAAGAAGTAATATTGCAATTGATAAAAGCAATCGGATGTGATGAGTTAACGGCGGAAAGTATTGCCTTGGAAGCCCATTTTCGGGGAAAGGCTGTAGCGTATGTTGGAGAATTCGCCAAGTGTTTTCGTGTAATGGGCATCCTGCGGGAGATTCAATTGGTCGTGGAAATCGAGGGGTGAAATTCTTTGGAGACTTTTCCAGTAGCGTCACTTTGTTCAAGCTTGTACCCATGAGATGGACGGTGAACCATCGCGGTTTTCCGCTATCTGTGGTGATAAGGATTCTGTCAGCCGATTTACGCTTTACGCATCGAGATCACAAGAGAATGCTCACCAGGATCAATGAAGATTCCGAATTCAGGATAACTCTTTTCATGGAGCCGGATATCTGTAAATCCGGCTTTTTTTATATTTTCAAGCAGGGATGACTTTGCGAAAAAACGCATCTCCAGGGTGGCGCCGGGGCCACCATGAAAGCGGAGATTGCTAAACTCCTGTTTCACACCAGTTTTAGTGCGATTGTGTAGGATATACTCTCCTCTGACTTTACTTATTTTATATTCATGCAAGTCAGGGTAATGTTCTTTTGTCTCTCCCGAATTATAATACGGAACGGACAAAATACAGAGCCCGCCTTTTTTTAATAAGCTGTATAAATTTTCAAATGCGCGTTCAACGGGTGGCGGGACATGCTCCAGAACATCGCTCGTAATAATAAAATCGACTGTGTTGGACTGGTTTTCATCAATGTTCATGATATCAAGCATGGGCGATTTATGATAAAAAGTGTTTGTGTACTTGAGTTTTTTTTCAAGACGCCCTGAATAAACATGAGAATCACTCAAGCCTAATCCCTGTATATTTTTGGCATGTGGAAATTGGGGTAAAGGTTTAATCTCTCCAAAAAGTTCGTGCGATAAAACTGCAATGATAGAGCGAAAGCGGCGATTTGACCCGCAATTGCTGCAAGATGAGGATTCCCTACCCTTTACCAATGACAGCGGTGCTGTGGTTTTGTTGCCGCAAACAGTGCAGGTAAAATCAACAAATTCTGTTTTTGTGAAATATTTTAGTAGGATAAAACGAATACGTAGTAATCCAGGTTTTATTATTCGCGAGAGAAATTTAATTGTATTTTCCACGGTTACCTCGGTGCACGTCCAAGAAGAATTACTCCCGCAATAGCAAAAATGCCGTTTCCCAGCCACGCACCAAGGAAAGGGTGCAAATATCCGGTCTGACTTAATGTTTGCCCCATTTTGATTGTGCCAAAAAAGAGGAAACAAAAAAGCAGGCTCAAAGCAATACCCAGCGCCCCTGTGGAACGGGCTCGTCCTGCAGCTAAAGGAGCACCAAATAACACGATAATAAAATTTGCAAATGGGAAGGCTATTTTTAGATAGAGATCAGCGAGCCAGCGATCTGGATCACCCCCATTTCTTTTCACTTCAGCGATAAATACCTGCAATTCTTCATAGGACATTTCTTCTGGTTTTTTTTGAACAGAGCCAAAATCTTCAGGTTTGAAATGAAATTCGCGTGGCAGATATCGATCGAAATGTTTGGCTGTTTCGCTGTCGGATTTGAAGGTGCGGATAATTGTATTTTGCAAAATCCATGTGCTGTCCTGCCATTCCATTTTTTCCGCATCAATTCTCGTTATTATTGTATTATCCTTCAGAGTCATTATGGAAATTTTTCGGGCATTTTTTTGGCGAATATCATAATTGCCAATGAAAATGCGATTACCATTTTCGTCACGCAAGGCGAGATTGGTCACCCGACGCGGTCCTCGCAAACTGTTTTTATCCAGATACTCACTTTTAATGTCTTCCTTGAGTGAGTTTGCTCTTGGAACGACGACCTCGCCAAAATATATGAAGAAAATGCTGACAATTAGCGAAGTGACGAATAGTGGAGTAAAAATTCGCATGAGGGAAATGCCCGAGGCTTTCATTGCAACGAGCTCACTGTATTTCGAGAGTTGCCCAATACAAAACATCGCTGCGAGCAGCATCGCAATGGGTGAGGTAAGTACAACAATGTAGGGGATGTAATAGATATAAAATTGTGCCACTACCAGAAGCGGTGCACCGCGATCGAGAAACACAGATAATTTCTCAACAGCATCGATAACAACGAAAATAACGATAAATGTAGTGAGTGCAAAAAGTATGTTTACGATAAATTTTTGTGCGATATATCGATCAAGTAATCTTATCATAATAAAATAAGTAATGAACAGTAGGTTAATTTACATCGCTGCAAAGTCATTCCGTTGCAAATATTTCTTTTGTATCCATTCGATCAAAAATCCAATTCCCAGAAATTTTAGCCAATTGTGTTTAATAAACTCCGAGACAGGAGTTTCATTTGTCAACAGATAGAGGAGTACTAAACTGGCTACGCCAACGATGATGTTTGCCAGCCACATACTTAAAAAAGGTGAAACCAGACCACGATCGGCAAGATCTTCACCGGCAATAATAAGTGCCCAGTGCAAAATAAAGAAAAACAATGAAATCCCCAGGCTCATGCCAATTCCACCGCTTCGTGACATTGTCCCGAGCGACATTCCAACAAGGACAAAAATGATGCAAGCAAAGGGGATGCTGTATTTTTTGTGTACCTCAACCATCAGTTTGTCATTACGTCGCTTATAACTTTGCATGCCATTCATATCGACACGCAGGCTGGTTAATACTTCCTTTTGATTTAAGTAGGCTTTTTTTATTGGTGGAATTTCGATTATTTTCCTGGGTGGTAAATTGAGTTGTTCGGGATCTTTTATAAAATGCGGTGGTACTTTCACTTTTGCTGGTTCTCCCGCATCATCACTCAGGATTTCAAGGCTGTCATTTGTTGCCGGCATTGGTAAACCAAAGGAAGTACCGAAAAGCTTGTTGAATTCACGCCCGACAAGCTCCTGTATGTGTTGTTTTTTCGCGGCATATTTTTTTTCATTTTCATGGACTTCTGCAAGCATTTCCTGCGCGCTCATTTCCCGGTCGCTCCTGCGTTTTGAATCAGGCCTTTGCTGGTTAAACATATCCGCCACATTAATCCGGATGAGATAATCCTGAAATTGCAATCGCTTGAATTCTTTCATCGAATTCAGGCTGATGCTTTGTATCTCGCCCTTGAAAAGACGGATTTCGAGTATGCCAGTTTTTTCATTTGCCCATATACGGCCGGAATCAGCGTTGATCGTCGAGATAGCATGGAGATCGCTGTAATCGTTGATCATGACTTCCCGCACTATGGATACATTACCGCTGTCCACTTTATCTGCGACCAACATGCTGATGTTAGTCAAGTCATCAAACCAAACGCCGGGTTCAATGCGCATTGCAGGTTTTTTGTTTGCCATGTATCGCATGAGCATACTTAAGCGGTGATTTGAGTGCGGCAGCACGTTGTTGTTAAACCACACAAGCCCCATGGCTAAAAGGATGGATGCAAAAAGAGTTGGGCGAAGTATGCGTAGAAAACTAACACCGGTGGCTTTCATTGCGGTAATTTCATTATCACCACTCATTCGTCCATAAACCATCAGGCTTGCGGTAAGCGTGGCCATCGGTACGGAGAGTGCCACAATCCAGCCCAGGCTCAGAACGAAAAATTCGATGATGAGATGTACCGGTAAACCTTTACTGAGAAATCGATTCAATTCCTTGAAAAGTAAATTTAGAATCCAGATCAACGAGATAATCGAAAAACTGAAGAAGAAGGGTCCGATGTGTTGTCGCAAAATATAGCGTGAAAGAATTGACATTAGTTGAGATGTAAAATTTTAAAAATCAAACAATAATTGACAAATAAATAAAATGGTTCCTATCCGCAATTAAAAGCCTGAGAATATACAAAACACATGTTCCAGCTCCAATGGGAAATATGAAATATTCTAAAAGCAAATGATCCGGGAACTGGCGCCTGCCGATAAGCGTATGTAGTGCGTACCTTGAAACCTAATATTTTTTCTTGAAATTCAGTATGTAAAGTATTAGTTTCAGCTTCGCTTAGGCCTATTCTGTTTAATTTATAAACCTCATGATTGGACTGGGAATACCCGCTGTCCATCGCAACTCTACTTAACGTATGAATTAACCAGGCTATAACCTTTAATTTTAATCGGAGCACTTTATAGAATTCTTTGTTACTAGACGAATCGATTTAAATATTCGCTGTACAATTTTATTGCGGAAGCATTGAGTAAAAACTTAAGCGGCATCATTGTCGTTGTTTTCAAGAATCTATTCGTATTTCCGTTATAAAAATGTAAACAAAAAACTTCCGATATATTAAGGGTTCATGGCATCTTTATGAAATTTCGAGTTTCTCTTTCGGCAGCATTTTACTGTCTAACTCTCCTTTTTACATTCTCTTCGACTTCGCTTAGTCTTTTTGCACAGAAGGCAACTGGTTTTCAGCAAACAGATAGCGGATTCGTACGTTTTGATATCGACTTCAAACTGGACCCACGTACACCGCTTAAAAAAGAAAAAACCAATCCCGGGTTATCCATTGCTGGCTATCTTGGCGGCTTTGAGTACACCACACCAAGCAGCATCCAGCACAAAACACAATTGGACAGCAGCGGCCAATTTCTTACGATCAGCCAAACATTGCGCGATGTCCCAGTGACATTACCTCAAATTATTTCCTTGGAAGAATATAACAGCATCGAAAGAGAGAATCGCGTTCGGGATAATTGGCGCCGGGCGGCGGTAACCAATGTTCTTGAAGGACCGGCAGGGCAGCGACGTGGTCCGGGTGGCTTGAATATTTCTATTCCTGTTCCAATCAAGAGTAAAACATTCCAAAAAATATTTGGTGGTGATAAAGTTGGATTGAACGTTCAGGGTGATATCAGTATCAAGGGTGGATTCAGAAATGAAGACCGCAGTGAGGCAAAAACCTCCCTTGCTCAAGGAAATAATACCAATTTCAAAATGAACCAGACGCAACGTTTTACTGTAACCGGTAAAATTGGCGAAAAAGTCACAGTGAACGTAGATCAGGACAGTGAGCGCTCTTTTGATTTTGACAACAACCTGAAACTGAATTATACGGGCTTTGAAGACGAAGTTATTCAAAGTATTGAAGCGGGGAACATTTCATTGGCGTTGCCGGGAACACGTTTTGTCCGTGCCAGTGGTGGAAGCGCAGGTTTGTTTGGTATCAAAACCAAAATGAAACTTGGCGATCTTGAGATGACGGTAGTCGCCAGCCAGGAAAAAGGTGAAAGCAGTGAACTCAGTATCAATGGTGGTGCAGCGAGCAATAAATCGACAATCAAAGATCTCGATTTTAAAGAATTCACCTACTTCTTTCTGGATAAAGAATACCGCAATAATTTTCAAAATTATGCAAGCAAATGGTTGCGCTATGCCATTGCCGATCCGATAAAGCGCATTTTTGTTTATAGATCAACAACTGATTTTACGCAGACCGGACTTGTGAAGGGCTGGGCGTTACCGAATCCCGCCACAAAAAGTGACACGTTGAATTCGGGCTCTAAAGAATATTTTACGGGTAGTTTTATTCCTCTTGAAGCCCAGTTGGATTACTTTGTTGAATCCGATATGGGTTATATTTATATGGCGCAGCCTGTGCAAAGTGGCGAAGTGCTGGCAGTTGCTTATGAGACGGAAAAAGGAATTATTGTTGGGGATGTGGATTATGATCCAGATAGCTCTGAACCGATCTTTTTAAAGATAATTAAAACGCAAAGTCCTCATCCGGATGACGAATATACCTGGGATTTGGCGTGGAAAAATGTTTACAATCTTGGCAGTAGAAATATACCACAGGAAGGATTTGCAGTTCGTATTCTTCGCCAGGGCTCAACCGGCGATGAGGAAGCTGCTGCGACTGGTGAAACATTTTTAAATATTTTTGGCCTTGACAATTATGATGAAAACGGTGGGCCGACACCAGATGCAAAAATTGATGTTGATCCATATCTGGTAAATCTTGCTCGCGGTGAATTGATTTTTCCCTATCTTGAGCCATTCAATCCCACAGATTTGGGGGGTGATCTCAACGCAAAACCACCTCTCGCAGAAGATTTACGAATCCCGCAAATTTATGAGCTCGAAAAAACAGCTCCTGATCGCCGATCCGCATCTAAATTTGTCATTGAAGTCGAATCACAAAACAAGAGTTCCACTTACCAGCTAGGCTTTAATGTTATTGAGAACTCGGAAAAAGTTATCGCCAATGGCCGTACATTGCAACGAGGTGTTGGCTATACGATTGAATACATGTCCGGAACGCTGACTATTCTGGATGAGGCGGCGACGGCTCCCAGCGCCAAACTCGACATAACTTACGAGCGCAATCAGTTTTTTCAGCTTGACAAGAAGACGATGCTTGGCGCTCGTGCAGAATACAAATTTGGTGAAGATCATTTTCTCGGTGCGACGTTTATGTATTTAAATGAGCGCACCCTCGATCAAAAAGTGCGGGTTGGCAAAGGCCCGATGCGCAACATGATTTGGGATGTTAATGGATCATTCAAATTTAAGCCAAATTTTCTTACCCGTGCGGTGGATGCACTGCCTTTGCTGCGCGCCGATGCGGATTCACGCCTCAACTTCGAAGGTGAGATAGCCCAAATTATTCCAAATCCTAACACTTTGAACAATAACAGCACAGGTGATAACCAGGGTGTTGCTTATATCGATGATTTTGAGGGAGCTGAGCGGCCTACGCCCCTGGGTATTATGCGTAAAAGCTGGACAGATGCAAGTGCGCCGGTGCCCATTCAAAAGTTATTTGGTGACCCGAAGCATGTTATGGCGCAGCGAGGAAAATTAATTTGGTACAATCCCTATACACGTGTGAGCATCACGGATATCTGGCCGGAACGGGAAGTGAACAGCCAAACAGGCCAATTAACCGACGTATTGATAATGGAATTCACCCCAACAGAGTATAAAGATCCTGCAGAAAGTACAAGTCGTCCCCTTAACCAGAGCTGGCATGGTGTTATGCGCGCCTTGTCCTCCGGTTATTTCAATCAAACGGAAAGCAAATTTTTAGAAATTACAGTGGCAGGATCAACGGGGAAATTGAATATTGACCTTGGAATAATAAGTGAGGATGTTATCCCCAACGGCAAGCTCGATTCAGAAGACATTCCCGTTGGTGGTGTGCGTCTTGGAACTTTGGATGAGGGCGAAGATATCGGACTTGATGGCATGCAGGGAAGCGATACAGGCGATAATCCAGATTTCTGGGATATCGATGGCAGTGGAACGCGCGAGCCCTGGGAACCCTTGAGTAATGACGATTGGTCTTATTCCCAAAGTTCAGGGAATTATACGCATATTAATGGTACGGAAAACAGTAAAAACGATGGCAGTCAAATCCCGGACACAGAAGATTTAAACCGTAATAATGTTGTTGACCGGCTTGACAGTTATTTTTCCTATCATATTGACCTGGATGATACGAACAATCCTTATTTTGTTGGCTACACGAATCCGCATGTTGAAGATATAAACAATCGCTATCGTTTGTATCGAATACCGCTGCAAGTATTGCCCGGTGCCACAGACACGACATACCGTTCTCTTGTCAGCAAACCCGATCTTTCCAATATCCAATATGCCCGTTTGTGGATGGGCGGCGTTGATTCTTCAAAAACCGTACGCATCAAAATTGCTGAAATCAATCTTACGGGAAATGACTGGAAAGAACAGGGCATTTCTGAGACGGAAGATTTTACCACCTACCCTAATCCGGATGGTACAATTGATGACGAAACCGTTTCTGTATCCGTTCTCAA
Organism: Deferribacteres bacterium; assembly: GCA_020633655.1. GTDB lineage: Bacteria > Zhuqueibacterota > Zhuqueibacteria > Zhuqueibacterales > Geothermadaptataceae > Bioreactorimicrobium. Next base: position 338,216 of record JACKDF010000007.1, read on the forward strand.
TACCCATGATAATCCGGATAATTATCTCGAGCCTCCGGGTGTGTCCGGTGTGGTTGACCGCATCACAAAAGCTCGGGCGAAAGAGCAGGCTCTAGCTATTTCCGTAAAGGATTTGCAAGCTGGATGGAATGGACTCGTGAAAAAGACCTTACTCGAGCCGCAGGATTGGATTCACTATAAAAATTTAAAAATGTTTGTTGGCGCTTATGGTGAAAACATGGTGCATGATACAACCGCTGTTGCGCCAGTCGAATTTTATTTGCGCTTCGGAAGTGATGAAAAAAATTATTATGAAATCAGGCAACCACTTTATGGACCGACAGCCTATGAACCGGTGCGGAGTGTAATGTGGAGTGAGTTTAACGAAATTGATGTTCCATTGTTTGATCTCACAAGTATGAAGATGATGGGTGACGATATCGCTCTCATTGATCCGGCTGATTCTACCAATCAAATATACGTTAAAAAAGTCGGACGCAAGGAGTACCGTTTCAAAGGTATTCCATCGATTTCAAATGTGCGCGTTTTTTGGGTGGGGATTGTGAATAAATCCGGAACCACCTGGAGTGGTGAAGTGTGGCTGAATGAGTTGCGACTGTCCAATATCGAAAAGGAAAAGGGCATAGCTATGCGTGCCAGTGTCGATTTTGGATTGTCCGATTTGTTTTCTGTGAATGCAGAAATAAACCGCCAGGATGCTGACTTTCATAATGTTGGTGAGCGGTTCGGGAAAGGGAGTACGGCTGAATCGTATTCTGTTAGCGGCAGTATGAAAATGGATAAATTTTTACCGCAGAGCTGGGGATTAAGTATTCCGGTGAGCGCCAATTATCGCAATTCGAAAACCACACCGAAGTATGATCCGGCACTCGGTGATATCGTCCTTGAAAATTCGAGTGATGAAACCTTGCTCGATGAAAAACTAACCCGTGCAGAAGACAAAGGTATTAACATTTCCATTAGCAAACCGCGCAAGTCGCATAAATTTTACATTAAATATACTCTGGATGCACTGCAGGGAAAAGTCAGCCATAACCGCTCAAAGCAAACAGCTCCAACCATGAAATTGAGTAATTCACAAAACTGGTCGGGAAACGTTGATTACAATATTACATTCGGGCAGAACACTTTTGTTAGTCCGCTAAAATTTCTCAAAGGCCTGCCTTTAATAAGCAAATATGGCGATACGAAATTGTACTATTTGCCACGGTCCTTTACTGCTGGTGCAAATGGCTCCTCGAAATGGTCTGAGCGGCAAACGCGATCGTTGCAGGGTGAAGATGGACTCTATACCTCAACAAGTACGAAAACGTTGAATAAAAATGCAAACTTAAGCTTAAAATTGACCGAAAAGCTTTCAGGAAATATCTCACGTGCCTGGGTGGGTGATGTGCGTGGAGGCTGGTTCGAATCCATAACATCAAGTAACGATACAACCAAGTATATCGACCGTTCAAAAAACCAAAACTTCAAACTGGATTTCTCACCAGAAATATTTAGTTTTTTTACGAATACATTTGGCTATTCTTCAACCTATCAATTTTCAAACAACCCTGCACAAAAAGACCGGGCACTGAGCGCTTCGACAAATAATACAGTAAGCGCCTCAGGTACCTTGAAATTCGGGCAAATTTTTTCGCGCAAATCATCCGGGTCAAAAAGCAGAACAACAACGACTCGTCGCAAACCGCCGGGTCGTGCCAAGCCAGGGGAAAAGAAAGACGATACCGGTGAAAAGGAAGGTGAGGAAAAGGAGAAAAAATCCCGGCCCAATCCATTAAAACTGCTTAAATCACTGGTTACAAACATCGGAAGTGTGCGTGATGTTAAAGTAACCTATTCCGATCGCAATAATTATACGAATGCAGCCATTAAAACAGAGCCTGGTAATGCGTACAAGTTTGGTTTTGTCGATGATAATTACGTGCGTAGTATTCCTTATTCCGAAAGTGCAACCGGAAATATTGTGGGTGTTAATGCAACCAAATCGTTGAATTTATCGACGGGTTTTCAGGTTACCAAGGCCATCGATGTCTCTTTAAAATATGATTTAACGGATCAGGCGACACAAAGCACGCAAACAACGGGAAATTATTCCCAATCTGCTTTGCGAATTAAAGATGAGCATGGAGACACCAATGATGTTTTTATCCCCTTCCCGGATATTACGTTAACATGGAATGGTGTTGAGAAAATAGGTCCCTTAAGCAAATTTTTTAAAAGCATTAATCTGAGTTCAAATTTTTCCTTTAAAACCGCAACATACTGGCGCGATAACAAGGAAAATAAAACCAAGGACGATTATCAGCTCAGTCAGCGGCCACTTATCCGTGCGTCGATGACGCTCACCAGTGGTATTACTTCAAGTTTTGCGATGAATCATTCGGTAGGCGAAGGGCAGGCTTTTACGCAAAAAGGCGATATCGTTTTACTGAACACAGGAGACCGCAATACAACGGATGATATCAACTTTTCTGCATCGTACAGTAAACGGAGCGGATTTTCATTACCAATCCCGTTTTTGAGCAAGAAAAAGCTCGACAATAGTGTTGATATTAGTATTACCTATACGAGCAGCAGCACACGCGGTGAACGCTGGAATAAAACCGAAAATAAATGGGAAGAATTTACTTCCTCCGATCGCTGGTCTTTGCAGCCCAAAATGACTTACAGTTTCAGTACGCGCGTTAAAGGCGGAGCGCATTTCGAATTGGGTGAAAACAAATCAAAACTCAGCGGTACGACGAAAATTAAAGAGTTTTTAATTGATGTGAATATTTCCATTCGCGGAAATTAATGAAAGCGCGTCCTGTTTCGATGAAACCTGCCACGCTCGGTATTCTGATCTTGATTCTATCCTCAATTGCTACTAAATTGCACAACAACAAATCGCATAAATTCTAACACAAAAAAGGCTTATTAAATCATGCCTGAATTTCGTAAAAGCCGGTGTACTTTGTTGCCGGCTCTTTTTGTTTTAGGTTTGCTCGCATTTTCAGCTTGTAAAGATAAACCAACACGAATCCGCGACGTCCCCGAGTTTAATGCAGGCAACTCCTTTTCCTTGCTTGAACAGCAAGTTGCCTTTGGACCCCGTGTACCGGGAACCGAAGCACATGCAAAATGCTTAACCATGCTCAAAGATTCTTTGCAGGCATGTGGTGCCCAGGTTAACTTACAGAGTTTTGAGCATTATATTGATAAGAGCCGTGAAAAGGTGCAGCTCACGAATATTATTGCCAGTTTTAATCCCGGCAATAAAAACCGAATGTTGTTGGCTGCGCACTGGGACTCGCGACCATGGGCAGATGCGGAAATCGATTCAGCAAAGCATTCTATTCCTGTCGATGGTGCCAATGACGGCGCCTCCGGAGTGGCGGTTTTATTACAGATAGCACAAAACCTGCGTGCCAAACCAGCGCCTATTGGTGTCGATATCCTCTTTTTTGACGGTGAGGATTTCGGTACCCATGGGAATGATGCCACATGGGCTATCGGTTCGCAGCACTTTGCCAGGCACAAAGATGTGCGCTATAATCCGTTCATGGGTATTTTACTGGATATGGTTGGTGATAAGGATTTGCATTTTCTCAAAGAAGGATATTCTGTGCAACTCGCGCCCGATATTGTCAATCTGGTTTGGAATTATGCTGCCAGATTGCAATTACCTGCCTTCACAAATAGTTACATGGGCGCTGTTACAGACGATCATGTTGCTTTGCTTAAAGTTGGCATTCCCTGTATTGATATCATCGATTTTGACTATAAACACTGGCACACTGTCGAGGATACACCCGATAAATGCAGTCCGGAAAGCCTTGGTCAGGTCGGCCGTTTGTTGCTCGAGTTGATTTACGACCCACCAATTTAATAATGGAAAAACCTATGCGTTGGCTTGCTTGCACAATTCGATTATCGCCTGAAAGTATTGACTTGGCCAGTTACTATCTTTTTGAACTCGGTGCTCAGGGTATACAGGAGCTTGAAGGGCATATCATTGCTTATTTTTCAGATATGGATGAGAAGGATTTGCAGACAGGTATTGAGGCAGTTTTTCATGATTTGCGTTCGGCGGGAATGCCTGTGTTTGAGGAAAGCATTCTCATCGAAGCGGTTCCGCAGGAAGACTGGCATGCAGGCTGGCGGAAATATTTTAAACCGATTCTCATCGATGATATCCTTTGTGTACGCCCACCCTGGGAAAAAGTGAAAAAACGCATTGAACACCACGTCATCATTGAGCCCAAACAAGCATTTGGAACCGGAAATCACGCAACGACCCGACTCATGCTCGAAGCCATTGCAGGGAAGCATCATGTTTTGCCAACTTCAGTTTTGGATCTGGGGACAGGTAGCGGTATTCTGGCGATCGCCCACTGCAAACTCAAACCAACGAGCCAGATTATCGGAGTCGACATCGATCCCATTGCAATTGAAAATGCTGTTGAAAATGCCGAACTTAACGGGGTTGCGGAGGGTATCAAGTGGATTACCGGCACCTTCGATGATGTTCCGGATCAAAGTTTTCCAATGATATATGCCAACTTGCAGCGCCACATAATCATTCCACTTTTACCACAATTTAAAGCTCGTTTGCAGCCTGATGGGACAATTTTGTTCAGTGGCATTCTTGTAACAGAAGAAGTCAGCATGCGTGTTGCACTGGATGAAAATGGTTTCAGTGTTATTCGGCAAAAGCAATTGGAAGAATGGATTTTACTCGAGGTTCGTCATTCCTGATACAAAGAAACGGATAGCCAGTATTGATTGTGGATCCAATACATTTCTTCTGTTAATCGCAGATTATTTTAATGGTTTTTTGTACCCGGTACAGCAAGCGTCGCGTATCGTTGCCTTGCAACGGGATATGGATGAAAACGGCAATCTGAGTGATTCTGCTCTGGAACGTGCAGGACAAACCCTTTTGGAATATTGTAAACTGAGCGTTGAGCGGGATGTTGAATCAATCTGGGCTTGCGGAACCAGCGCCTTGCGCAGTGCAACTAATGGTGCTGAATTTTGCCGTAAACTAAAGGAGCAAACCGGGATTTCCGTTGAAATTATCAGCGGAGAGGACGAAGCGCAATACGGCTATTTCGGTGCAGTACAAGATTTGCCACAACAATATGATAACATGGCTTTTATCGATGTTGGGGGCGGAAGCACAGAATTTAGCTGGGGTACCCGAAAAACCCTGGTTGGAAGCACGAGTTTACCATTAGGCTCAATAAAATTAACACGTCAATTCCTAGGTTCTAATCCTGTAACAACGGAAGAAATCGATAGTGTCATTGCAGCCATTGATGCTGAACTGGTTAAATTGCCTGCTTTCTCAGGTGGAAACATGGGACTTCTTGGAGTTGCTGCGACGCCGATAACGCTCGCTTTAATGCATCTAAAAGGCGACAAAAACGATTTTGACGCCACAGATGGCTATGTGTTAACTCTGGCTGCGATCGAGGAAATATGTTGTGCTATTCAGTTTTTGCCGTTAAATGAGCGTAAAAAATTACCGGGGTTGCATCCGGACAGGGCGGATGTTATCTTACCCGGTGGATTAATCATTCAACAATTTATGAAGCGAGCTGGCTTTGATGCATTACATATCAGTTTACGTGGATTGCGTTTCGGGTATGCCCTGGCGAAAATAGAAGGAGGTGGGAATTGAAAAAACTCTATTTGGTTCGCCATGCCGATGCAGAACCGTCTCGTTTGAGCGGTGGTGATTTTGACCGCGCGCTGACCACATATGGCAGGCAACATGCCGCATCACTTGCTTTGAAATTGAAACAAATGAACATCTCTCCGGATTTGATCATAAGCAGTGATGCGAAACGAGCGCAAGAAACAGCACAAATTTTAACTGAAATTTTATCGTATAAAAGAGCCATTTTATTCGAGAATAAAATTTATCATATCGATGAAAAACGCTTATCCGACTTCCTCATGATGACCGACTCAAAGATAAATTCCCTGCTATTAGTCGGACATAACCCAACCCTATCCTCTTTTGCGCATTCTCAGGCACTCAAAGCCAGCTATTCCATGCAACCTGCGAGTGCTATCGGTCTGCACTATTCAGTGAAACATTGGAGTGATCTTTCTCCGCGTTCCTGCACATTCCAGTTCTATGAATGCCTATCGTAATTTTTCGCAATTTCCAAATCTTCCGGCGTATTGATATTGAATAAAGAACGTGACAAATTCTTGCTGGTCACCACTTCGACTACAGGCAGTTTTTCTAATAATAATCCAGCGCGGTAAGTTTTCGCTTCAATGAGGAGCTTTATCGCGGGTAGTGCTGATTTTGGATATATGGCGAATAAAGGTTCCAATCCTTGTTTTGAGCGCAGGGCAATTATTTTGTCCTTTTCTATGCATTTCACCATCTGGGATAATAAATCCATTGCAATGAAAGGCATATCACATGCGACAATAATGCAGTGCTCTTGCTGGCTGTGTAGTAACGCAGTGTAAATTCCTGCCAAAGGTCCCACACTTTCAATCGCATCTCTGTGTATGGGCAGGCTCAGAAAGTTGTAATTTTCTGGCTCATTACTGATGATGGCGATATCCTCGCAGATTTCTTGAAGTGTATCGCGGACGTAGGTGATAAGAGGTTTTCCTATGATCTCAATCAAGGCCTTGTTGCGTCCCATTCGGCTGGATTTTCCTCCCGCCAAAATGGCTGCAGATACGGGAATTTTTTTTAAAGTTTGCGGCATGCTTTATTCTGTCGCCTGATAGAATTCTCTTATTAAATAATACAGAAAAGCGATGGCGATAAAGAGAAAGGCTGGATTAATGTGCCCATGCCAATTTAAAAAGGCCAGATTTTCTTCTGAGGTATTTACGAGGACAATCGAGATAAAATTATGTGTTGCATGCACAATAACTGCGGGCCAGACTGAATCGCTTCTCCACGCTAATACACCGATTATTACTCCTAGAAAAACAATCTGTACAACAGCAAATGGATTCCCATGCATAAATGCAAAAACAAAAGCAGTTGTGAGCACAGCTCTCGTAACATCCAGGTCATGTTCCAGCACCTGCTGCAATAAACCACGGAAAATTGCTTCCTCAAAAACGCCGGCGAAAAGCACGACAGTTATCAAGAGAAAAAGCCACTCAGAAACTGAATTTGCCGTAAAAATTTGTGCATATAAAGTCACAATATCTTCAGGCATGGGAATGAATGTGTCAATGAGCAGGTTGATTTCTTCGAAGATTAAAGTGAGGGGAAATCCCATAAAAAAACTCAGGAGCACCACCTTCGAATTGGTCTTATTAAAACGAAAAGCCAATTTTAAGGGCAAATTCTTTTTTTGAACATAAAAGATGGCGGGAAGAATGATCAAACACTCACCAAGCAGGAGCTGCCACTGTGAATCCATCGGGAGTATTTGTAGTTGCTCAAGAAGTATGGGTGTGAAAATGAGCAGCATGAAAGTGAATAGCAACAGAAGAAAGATATCCTTCGGTTCCGGCCATTGCGTGGTTTGTGTCTCGAAATCACTCATGGCTTACGCTTTTTGTGTTTGACAAAATTTCGCCATTAATATAGCGGCTGCACTTGCAACATTGAGGGATTCCACCTTTCCTTTTCCCTCAATGCAGATTATTTCCCTTGCAGCCTGCCTGCATTCATCACTCAGACCATGGGCCTCATCCCCGAAAAGAAGCAGCGATTTTGTTCCAGTTTTCAACTGCTGTAAAGTGGTTGTACCGTTTTGGTCTGCAGCATAAATTATAAAACCAGCGGATTCTGCATCTTTAAGAAAATGGTGAAAATCATCAACTTCGATGATCGGTAAGTGAAATACCGCGCCCATGGATGCACGCAGGACTTTACTATTATGCCAGGAAACAGCATTTTTTCCCAGAATTAATCCATCAATACCAAGCCATTCGGCGGTTCGTATTATTGTTCCAAGATTACCGGGATCATTGAGTTCTTCCATGGCCACGAGTGTAGCCACTTTTTTACTCAGCAAATTTTCTGGAAGAATTTTTTTTACAGGGAATGCCATCACCATTCCGATACCCTGGGCATGCTCTGTATTTGCAATCTTTTTAAAATCGCGTTCGCTTGTGCTGAAAACGGCGATACCTTTTCTTGCTTCATCTTCGAAAATGCGCGAGGCATTTTCTGAATCGGAAAACTGTGGGGTGCAAATAATTTTCTGAATAGACCAGCCTGAATGCAACGCTTCCTGACAAAATCGAGCGCCTTCAATAAAAAAGGATTGGGTTGCAAGCCGAAATTTTTTGCGTTGCAGCTTTTGAATTTCGACAATATCGGCTTTTGAGAGCTGTGGGAATTGGGAGATCATGGTAAATTGAGGGATTACAGCTGATTTTTTATTTCTTCTGCAAGATCGATTAGTGCAACTTCTTTTTGTTCACTTTTTACCAGGTCTTTCAGTGCAGCCCGTCCGGATTGCAGTTCGTCCTCGCCTAAAATCAACGCGAAACGGGCACCGTATCGATTTGCTTCACGCATTTGTGCCTTTAAGCTGCGCCCCATGAGTTCTGTGACTACACTGATGTTTTCTTTGCGCAATTGATGCGCCAATTTGAAACCGGCATCCTGGGTTGCACCGCCAAAAGTAGCAATAAAGACATCGATGCGATCGTTCCGTTCCGGAAACAGATTTTCGCTTTCCATCGCCATAATAAGGCGCTCGATGCCCGCGGCAAAACCAACAGCACATGTCTGCTTTTTAGCGCCGATTTCTTCGGCCAGCAGGTCGTAACGTCCACCGCCACCGAGGGCGTTTTGAGCGCCCAGAGCACCACCGATGAATTCGTATGCCGTGTAGGTGTAATAGTCCAACCCGCGCACCAATCGGTGATCTATTTCATATTTCACCTCATTTTGATCCAGCAACGATAAAACTTTATCAAAATGAGCTCGTGCTTCTTCGGTTAACGCCTCAAAAATGCGAGGTGCGTTCGTCAGCAGCGCATTGCATGACTCGTTTTTGCAATCGAGAATGCGCATTGGATTGGTTTCATAACGTTGCTGACAGGTCGGGCAAAGTTGTGAAAAATGTGGTTTGAGAAACTCCTGCAACTTTACCTTGTAGGCAAATCGGCTCTGCGCGTCGCCAACGCTGTTTATTTTTACAGTAAAGTTTTTTAAGCCCAATTCCTGATAAATATCCAGCCCAACGAGGATCGTCTCAACATCAGCTTCTGGTGCTTGCGGACCAATACATTCGACGCCGAACTGGTGGAATTGCCTCAGCCGGCCAGCCTGGGGGTTTTCCTGCCGGAACATTGGGGAAATGTAGTACAATTTTTGTACTGGTCTCGACTCTCCCAAATTATTTTCCAGATAGGCTCGCATTACTGGTGCGGTGCCTTCCGGGCGCAATGTCACAGATTTTTTGCTACGATCAAGGAAGGTGTACATTTCTTTTGAAACGATATCAGTCAATTGACCTATTCCACGTGCAAAAAGATCAGTTACCTCAAACATCGGCGTCCGGATTTCGCTATAACCATAACGCTCCATAATTGTACGAACGGTGTTTTCGATGTATTGCCATTTCCCGGATGTATCCGGAAGAATATCCTGCGTACCTTTTATTTTTTGGATGCTTTTCATTTTATTCAAAATATTTGATTTCTTCGTCGCGGATATAATTGAGAATTTTTTCCGGTGTTTCCGCTGCGATTATTGTTTCACGAAATCTGCTATCATGCATCAACCTGGAAATTCGGCTCAGTGCTTTTAAATGCGGCCCTGTTTTTCCTGGGGGACCGACCAAAAGCCAGATGAGTCTAACTGGTTTATCATCAATCGATTCAAAATCCAGTGGGGATTCAGTAACACCCAGGGCAGCAACAAGTTCATTAGCAGAATCGCTTTTTCCATGGGGTATAGCAACGCCGTCACCGACACCTGTACTCATCACAGCTTCCCGATCAAGGATGGCTTGTAAAACTGGCTCACGTTCACTGATTTTATGGCTTTTATCCAATGTATCTACAAGTTCTTCTATTGCTGCTTTTTTATCTTTGCTCATCAGATGCATGATAATTGTATCATGCGATAAAATATCGCCCAACATAGTATAGTTCTCCGGTTCACATATATAAAAATCTCGGTCTGCTAATATAAAATTATCACACCGTTATGCAATCAAATTACACTATAAATTTCGTCCGGTAGGTGATTCCCTGAAATAATATTACGCTGCTTTTGCGGTATCCTTACTATAGCCGTAATAAAAACAGGCGATAAGCAATGGTATTGATAGCAAGCTAACGACGAGACCGGCAAAAAATGCGGTGCTGCGGAAATAAAATATCACCGTGTGCGAACCAGGAGGGATAACGACTGCCCGAAAGGCATGATTAGCCCGAAGTATCTCTGCAGGTTTATAATCGATTTGCGCATACCAGCCAGGCTCATAATAACTATCAGATAAAACCAAAATTTGCTTTTTGGCGGCCTTTGTTTTGATTTCGATTCTGTTGGGTGTGTACTTGAGAATTTTGCATGTAGCCGTGGAGTCGGTTTGTACATTCGCGGATAGTTTTTTTTCAAGAAGGACGGTGCTATCAGGTTTAAAATCGAAGGATGTTAACTTTTGCAGAAGGGTTGCGGCTGAATCTGCTACGATGAATTCCCCAACAAGGTAGGCTCGTGGCAGGACATGCGGATTTTCATAAAGCATGATCGGCAAATAATTGTCACCGATAATCTTGTGGCTTTTTTTCTTATAATCCAGGCCATACTCAGGCAGAGGTTGGGGAGACAGGATATATTTTACGTTGAGAAAATTAAGAAGGTGGTTCTGTATTCTGTGTCGCAATAGTAGTTCGTGTTGTTTCTGCAGAATTATTGAATCTGATTCGTTCTGCTCTGCTGCGTCCGGATAAAATTTTTGAACGTATGTTGATTCCAATCCGGTAGAATCCATGAATTCCTGAAATAAATGCAATTTTGCCGCATGAAAACCTCCAAGAGACTGAAAACCAAGAGCAGACTGTTCAACTTCGTTGTAAAATGCTCCAGCAGGAAAAATTCGGAAAAGAGTGCTGTCCGATTTCAAATAAGAATAAACTTCATCTGTTGTTTCGAGTTTATTTAGATTTGCAGAACTCTGTAATTTGCTCAATTTATAATCGATGTGCCAAAGATCGGCAAGTGAGAGTAAAAAGATACCCAAAGCAAAACCTGTGCGGCTCATTTTTTTTATCAGCGCGAAATACAGCAGAATTAAACTTCCGCCAATCCAGATTGTCAGAAACCACCAATCGGAAATAAATTGATCGAATCGCAATCGATCGAAATGCAATTTCTCACTTTGTGAAATCATTTCCGGGTACCAGCTTTGCATGTATTTGAAAATTAAACTTTTTAAGAGTGTAATTGACAATGCAAGCAGAAAAAGAATGCCCAAAGCGATGATAGTATTTTTTGCGAGACGCGGGATATCACTTTCATGATTTTTTAATTTTAAAAACGCGTCTACGAGAAACTGTAATCCGAGCCCGGCAAGGGTTGCAACGGCAAAATAAAAAATAACAAGTATAGTCACCGGATGATAAAGCAAATCGAAATAAGGAATATAGTTAAAAAACAATTGGTAGAAGGGGGCGAAGTTTTTTCCCAAAGCAAGCAAAAACGAGAATAGTGCTGAGGTCGTAAGCCAAATCACCAACAATTCTTTCCGGCGAAAGATAGCAGCAATAACAGCAAGCAGCAAAATGAGAATTCCGATATAATTGGGGAAGGCGTCTGCAGGCATTGATCCCCAGTAGGTCTGCACTTCGTTACTGCCAAAGAAAAATGGCAGGAAAAATGTAAATGTGTCTTTTAGAGAAAAAGAAAGCTGGGTTGCCTGGGCAAAGCCTGCATGCGCACCGGAGAGCATTGATGCTTCACGAACTGAATGAGGCAGATATTCGAATAGTGGGAGAATCTGAACAGCCCCGAGCAAAAGTCCTCCAAGCAGAACGGCGAAAAAGGAAAGAAATAATTTTCCCGCACGCTTTGGATTCTTCTCGCGCAGGAGAGCAGCAATAAAAAAAATTACATACAACGTGAGCACTATCCATGTGTAAACGACAATTTGAATATGCCCAACCTGAATTTGCAAGCCACAGGTCAGCACAGCGAATACAAAGCTGATCCATGTGCGTTGTCGCAGAAAATGCGAAACTGACCACAAAACGAGGGGCAGATAGGCGATCGTCATGAATTTTAATGCCTGTCCATTTGTGATGACTGCAATGATGGGAGGAGCAAACATAAACGCGATACCACCCAGGAGGGAAGGAATAAAAGTCGTTTTTCTCTCGCGAAGGAACATGTAGACGCCAAATCCAGCCAGAGGAAAATGGATGATTTGCAGAAAAAGCGAGGGTAATCCAACCAGTCCTTCCAAAAGGAGGAAAGGTATAGCGGGAATATAAGTCAAAGGTGTATAACTTAGACTGGCATAAGCAGGCATTCCAGCAAAAAGAAATGGATTCCACAGTGCAAAAATGCCATCTTCGATAAGTGCTTTTTTCCAGGGCAGGCTCAATGCAAACGTTATGTTTTGCGTTTGGGGAATAAAAACCTTCCCACTGAAAAGAACATCAAAAAAGAAGATGAACGTTAAAAACAGGAAGACGCCAAAAGCTGAACGTTCCGGATGTTCCACAAGAATTTGGTGCAGTGATTTTTGCATAATGCTTTCGGTGGACTGCGGTACGTTTTCTTGTTTTGGATTTTTTGCCATTATAATTCCTGCATAAATTTGACAACGTTTTCAGTAAAACCAGTCCAACTGTATCGGTCCCGTCTGGCGGCCATATTCATTGAAAATTGTTTTTTCAAATTGTGATCAAAATAATATTGAATCTTTGTCGCCAATCCAGGGGGCCTGACATCATGCGCAATTAAACCTGTTTCGTCCTCTTCCACCATTTCTGCCAGACCTCCAACTTTTGCAACCAGCAATGGCAAATGATAGTGCCATGCTATCTGGGCAATACCGCTTTGGGTCGCAGAACGATAAGGCAAAACGCAAAGATCAGCGGCCGAAAAAAACAGTGGAACCCGAACATCCTCAATGTATTCGATGGAGTTGTGCACCCGATCTGTGAGGCCGTTTTCCGTAATAATGTCCTGGTAAGGTTTGAAATCACCATAAACCTCTCCTGCTATAACAAGGTGATAATCTTCGGGGAGATGTTTCATTGTGTGCAAAAGCACATCGAGACCTTTGTACTGGCGTATAAAGCCAAAAAACAAAAGGACTTTTGCGTTTCTCGGCAAGCGGAGTTTTGCTCTGGCTTCATTACAATCTACACCCTCGCCAAAGTGGGAGTAAATCGGGTGTGGTTTGAGTAGAATGTTTGCCTGCGGACAAAAGTGCAAAACATCTTCCCTCACTGATTCAGACATAACGATGAATCCGTCGTGACGGTTAAGAAAATATTGGATGAGTGCATTGTCTCCCGGTCGGACTTCATGAGGAATTACATTATCCAGTAAGGCAACGGTTTTTGTTCCGGTCTTGCGCAGTGAGGCGGCAACAAATCCAAGAGAAGGTGCAAAAAAAGGCATCCAGAGACGGGTGAGTAATATGTCGGGATGAAAGCGTTTAATTTGTGACGCGGTTTTGATCCACGTGAGTGGATTAATGGTGTCGAGTGTTCGCACTGTTGGGATAGCATCTGCGGTGTCATTTTCATCAACAAATTGGGATTTCCCAGGGAAAAGGAAATCGGGATATTGCCGGGTAAAATTCCAGATTTTTACTTCATGATCCCTTTTTAACTGGTTAAATAAATTGGCGTTAAATTGTGCAATGCCACCACGATAGGGGTAAAAAACAGAAAGAAATGATATTTTCATGCAAAGGATTTCTTTTTTCAGTCCAGTATTTTCTGGGCTTTATTTGGTTCAAAGAATTATACAGATATACTGGAATTGCGAACCAAAATCAGTGATTTTTAATCCGCCTCAAAGCCAATTGTTTTTTTTACTTTGTAAGTATTTACATCAGGACGTGACTCAACCATCATTTCACCGATGAGGCCAATTGATATAAATTGTACGCCGACAATGATGAGTAAAACGCCGAGGAATAAAAGTGGTCTGTTCGAAAGGAATTTGTCGTAAAGGATACGTTCAAAGGTGAGGTACAAATTGACAATAAATCCGAGGGTAAAACTCATCATACCCAGACCACCGAAAAAATGCAAAGGACGTTTCACATAGCGTGATAAAAAAACTAGCGTTAATAAATCAAGTGCGCCAACAAGAAAACGTGAGGGACCGAATTTGGTTGTACCATATTTTCGTGGTGCATGTTTTACTACCAATTCACCGATGCGAAAGCCGTTTTGAGCTGCGAGAACAGGAATGAAACGATGGCGCTGACCGTAAAGTCGTAAGAGTTTTACAACCTCATTGCGATATATTTTGAGACCACAATTCATATCATTTAAATGAACACCGGTTATTTCTCCGGTTACTTTATTGAAAATTTTTGAAGTGAATCTTTTAACGAATGGATCATAGCGTTTTTTCTTCCACCCGGAAACGACATCGTACCCTTCCAATAGCTTGGCTATGAGATGGGGGATTTCCGCAGGATCGTCCTGCAGGTCGGAATCCATAGTAACAACATACCGACCACTGGCGAGTTTAAATCCCTCCGCCAATGCTGCGGATTTACCATAATTGCGTCGCAATTGGGAGACACAAACACGCTTGTCCGTTTCGTGTAATTGCATTAAAACATGAAAGGAAGTATCGGTGGAACCGTCATCGATAAAAATAAATTCAGCACTATAATTGTTTTTTTCAACCACAGCGACCAGACGTTCATGCAATTCTAACAAGGAGTCGGATTCATTGTAGACAGGAATGACGACAGACACATCGATCATTGAGTTATCCTTATTTCAAACGGTATCGCCGGGCATCCCGCGGCACTTTAAAGTTAAAATTATCCGGAGAGATTGGCCGGTTCAGTTCCATTTTTGAATAATTGATCGTCAGGCGTTCATTGGAATCTAGTTTGTGGACGCGAATGGATTTTGCGAACCATATTCCATTAATGTTGCGGAAAAACTTAAATTCCTCACGTACGAGTAAATTCCCTTCTTCATCCTTCAACTCCGCTTGCGTGATGACGAATTTCCCGGGATCGACGTAGATGGTTAACCAGTTTTCCTGACGTTTTTGCGTGAAAATATATTGATTGCTCTCTATATTTACAATTGTTTCTGGCGTCATGTCGAATTTTAAGGTACCCAATAAAGCAGTTAAGAGTTCGTCGTAGGTTATTTTCATTTGGAACAGAATCAATTTATTCACCTTTTCAATGGGTCCACGATAAAGTGTGTTTTCAAAGGGTGAATAGTGTGCAAAAGCGCGGCGATTTGCAAAAAAATAACCAACATCGATGCCGAATGCAGCTTCTGCTTTAATGAATAAGGAATCCCTGTGCAGTACCTTGATTGTGGCATTTCCTTGAAAGGCATTACCGGGCATTTCTACGACGAGTAATCCTTTGCCATCAAGGGAGTGAATCTGATCATGATTTGCTGCCACCTTTTCCAAAATTTGTTCTGGTGTATATTTATTGAGATCCGCAATAGCATTGGGACGAAAAGCAGCACAGCCTGTAACAAAGAAATAAAGCGTAAGTGTTGAAAAAAGGATGAATGAATGCTTCTGCAAATTAGCGTCCTGTTTGGCAACGTGTTGAACTTTGCTTATGAAATTTTTTAACCTGGTTTGTATAGACATTGCGTTGAACTAAATATGGGCAGAGTGTATTCCGTGCAAAATCTTGGCTTATATGAATTAGCAGGCTAAAATTGTTAGTTGTCGATCCAGTTGTATTTTCAGATTTTATTAAAATTCGAATCAAAATTATGTATCGATTCATTTATGTGGTTTTCGTGAAAATAGCGAATTACTCTTTAAAAAGATTAATTTTTAAATACAGTGATTCCCGACTTTTATCCAGGGAATAGGCTTCCTTCCATGCTTCAACGGCTTTATTCCTGTCACCGAGTTTACTGTAGACGTCACCGAGATGCTCAAGAACTTCAACATTTTTCCCCCGTGTTTGCAAAGAATTTTGGATGTACTTCAGGGATTCTTCGTATTTACCCATTTTAAAAAGGACCCAGCCTTTCGTATCGAGATAGGCGCCATTTTCCGGTTCTTGTTTGAGTGCATCATCGACTAAATCCAGGGCGTAATCAAGCTTTTCACCTCGTTGAGCCAGGCTGTAACTGAAGTTGTTTTGGAAAAGGGCTTTTTCGGGAGAATTGGCAATCACAAATTGATAAAGTGAATCTGATTTTTCAAAATGCCTAATTTGTGCGTAGGATTCCGCGAGCATCAGAGCTGCGTTGGCGTCAGAGGGTTTTACTTTGAGCACAGTCTTGAAAAAGGGAATGGCTTCTCTTGCCCTGTTTTGCTTTTTTACTGCTAATCCCAGGAGATAATTAACATCAATATTATCCATGTTTTTCGGATAAATTGTCCGCAGCGTTTGTTCAGCAGCACCAAGGCTGTCCACCTGTAAATAATTTTGAGACAAGAGCAATGAAGGCAAACCATCGTTTGTTAGCGAACCAGCTACTTTAAAATATTTAAGGGAGTTATCATATCTGTGCTGGCGCTGTTCAAATCGTCCTGTTTGTACCCAGGCACGCCAGTTATCCGAGTAAAGCTCGGTAAGTCTGTGGTAGAGAATTTGCGCGCGGTCTGTATCACCATATTTTTCATGCGCTTCGGCCAGAGATGTAATTCGAAAGAACGATGTTGTATCTCCCTGGTAGTAGGTTTCAAATAAGGAAATTGCCTGGTCGGTTTTATGTTGCGCTACATAAATGTCTGCTAATTCCTGGACAACGTGATTGAAACGTATTTTCGATTCAATTGCATCAATATACAACTTGACAGCTTCCAGTGTATCCCCGGCTTGCTGAAAATATTTGCCAAGACGCAAATAGGTGGTTTCATTACCGGGAAAAGTTGAGATCAAGTTTTTGAAACAGCGAATTGCATTCTTTTTGTCTCCCCTTTTCAAATAGAGATTACCCAAAGATTGCCATATTTCCGGTTTTACATTTTCAAGCTTTACGATTTCCTCGTACAGTTGAATGGCGGCGCCGTCTTTGCCAGTTCGTTCATAAATGCGTGCAAGTCGATTTTTGATGGCGTAGTCATCCGGACGCAGATTAATCATTTTCTGATAGAGACGAATGACAAAATCATCTTCTTGTTTGATCTCTTTTAAAATTGCAAGATTATCCAAAATTTCAAAGTTGGTTGAGTCTTTTTGCATGCCTTCTTCAAGCGTTAGCATAGCCTTTTCATACTCACCAAGATTTTGTTGAATTTTTGCGATGGCAAGATCGATGCCCGCTGAAGTTGAATCGTAGCGTTTTGCTTCCTCGTAAAGACGCAGTGCATGTTCGTCATTGCCAAGCACTTCCTGTATACTGCCGCGAATCGTCAAATCCATGGCGATGTTATTATATCCTAACACAGGCATCGATTCTTCGACGAATTGGTTGGTTTTCGATGAACTGCAAGCAGATATCAGAATTATAAAAGACGAAAACAGGATAAGTTTTTTATGCAGTCGATCCATAATTTTGGATTCAAAATTGTGTCAAAAAATGGCAAACAAATTCATACAAAAATAAAGATATAGATTATCAGATGAACATCCAAGAAAATTTTCTCCGTTCAATCAGCAGAAACATATACCGGATATGTATGGAAATGCAGCTATTGATTTCCGCGAATAGACATGCTTTTCTCGTGTGAAAAATGGAGAGCAAACCTGATTTATGAATGCGTTGTATTGCTGATGTTTATGAATTAAACAGACGGAGTCACGATAAGTTTTAACGAAGAGAACAAAAAAAGCCCGGCAGCGAAAGGCTGTCGGGCTCTATGGAATATTAAATATTCTGGATGGATTACTCACGAAATGCTCGATATGCATCATAGGCAGAGAGTGGCCCCTGCCCGATCCGGGTTTATAAATTAAACGGATTCGATTTATAATTCATTGATTTCCACATTTCCCCCTGAAGTACGCAAATAAAGCTCTGGACCACCACCATTAATTTTCGCATCCAGGGTGTTGCGTTTGATGGTTCCGCGCACAGTAACAGGAAATTCCGTGCGTACCCGACCACCGCTCGTGTGCGCATCAACATCCACTTTTATATCGCGTGCGAGATAAACGATGACACTTCCACCTGAAGTCGAAAGCCGGCAATTATCCTGTGGTTGTTGTGCAATTTTTGCACGGACACTCCCTCCAGATGTCGATGCATCTATGGACCCATAAACCTCATCAACATGGATACTACCACCGGAAGTACGTGCATAGACTGAACCTTTGGCCCGATCGATGGAAATAGAGCCGCCAGAGGTCTTGGCATCAACCCGACCAGATACATCACCAATAGAAATACTGCCACCAGATGTTCGAATTTGTGCATCGCCTTCACAGCCGTCCAGGGTAATGCTGCCACCAGATGTGTTCCCGAAAACTTCGCCGCGTACGTCGCCGAATCGCAGACTACCGCCGGATGTTTTGCAATTTACATCACCGGTGATATCTTCTAATTCGATACTGCCGCCAGAAGTTTTCGCATCGATATTATATTTATTCGGAACCGTGATGACGTATTTAATATTTACTTTGTTATGTCGGTTACCCCAAAAACTACTCCCACCATTGGTAAATTCACCGATAACTTCCACATCGCCATTTTGATGATTAAATCGAACATCGAAATCTTCAAGATCCTCTTCATCGCCGTGGCGAATTTCTTTGTAGACGGTGACTTCGACTATTTCACTGGATGTTGTGCTGATTTCAATGGAACCTTTATCGGAAACCAGGGTAAGTTTGCCCCCGTATTTCACATCGAATTTTTTATTGATCGTATCTCGTCCACCAGCAAACAAGGTTGAGGAAATAAAAGCCACAAGTAAGAAAACTACCAGGCCTTGTAGTTTGTTTTTAAAAATTATTCTATCCATTTCATCCTCTTTTGTTTATCATATTTCTGGATTAAGTGCATAGGTTTACAGATAAAACAGAAAAAAGTTACTTTGCTTTTTTTAATGTTATATTTCCATTTGAGGTGCTCAGATAAATCGTACTTCCGCCACCATTTATTTCTCCTTCGCTCACCAAAGCAGGTTGCTGATTATCATTTGTTGTTTTCTTGGTGAGGGGGAAATCGCTCAGGATATCATAGCGTTTCCAGTATCTCCGGTTTCGATCGAGGCGAATTTCTGCCTGAATTGATGTGGCCATCTTCTCAGGTATTTCCAATTCGAGATCACCACTGACTGTGACAAGATCGACTGTATAGGTTCGTGAGAAATCGGATACTGTCATTTCAACTTCGATACTTCCCCCCATTGTTTTCGCCTGGATTGAATTCTGTACCTGTTTTATTTCGACGTCACCTCCCGAGGTGGCAAGCTCGCTTGGCCCACGTAAATTTTCGCCTTCAATATCACCGCCGCTGGTGCTTGCATCTATGCTGCCACCGATGTTTTGCAATTCAATGTTCCCGCCGGATGTGTTGATTTTTATATCTTTTGCGCAATTGATTGCAGTGATGGAGCCACCGGATGTGCTGCCTCGAATATTCCCCTGTGCATTGCGAATGATCAGATCGCCTCCGGAAGTACGGATACGGGCCGATTGTTTTGTGTTGATTAAATCGATATCGCCCCCTGAAGTTGACGCATTGATGTCCCCATCCACAGTTTCGATTTTTATATCCCCACCAGAGGCATGGATTTCAAGAGTAGCATTGGAATTTTCAATTTCAATATCACCGCCAGATGTGCGTGCATCCACCTTGCCACCACATCTGTTAACGCGGATTTCTCCTCCCGCGGTGTTCAGGTTTAAATCGCCGGCAACGTCTTTAATATCAACATCGCCGCGGCTTGTTTTGAGTTTTATATCGTATTTATTCGGGAGTTTAATTGTGAACGAATGAAATACGGCATGGTCACCTCCTCTGCTGAAGACGCGAACATCTCCTCCATCTTGTTGGTACTCGGATTTGCTGCGGGCGATCGTCAATTCTGCCTCTTCCTCGGAGTACACATCGGTGCGGATGAGTTCTTCTATTGCAACTTCTTGTTTTTCCCACCCTTGTACATTATAATAACCATTAGCGACCCGGACATCCAGCATTCCGCCTGATTTCACTTTAAATGACTTTGTAATTATAGTTGTATAATAACCATCTTTCTGCTTGATATCCTGTGCATGCAAGCCTGAAGTAAATAGAATTATTGCACAAAGAAGACTGCATATAAATTTGATGTTCTTCATCTTATTTTTCCCTTCTTAGTGGAGTCGCCTCACTATTTCTAAGTTCTTCCAGTAATTTTTCAGAACGATATTTTATGAATGTTGAAGTATCATGTTGTGCTTTCGCCAGCACATCTGTTAATTCATCTTTTTTACTTTCTCGTTCTGTAATTGTACGAAACGCAGCAATTCGCAGCGCATCTTCACTGTTTTTTATAAGTACTTGTTGTAAAAGAGTTTTTAATTGTTCATTCCAGGGGAGTACATCCAATATTTTTAGGACTTGCAAGCGTAATCCCAGATCCGTTTCCTGATTCAGAATCTGATTAAATACCTGTAAATAGGAGTCATCGAAAGCAGCCGGGGTTTGATGTGCCACTGCACGCACGGTTTTAAGCGCCTGTAAACGCACATTATAATCTTCATTGGCAAGTACCGCCTGCTGTAAAAGTGCATGAATGCTTCGGTCACTTGCCGCTCCTTGCATCTGGATATCATTTATTGTGTTATAATCGATCGAAATTTTGCCTGTGGCTGGATCGTATTCTATTTTATTTATTCCTAAAATATAAGGCTGGACATACGCATTTCCAGCCTGGAGATTCTCCTGAGCAGAAACCAGTGTTTTAAAGTTCTCATTTAATGAAAGATTTGCTTTGTTTTCTGTGGACTTTCCAATGAAGAAACCAAGAGCGATCAAGAGTGCTGCAAATCCAAATTGAAAAACCGGTCTTTGGATAATGAAGGAAAAAATTCCCTGGTCAAACCCGTTTTTTGTCCTTGTTTTCGGTTTCAATTTTTGCGAAACCAGATTTCGCAAGAGATGAAGGGATTCCTCCTCCGCTTCGTGCAATGGCTCTTGGGGAATTTCAGTGAGCATAGTTTGCAACGCATGATATTCTCGATGGCATACCTCACAGCTGCGCAAATGTACCTGTAATTCGGCATTTTCTATATCATCCAGTTCGCCATAAATGGACAACGGAATTTTTTCAATATATTTTTTACATGTATCCATGTTTGTACCTATTCTGGTTTGTTCACTCATTGCCAGGAATTGCTGATGGACAGGGTATATCCCTTATCCAATCCGGGTAGTTTGGAATGAAAAAGTCTCAGTAATCTATTCGCATTAAGTGTTTTCATTGTAGAGTCTTTTAAAATGGATCTTAAGCTTTTGCGTGGCTCGAAAAAGCTGGTTTTTCACAGTGCCTTCTGCGCATTCGAGCGTGCCTGCAATTTCGGTAATTTTCATCCCATGAAAATGTTTCATTACAAAAATTGCCCGTTGTTTCGCCGGTAAATCTGCCAGGGCTTTTTGTACCTGTGTACCAATTTCCTCTGAGATCACCAATCTATCCGGTCCTGGGGAAGAATCTGTATGTGCCCGGTTTCTCCATCCATTAAATTCATCCTTATTTTCTGTAAAATCGAGCCATTTACGACGTCGTTTCTGACGTAATTTGTTAATAGATAAATTGATAACAATGCGATTCAACCAGGCGCCAAATGCACCGTCAAAGGCATAGGTCTGAAGACGTGACCAGGCGTTTAAAAAAGTTTCCTGATAGATATCCTGTGCATCATGGATGTTGCCAACAACACCAAAGGCAAGTTGATAGATACGCTTGTCATGCAAAGCTATCAGTTTTTCAAATGCCTTGTGATTTCCGTTTTGGGCATTTTGCACGAGTTGGATTTCGAAATTTTCCATTTTATGGTCAACCATCACCCAATAGGACAAATTAAAATAAAAATGGTTTGCAAATTGTTGTATTGATTATTAAAAACCAATTTGATCCAAAAAAAATGAAAACTAAAATTATAAATTGTGTATTTTTCATTATCATATGCAACAGGTGTGCGACTTCACTGCAAAAGAAAAATGTGTATTTTTTCTTGCTTTTTAAACTGTGAACAAGTTATCCACATTTTAGTTTTCCTGTAAAAGATGTGCCTGCTGAAAATAATATCTGTTTCTTGTGTAAAGAAAACGAAATTTTTTGTTCTCCTGGTGCTAAAATAGAAAAATTAATTAATCACAAGTTATCCACAACTTTGTCAAGGTTTAATGCTGAAAAATGCAGCCTGTTTTTGCTAAATTATGATTACCAGCCTCAAGTTATGATGTCAAGTTTTTCACAACAACTCTGCATTTTGAGCGTGATAATTCTGAAAAAATTAGTATTTACGGTTAAAATTTATTTTTTAAATATTCGAAATATCGCTTATTTGTTCAATAAAATTTATTCCTCACAAGTTGTCCACAACATATAAACACAGGTAAAACAGGCATGAGAGACCTAAATAATCTTAATAACTCCCTTGAAATAGAATACCCCTGTCTGTGGAAATTTAAACTGATCGGTAAACACGCAGAAGCCTTGCGGGATGCGGTTGAAATAGTTATTAACAAAGAGAATTTCCTGCTTTCCCGTTCAAATAAAAGCTCAAGGGGCAATTATACCAGCTTCGATTTAAGTGTGCAAGTTATGGATGAGGAGCACAGGCAGGATGTTTATAACCGATTGAAAAATATATCGGAAATTGCCATCATTCTCTAATGCGCCTTTGTTCGCTGCGACAAAATTCGGCGACGTCTATCGTTGTAAATTACTCAAACGCCAAATAATGAATAAATCACAGAAGAAACAAATTCACTCAATCTGGATATGTTATGACACCGATTATCTCCAACGATGCTGTGGTACTGGGAATACTCGTCACCATGTTGGCACTTATATTTCACACATCGGCAAGCGTGCATCCCTTTTGGAAAAAATTTTATACTTATGTCCCAGCATTACTTTTATGTTATTTCCTGCCCTCGGTTCTCAATATGAGCGGTTTGGTAGATCCTGATCAATCAAAATTATACTTTGTTGCTTCCCGTTACCTGCTCCCCACAAGTATCGTTTTACTTACACTTAGTATTGATATGAAAAAAGTAATGCATCTTGGCCCCAAGGCGCTTATTATGTTCCTGACCGCTTCTGCAGGAATCATTATTGGTGGACCGATTGCAATTCTGGTCATCTCCATTTTTTCTCCAGAAACTGTTGGTGGCACTGGACCTGACGCCGTTTGGCGCGGTATGACAACGATTGCCGGAAGCTGGATTGGTGGCGGTGCCAACCAGACAGCGATGAAGGAAATTTTTCATGTTGGTGATACAATTTTTTCGGCTCTATTACCAATTGATGTTTTCGTTTCAACTTTTTGGATGGCGTTTTTGCTTTATGGGGCCGGGATGGCACCAAAAATTGATAAATGGCTGAAGAGTGATACGTCGTCGATAGATGAGATTCGGGAAAAAGTTGAAGCATATCGAATGAAAATTGCTAAAATTCCAAACCTATCCGACCTTACAAGTGTACTTGCCGCAGGATTCGGCGTGACCGCTATTGCACATTTCGGCGCTGATTTGATTGCACCCTGGATTCAATCACATGCTCCTTATTTAAAAGCGTACAGCCTGACATCGAACTTTTTCTGGCTCATTGTCATTGCAACAACAGGTGGGCTCCTTCTCTCATTCACAAAATTGCGTGACCTGGAAGGGGTCGGTGCATCGCGGATTGGTAGTTTTTTTCTCTATGTTTTGGTGGCAACGATCGGATTGAAAATGAATATATTAGCGCTCGTCGAAACACCGGGGATCATTTTTATTGCCGTAATTTGGATGTTAGTTCACGTCTCACTCCTCATCCTGGTCGCGAAACTCATTCGTGCGCCGTTTTTCTTTCTTGCAGTGGGGAGTCAGGCCAATATCGGTGGTGCCGCCTCGGCGCCAATTGTTGCCTCGGCCTTTCATCCGGCTTTGGCACCTGTTGGTGTCTTACTCGCAGTCCTGGGTTATGCGCTCGGGACGTATGGCGCCTGGTTATGCGGAATTATTATGTCGATGGTGGCGCCATAATGTGTATTGAGGATGTGGTGTTAGTGGATGCCGGAGGAAGTCGAATCCAGCTCATCATAAAATTCTCCGGCTTCATCTGCTCCCGTAATTCGATGTAAATGCGATCGTAAGTATTCCTTTACTTTGTTACGTATAAAGGGAAAAAGCAAAGCGAAACCGATCAAATCCGTTATCAATCCCGGCGTAAGCAAAACGAGACCTGCAATGAGGATCAATAGGCCATCGAGCATGTGAGAAGCAGGGATTCTGCCTTCTGATAAGTCCAGTTGGATTTTGTTGTAGACATCAAGGCCTTGCCGGCGAGCCAGAGTTGCACCGAGAATTCCTGTGCCAATAATCAGCCACAATGTCGGCCAGAAACCTAATGTTTCACCAAGCTTTATGAGGATTGAAATTTCAATTAATGGCATGGCCACAAAGAGTAGTATGAGTTTATAGATCATTTTCTGCTCCACTATATTAATAATTCTTCGGTCGCTATAATACCTTTGTTATAGATAACCACTCTCCGCGAGGGCTTTCATTAGCTGCTTTTAATGCCTCCTCTGCTCCTGCAATTGCCACACGGCCATTGTCCCGTAAATCAGATAAAGCTTCAGCAAATTGCGTGAAATCGCGTTGATTTGTTTGCAAAATTTCATTGCGAATTTGTTGCAGCGTCGCATCGCTTGTGTTTGTAAGATAGCGAAACAATGATGTGGATCCTTTCGCATCCGCAAGCATGTAAGCATCCACATCCCCGATAGTACCAATGATACTTTTTACAAGTTCTTCTTCGCTAATTTGGGTTTTCAGCAAAAATTCTGCTGTTTTATCATAAATATCAAGGGTTTCGAGCATATTTGGATCGCGATATGAAAGAAATGTGACGACACCGGTACGGCGATTAAAGCGGCAGAACGCACCGTATGCACCGCCGTGAACACGCACTTTATCCCATAACCATGAAGTTCGCAAATAATTTGAAATCACAAAAGCCGAGCCACTGAATTGGTAGCCATGTTGATATAGGTTTATGCCTTTTCCAACAAAATTAATCTGACTTGGAATGGACAGACCAAGGTGTGAGGAGTCCATTTGAAAACGCCAATCCATGTGTGAATTTTCATGTGCAGGCAATGATTTTATAAATCCTTGAATCCGTGGTTCGATTTCCAGCCAATTATCAGCATCGATTGTGCAGTTGCATATCATGTTTGTGTTTGAAATAAGCAACGTTAGCAGCTTTTCCAATTCCAGTTGTACTGACTGCCAATCATTTTCAATGCGTTTTTCAAGATCACGCAAGAAAAATAAATAGGAAAGGCCACTCAGTTTATCGCTCACACAACCAGACTCGGAATAGGATGCGATAAGCTGCCCCTGAGCGAGGGCGTGTCCGTTTGTTGGAATACCATTTTCGAAGGATGACCGGGCATCCCGAACGATTTGTCGAATGCGTTCGCGGTTATCAACTCGCGCTGAAAGTAAGATATCCCGTAAAATGTGCAGTAATTCATCCACCTGGTGCACCATTGCCTTGCCTTTAATGAAGAGCCACGCGGTTGTCGATTTACCGTCTTCCATGGTGCTGTTTAAGGTTGAGCGCCAAACACCTCCAGTATATTTTCCGATTCGTTGTGTTAACTCTATCTGATCATATTGGGCAGTGCCGGTTTCCAGTAGAACGCGTCCGAAAACGCGTATCCATGGCAACATTTCCTGCGGCGCTGTATGCAAGTTGAATCCCAACTCGATGTAAAATATTCCATTTGTGAAAAGGTCGTGGTAAATAATCTCCGTGTTTTGAGTCGATTTAATTTCGAGAGGCAATGATTTATGGTCCGGATCTAAATCTTCCAGCCCCAGGCGAGGAATTTTCGCTAAATCCTCCGGACGGTCAGGCGTGTTTTGTTTCTCCTGTAATTCGCCGGTAATTTTTATTATCGATTCCAGTGTCGGTGCGTCGAGAGAATCCTTTATTTGCTGTAATTTATTTTTTTCTCTCTCTTGACGCTGTTCATCCAAAGATTCATCAGGCTCAAAAACAAGAGTGGTTCGATGTTGATTCTGTAAAAACTCGACTTCAATCAATGACTCAAAAAAACGTGGATTTTCCACTATATTTTTTTTCAGCTCAGCGAGAACAGCTTCATATTCTAAACTATCCAATGGATTTTCATCGTGCAGCCATGTGGAGAGTGCATCGAGCATCATGGATAAACCGCGCGGATAGGAACCAGTGTTGTTCTCACGAATACTGAATTCTATCGTATTTATAGAGGCTTCAATTGTTTCTTTTGAAATGCCCTCTTTCGCCAGCTTCTCCAAAGTTGTGTAAACCAGCGATTCGACTTTGTCCCCATCGGCAGGATTAATCCCACGCAGTCCGATGGAGAAATACATTTGCCGCAAATCCGTATCGAGCCCATGCCCGGATAAATCTGCCCCAAGTCCGGAATCAATTAACGCTTTGCGCAGCGGTGATGCGGGTGTGCCGACCAAAACGTGGTCGAGTACGATCAGCTGCAATCGATCGAAGGGTCGTAGTGAATCGCTCAAGAGGTAATTTATAGTGATCGCGCCTTTTTGGTCGTCTTCCAGATTTTTGCCGATAAAATATTTGTGAACATTTTTCACCGGTTGCGATAGTCGCTTTTGTGTGGCGATGCCAGAATCGACTTTTATATCCTCAAAATCATCGAGATAAGCGTTTAAAATGCGCATTCGTTCGTCCAAATCATCATCACCATAAAAATAAATGTAAGAATTGGCCGGGTGGTAATATGTTTTATGAAACGCTCTAAATTCCTCGAAAGTCAAATCGGGAATCGCCTCGGGATGGCCACCGGATTCAACACTATAAAGTGTATCCGGGAACAGAGAATGTTGGCTCAATTCGGCGACAACTCTACTCGAAGAGCTGTAGGCACCTTTCATTTCATTAAACACAACACCTTTATAAATAAGCGGATCGTTCACGTCTTTCAACTCATAATGCCAGCCTTCCTGGCGTAAAATATCCTCGGTAATGCGCGGATAAAATACCGCGTCGAGGTACACGTCGACCAGGTTGTAAAAATCCTGTAAGTTGGTACTGGCGACCGGATAACAGGTTTTATCAGGATAAGTGAATGCGTTAAGAAAAGTATTTAGTGATCCTTTTATGAGTTCAACGAATGGTTCTTTTACGGGGTATTTGCGCGAACCACACAGCACGGAATGTTCCATGATATGGGCAATACCATTGGAAGATTTCGGTGGGGTGCGAAAATTTATCCCAAAGACTTTATTTTCGTCATTATTCGAAATGGAAAGCAACCGTGCGCCACTTTTTTTGTGTTTAAAATAAGAGGCTGTACCATCTATTTCTTTTATATCCCTGCTTTCGATAAGCTCGAATCCATGAGTTGTTGCCATGCTGTCCTCGTCGTTTATCATGAGAGTGTCTTGCAAAAATGAAGAGCAAAATAATTTTTTTGTTTATTAATTTCAAGTGCCGCATTTAATCTGATAAAAGTAAAAAAGCGGAATCAGCAGATATTGATTCCGCTTTATGGAAATGTATTGTGCCAACAAAAATGGTGAATTCACTATCATTTTTAAACATTTCCGAAGGAAGTTTGGGTGCCATGAATGTTCGAAATCATCTTAAATAAAAAAACTTTCATTCCACAACCACCACGGCAGGTTTCTCGTTTTTCCTGAGACTTTTATAGGATTTTCATTGCAGCTTAGCAGCCAGCGGGAGATTTGTGGATTTGGCATGTCGATTTTTTCCGTTACGCGAACATCGCGCTTGTCGATATTTTTGCGCATTTTAATTTCAATCATATCCAGCGTTTGGGCGTTTTCGACAATCAAATCGATTTCCACTTTATTCGAGTCGCGATAGAAAAACAGATCAAACAGTGCTTTTTCATTGAGTTTTTTCTTCAAAAATTCAAGTACGAGAAAATTCTCAAAAATATGACCTGCCATCGGTCCCGAAGCAAGAATTTTTCCATCGTGGTATTTTAAAAGGTATGCTAATAAACCAGTATCTGTAAAGTAAAGTTTGGGAGCTTTCACAAGACGTTTTCCCAGATTTTTAAAATACGGTCGCAGAAGATAGACTATTCGGCTATTTTCTAAAAGGGAAAGCCAATTTTGCGCCGTCGTATGGCTCACACCGCAATCACGGCTCAATTCTGATAAATTCAACAAACTTCCCGTACGTGCTGCAAGCAATTCCATGAACCGTTGAAATAAAGTTAAATCCTTTACGGAAGTGACTTGACGAATATCACGCTCAAGATATGTTTGCACGTAAGATGGATAAAAAATTTCCGGCGCCACCTCATGCACACATGGATCAGGATAAAAACCTTTGTGCAATAGTTGAAACAGTTCATTTAAAGACTGTTCTTTATTTTGAGAAATTTCAGAAAGAGAAAAGGGAAGAAGTTCGAACAATGCAATTCGTCCCGCGAGTGTTTCAGAAATTCCTGCCATTAAATGAAATATTTGCGAACCGGTAAGAAGGAATTGGCCTTTCAAATCTCTGTTTTTATCAGTGGCGATTTTTATATAGGATAACAAATCAGGTGTGTATTGGATTTCATCCAGAACAATCGGCAGACGAAGATTTTCCATAAAAAGCGCTGGATCATCCAACGCCATGTTTCTCAATAATGGATCATCAAAGGTTAGATAATTATGATCGGGAAAAAGGTGCTTCAATAATGTTGATTTACCTGATTGCCGCGGTCCTGTCAATCCAACAACCGAAAATTGCTTCGCAGCTTTCAGGAGCTGTTGCTCGATTTGTCTTTTTACATATTTCATGCTGAAATGTAGAGTTTTTCATGCAAATTGCAAATTCAATTTGCAATTTGCATGAAAACCATCTCAGCGTCCCTTGATTTTAATAGTCGGAGCTACTCTTTCTGCGACTGCTTTGTTAAATACTTGGCGCTTTAAAAATTGTGAGTCCTGTAGCCCAGGCATCCTGCCTGTAAAATTTCGGACAGGATGCCTGGGCTACAGGATGACTTTATCCAAAATTTTAACTTGGCGGTTTACTCGTAAGGGAGAAGAAGGAGTGATTGCGGTTAAATTAGAATTGTAAAGAGTTTGCGGTGATGGTGAGGCAGAGCGTCCAATGAACGCAGTCACGGTCACCGTGGCTGCGAGTGAATAGATAATAATTGTATCCTTCCATATACAGATTTTGCCTACCAATTCGGTTGAGCGTATAAATGCACACGCTCATCTTGTACTCTGTAAAGACGTTTATCGATTTTCTGAGTAGAAGAATACCATGAATTATCCATTTTCCGTTTGTGAAACAGAATGCTATCACCCTTGACAATACCATACTCCATTAAATATTGTCCGCTATTGATTGGGAAAAAAACTTCTGTTGTTATTTTATTACCGTCTTTGATTTTGTAATAGCCAATCATGCCCATTTTGAAATCATTTTGTTCTTTCACAGTAGGAAAATGATCAAATACATTACTATGGTAGATTCTACCATTTTCAAAAAATCGAAAGAACACATAACTCGGATCACTATAAATTTCTTTTGGGCCGGTATCAACATTCCAAGTTTCTAAATAAATAGCACTAATATCAACCAATTGTGTATCGATCAAAACATATGGATTTTTTGATAACTTAAAATTCGGATTCTTGGGGCGTACACCACCTTGGGGAAGATAGTGTGTTTTTGTACAACAAAACAAGACTCCAAAACCCAATATAAAAAATAGACGATTCATAGGAAAACATCCTTTTCAATAATAGATATTTTACTCGCAGCCACGGTTTCCGGCAACTCGCAGCCACGGTCTCCGTGGCGGCATCTGCCAGACGCTCCGCGTCGACTTAGCCATTAAATTGCTGCACAAAAACACCTCAAAACAAAAACCTACGATAAAGTATACCGTAGGCATTTACTAATCATTTCTTAAAATTTGTAGACTTGAAAGAACTACCTGATGAGTGTCATTTTCTTTAATTGCGAACGTTCATTGACCTGCAATTTCACAAAATAAACGCCACTCGCAAGCTTTTGCCCATTAAACTGAACGCGGTGGAAACCCGCATCGCGATGGCCATCGACAAGTGATTGAATTTCACGTCCAAGTTGATCGTAAACTGTGAGCTTCACAAAACCAGGTTCAGCCAACGAATAAGAAATAACCGTAGTTGGGTTGAATGGATTCGGATAATTTTGTTCGAGCGTAAAACTTGAGGGTAGACTTTTATGCTCAGAGGAAACAGAAGTTGGTGTTGGTTCATTTGTATAGATTTTTACTCCAGTATAACGCGCTGACGTGTAGAGGTAATCCTCTGTTAATTCATATGGCCCGTCGACCTTCAAGCCAACCGAGTCAACTGGAACTGCGCCAACCGGATCAGTGACATCATAGATGAACAAACTATCTTTCTCATTGGAGGCAATGTAGGCTCTGTTGCCGAAAATTTTGATATACCCTCTGACCCCGGTATGTGTACTTGAAATCTCAACGGGATTGGATTTATCAGCAACATCAAATACATGTAATGTGGTATCCGCAATATAGGCATAGTTATCACGAACGAATAATCCACCAGGAATGTCAAATTCCTCAGGATCTGCAATAATTTTAGTATTAATTGGGTCTGATATGTCAACGATATATCTCCCAAATACAAACTTCGAGACATAGAGATAATCACCATCCCTGTACATACCGTGCCCCCCATATTCCGAGAGACGGGTAACGAACTTTGGATTTGTTTTATCCGCGATATCCAGGACGACCAGACCAGCATACGATATGGCAACAAAGGCATAATTATCTTTGATGGTAACTGATCGTGCATACCCTAGAAACTGTCCGCTCCCCAATTGTGCTGTGTTGTAGTGGCCAACTTGTTCTGGGGCCGTCGGATCGGTGATATCATAAATACCAAAACCATCTTCGTTCATTGCGGTAAACATGTAATTGTCAACAATAGTAAAATCATTGATTTGCGCTCTGGTTTGGATAATGGTTTTGATTTTTGGGTTGCTTTTATCGGTGATGTCAAGAATGAAAACATTGTAGCCACCGAAATAGGCCTCTTTTTTTTCTTCAGAGATTTTCAATGATGAAAGAACCTCAGGCGTGGCAATAAAAGATGCTTGAGTTGGATTGGCAGGATCGTCAAGGCTGAGTATTTGCAAACCAGTAAAATAATCACTATAATTATTTACACGAGCTACGTATAAATAGTTTTCTCCAATCTTCATCGATCCAATTTGTGCTACACGCTCAGTTTTATTGAGCTCCTGGGGATTCTCCACATCGGTAATATCAAAAATATAAATCTCGCCATAGCTTGCGTCGGCAAGATACAAGTGGTTGCCATTCAATGCAATGTGGTTATTATAGCCATAAGAACGAGGGGGAATTGATGCAACTTTAACCGGATTCACGGGATCAGAAATATCAACAACAACAAGCCCGGCTCCTTTAACACCAAGGAATGCGTAATTGTCCCGAATTTCAATGCTATAAGGATCAAAATTTATTGAATCGCTCAACGCCAATTCACCAACCTTACCTATGTTTAATGGGTCAGCAACATCAAAAATCTGCAACCCTGATTGAGAATTTGCTGCATATACAAGATTATCTTCCAGTTTGGCTTCTTTTATTCCTGAATCAAAATATTCATCCTCGATTTTGATCGGATTAGCCGGGTCAGACACATCGATAACTTCAAAGTAACCACCCGGCATAAGAAAGACATAATTGCCCCTTGGCATCATTGCTACAATATTTGAAAATTGTCGATCGAGTAGACCTAACAGGAGGGGATTTTCCGGATCCGAGATGTCCACAATTTGCATATCCTGGTCTATTGCCACAAAGGCCAGGTTGTTGTGGATAACAATCTGATCAACAATACCGGGCAACTTGACTTCACCCAGGAAAGCCGGGTTCATTTTATCTACTACATCGTAAGTTTGAAAATAAGTGCCATTGCCCATGTAAGCGATATTTTCCACAACTTCAACGTCATTGCAAGATCCATAGGACCATTCACCGACCAACGGGAGATATTTTTCCTGGGCACGCAAATTTGGACTGCCCATCGTTAAAATCCCGGAAAAAATCAAACTCGTCGTGATAAGAAATAATGTGGAGACATCCAGGTTGCGCGTTTTCATTTTATCCCTTTCAAATTCAAATCGCAAAAAATTCCAGAATAAGTACACTCTTTTTAATTACAATCAAATGCGAATTATTTCAGATAAATTATAAACAATAAAAATAAACTTCATAATATTTTTTAACGCTTTTAACCCTGACATCCTCGACCGTTTTTGTCAGACACTTTTTTTTACAACAAGTGACTTGTCAAAACTGCACTTATGAGTTTCACTCCAAAACGTCATGCCGGTTTACGTTTTGTGCAATACCGGCATCCCATTGAATAACACCTGGTGTTTTGATTTTTACGATATGCAGTGCATTCACCAGAAGATTCCGGTATTCGGCTGAGAAGCGGAGAAACCTGAATGACATGCTAAACAATTTACATTTTTAGGTTCGTCAGAATACCAGTAAGGTAGAGGATGGAATATGAATGGTAAAAATTTGGGGTGTCGGGGACGCTGAGCGTCCTATTAACGCAGCCACAGAGACCGTGGCTACGAGTGAAAACACCGAAAAACAAAAGGCTACGATAATGCGTACCGTAGCCTTTTGCAAGTGATTTCTAAAATGATATATTGAAGATTATTTCAAGGTTTCATATACCTTGCCAAATTCTTTCACTTGCTGGCGGATTGTTTTAACATCGCCGGCTACGACGATAATCATTTTATCGTCATCGATGTACTTTTGCGTCATATTTTTCACATCTTCAGGCGTCACAGCATGCACGCGGTCGACATATTCTTTCAAATAAGCTTCATCGAGATCATGCAAGTCCACATAATTGAGCTGTGAGATAATGCCACCGCGCGAAGAATTTCGTAAAACGAAAATACCGGCCATGTAATTCTCGATTCCCTTCAATTCATCATTTGCTGGCGGCTCTGCCTGCAAAAGGTTTATCTCTTTCATAATTTCCCGCAAAGACGCACCGGTGACATCGGTCGTCACATCTGCACTTTGTACCCAGTATGCATTGCGGAATCGCGAGGTTACCGAGCTGCGGGGTGAATAGGTATAACCTTTGTCCTCGCGAATATTGCTGGTAATCCGCGAAGCAAGGGAGCCACCGAGGAGCGAATTCGTCACTTGCAATTTAATATAATCCGGATCGCTGGGATCGATGACCGGCAAACCCATGCGGATGGTGGATTGCTTGGCATCCACGCGGTCGATTAAATAAACTGCCCGTTCACTGCGCGGTTTGGCCGGCAGCATCTCTGCTTCTTTACCTTTCGGCCAACTGTTGAAGGCGTTTTTGATCGCTTTCTTCACCTGGTCTGTATTAAATTTTCCGGAGACATAAAGATGCGAACGTGCTGCCGAGATATTTTCTGCATAAAATTGCTTAATTTCATCCACTGTGTAACCGTTGACCATCTCCTCCGTCGGAAAAATACGACCATAGGGGTGATCGCCATAAAGGACTTCAGCAAATTTTTCGTTTGCGACAGCCTGTGGCTGGCTTTTCTGAATACTCAGATTCCGTACCATATCCCGCTTCAACCTAGCCAGCTCCGATTCGGGAAAAAGTGGATTGCGTACGATATCGCCGATCAGGGCGATTATATCCGGCGCAAATTCAGACAACACATCGCCATTGACGGTGCTTTGATCAAGGCCAGTGGAAATATCGACAGAGCCTCCCATGCTGGCGGCTTCCTGAGCGATTTGCTCGGCATTCCGGGAGGTCGTGCCTTCTTTGAGTAAATTGCCGGTTAAATCCGCCAACCAGACCTGGTTTTCACTTTCATTTACATTTCCTGCCTGAATCATAAGCCGGACCGTGACTTTGGGAATTTTCCCGTAGGGTATCAAGGTCACGTACATGCTGTTATCGAGTTGGTAGCTTTCGTTTGCCGGCACATTGAACGGTTTCGGCGTGCCGCCCTCGGGTGGCGTTTGCTGCGCGATTGTGAATGACACGGCGACTAAAATCAGAACACTTGCACTTATTATATTTCGCAACATGGATTTCCTCCTTTCTTATGAAGCCGCACCGGGTTCAATGGTGAGTAATGTCCGGTTGGTTTTTCGCAGATATTCTTTGGCTGTCTTGAGAATCAGCTCGGGTGTAACTTTTTTAAATTCCTCTTCGATGGAATTGACGCGGGATGGATCGTCGTCAAACAGGGCAAACGAACAGAGGAGATCGGCTGTTCCGAAACCAAAATACTCGCTTGCAGCATCATAAAAACTTGAGCGCCATTTCACCAGTGCACGATTCAATGTGGCTTGATCGATTTGATTTGTCTGCAATTCCGTTATCACTGAATCCATCGCAGCGAGGATATCCTCCTGATTGGTGGTGTTATCATAAAATAAAGAACCAATCCAGAGCATGGGGCCGTTGTAATTCATCATATTCCCGAGCATATTTATGCCGCCATTGACATTCCCGGTGAAACCGTTCTTTTTCACCAGCGCCTGGTGCAACATACTGTCTTCACCTTGCAAAAGGATCTGGTCCAATAAGCCCATAGCGTAATATTCGGGAGTATTGCGTTCCGGCATATGGTAACCAAAAGCCATTGCGGGGCGGTTCGCCAACGCATCCTTTTTAGTAAAGGTTTTTTCTTCTTCCTGTCGTGGCTCCGACAAATCCGGCACTGCCGGTAATTGTGTTGTGGGAATATCGCCAAAATATTTTTTCACCATTTCCAGCACTTCCAGCTTGTCAAAATCACCTACGATGGCAAGCGCGGCGTTGTTTGGAGCATAAAAGGTGTTAAAAAAATCGGTTACATCTTCTAAGGTTGCAGCGTCCAAATCCGCAAGATCTCCATAAAAATTATGGGCATTGTACCAATTGCTGTTGGCATACTGCGGCATGTCCAGCCAGGGAAATCCACCGTAGGGCCGGTTTAACACATTGACCTTGACTTCATTTTTTACCACGCCCTGTTGATTCGTCAGATTATCCTGTGTAATGGCTAATCCACGCATGCGGTCGCTTTCGGCCCATAATGCCGTTTCCAGTTTATGGGATGGCAACACTTCGAAGTAATTCGTAAAGTCGAAACTGGTTGAGCCGTTTAAAATACCGCCATTTTGCTGAACGAGTTTGATGAATTCCATTTTGCCCAGATTCTTCGAACCCTGAAACATCATGTGTTCAAAGAGATGGGCAAATCCAGTGCGATCTTTGGGTTCATTGCGGAATCCGATATTGTAGTAGACAGCAACGGTCACAGTTGGAGCCGTATGGTCTTCCGAGAGGATAACTTTTAAACCATTGTCGAGTTTGTGATAATCGACATCGACTTTAAAAGCGTTGTCTTCTGTTTTTGGTGAATTGCATGCGAAAAGCATGGCCAACAAACCGAGGCTGACAAAACCTTTGAGAGAACGGTGATGCATTCGATTTTTCCTCCAAAATTTGGTTAATGATTTTAATTGGGAAGTTTGCGAGAAATGAAGGGACGCTCGTTTGGTGAGAAAGTTCAAAATTAAAATCACAATTTCTGCATTACATTGTTTGAAGAGAATGTCTGGTTTTTTAATAAAAAATACAAGTTTTCGTAATAAAAAAATGGAAAGAAATTCAGAAAAAGTAGAGCGAAGGCATTAAACTGTGCTTTCGCTAAAGGCAAATCGCTGCATTCACAAAAACGGACAATTTTCACGATGTTTGATATTTCCCGGGTTATAATGAAATCCAGCGATTAAACTTGATCAGAAAAATATTATCTGCATGGGTGGAGAATAAATTTGACCATTCATCACCATAGGAAAAATTGCCGTGCGTATCATCACCAAAACGCGTCTGCGACCACACGAGGAAAACCGTCGAACCTGGGTGGTATTCCCAGCGCAATACGAGGTTGGACTTAAATTCTCGAAAATTAAATCCATTATTGTAGGTAAAATCTGAGGCCCCGTCGCGATCATAATCGATGGCAATTTCATCGGCAGCGCTGTTTTCTGAAATCTGATCTGCTGCAAGTTCAATGTATCGATCGTTTAATTTTTCTGCCCGTGATTGGGTTATTTCTTTGAATTTTGAGAATTTTCCTGCGGAGAAAAAGGGCTGTCCATAGTACTGCACCGAAAGATTTGGCGTCAGACTGTAGTTAATACGCATGACGAGATAGGATGTTTTTTGTTTTAGCCGCGCCATAACATACTTAGATTCACCACCAATTGTCTCTGTGCTAATGTATTGAAAATTATCGTGATTCAGCACAAAAAATGGCTGGCACCAAATCGACAATGATTTAATCGGCTGGTAAATAAAATCGATATGGCCATCAATATTTTTGCTAAATCCATCATCGGAAGAATTTCCTGACAGACCGCCACCATAATACAATTTGTTACGCGAATCCGATATTAAATGGGTCCAAATACGCCATTCCCCTTCCGTTTTCAATGAAGGACCACCACGCAGGCTGCTTGCGGAAAGGCCGCTTCCATAGCGCGCAACACCATAGTTAAATTGCCAGTAATTGTTGAATTGTCCCCAGCCATTGACATTGCCGCTATTCGATAATCGATCCCCACCAAAATTCCAGGTTGTCCATTGATTGAAATTTAAGCCTAACTGACGAAATATCGAGACGGGTTTGTTTATACGATAACCAACCCATACGTACTGCATGGATGTATCGCCTGATCGCAAATAGCCAACATCATTTAAATCGAAACCGGGGGAGCGTAATGTCGCACCAATGGCGTACATCCACTTTCCGTTGCCACTTTTCCCAAAGTCGAAGGTTGCGGCAAAACCGCCCAGGGTCGTTCTCGATGAATCCAAGGTGACATGATCCGCATCGGGCCTTTGAAAATAGTGGCGTGGATTGGTTTGTAACTCATAGATAGCCGTTTTATCCCCACGTACTGAACTAAAAGCAGTTTTAAAATTGATATAGTAGGTTTTCTCATCCCATTGGTGCTTTAAATCAAATCCACCTGTGAAGGCGGATCGTGGCAAGATGGTATCAAGATTGGAAGTTAAATTTCGGTTGGTAGCTGTAAACATCGCTCCAACGATCGTATTCCCCTGGTCAATATCCTTCGATAGCCGACTGACGAAATAGTTGGTTTGTGGCTCGACCGGAACCGTCCGGCGGTCTCCGGAATAGTCGATTTCTATATTTTCTTCCTGGGTAATAGCATTAAACAACCCAACCGAAACACCGCTTCTGGTTTTTCCGGTCAGCTTTGCAGCCGCCAGAATTGAGGTGTTTGTTGGACGGTTTACGTATTCGCCCTCGGCCTCTTCATAATAATATTGCGGTGATCGACCAATTCGACGTGTGTAAAAGAGTTGATCACTGGAAAAACTGCCGTCGCCCTGGGTTAGCTTAAACCGCAAAATATCCTGCCCTTCGATGAAAAAGGGTCTTTTCTCCTCGAAAAATGTCTCAAACGCTGTAAGATTTAACTCGGAGGGGTCCGCTTCAACCTGGCCAAAATCGGGATTTACTGTAAGATCCAGGGTTAGATCACTGGTTACACCCATCTTACCATCAAAGCCAACGCCTAATTTGCTCTTCTGTCCCGTGGCAAAGGGATTCCCCGTGACTTTTTGAGAATTTTCGAGCTGACCGAGGCTGTAGGGCAACAATTCAATTCGACGTGAGGCTTGTATACCCTGAATACCATGCAATTCCCCGTACAAGCTAACATAACCTGCCGCTGTTCGCGGTATGTGCTGCCATGTCGAGCGTTCATCCTTGCGAAAAATTCGCCTTTGCAGCTGCATGCCCCACACATGTTCCGCTTTTTCACTAAATCGCAACTGACTGAATGGAATGCGCATTTCAGCAGCCCAACCGTGTTCGTCTATTTTGACCTCAGCATACCACACCGGATTCCAGTTTGCGTCCACACCTTCACCGTCTTTTGTAATCGCTTCATCCCCTTTGACACCGGCTGCGTTCACTGTAAACGAAAAAGATGTGCGCTGGTCGAAATAGGAATCGAGCTGAATTTCAACCCAATCACCTTCGAATTGATCCCGCCGTGTAACCCGGGCTTCCACTTTGTCTGGCTCCGGATCAAAGGCTCGAATGGCAACGTACAGGTTTTTATCGTCATACACTATTTTAAAAGCTGTTTCAAAAGACGGTTCTCCGCCATCGTCGGGTGTTCGCTGAATAAAGTCTGTACCCCAATTCACTTTTTCCCACACCGGATCATTTAAATCACCGTCGATCACAGGAGGATGTGGATTGATAGGTGCAGTTGTGTAAATTCTTTTTTGGGGCAGGTCATCTTTGGCAAAGGCGGGAATTGCAAACAACAAGAGTAAAGTAATCAACGGTTTTATTCGTTGCGTCATATTCTCTCCCTCAATTATGGTGTAAACCCGTTTTTTGTCAAGTTCAGGACGAATGCTGCACTCACATTACCAAACGATTGATTAGACTTCATCAAGACATGATTTTGCAAGTCAGTTTATGAAGGAATTCATACAAAATTCTGACAATAACCTACATAGAACGACAGACGATAAAACTAAAACGTTTGCATATTTTTTAATCGTGGCGAATAATAACTTGCGGGTTGCCTTTTTTTCTTATACAATTCGTTATGAATGAAAAATATCAGAAACAATTTTTTTGTGTAATTGCCGGTAATATCGGAGTTGGAAAAACGACTTTTACGCGCTACTTATGCTCGAGGTTGCAATGGCATCCTTTTTATGAAAATTTCCAGGAAAATCCATACTTGAAGAGTTTTTATACGGACATGCACCGCTGGGCTTTCCACTCGCAGGTATTTTTCCTTAAGGAACGATTAAAAAATCTGGAACAAATAAGTCAGATCAAGATGCCTTGTGTGCAGGATCGATCAATTTATGAGGATGCAGAGATATTTGCGCGTAATTTATACGAGCGTCAGATGATGAGTGAGCGGGATTATAATGTGTACCATGATCTTTACAGCAGAATATCTTCCTTCTTGCCGCAGCCGGATCTGCTCATTTATTTGCGAGCTTCGACATGGACGCTCATCAGCCGGATTCGAAAACGGGGAAGGGAGTTTGAGCAGGATATTGATGTTGAATATCTCATGCAATTGAATACACTTTATGAAAAGTGGGTGAAAAATTTTTCAGCGCAATGCGATACCCTTATCATCGATACGGATTCAGTAAATATGTACGAGAACCAGCCCTGGATGGATGGTATTATCCACGCAATCGAGGAAAAAGTAATAAATAAAAAGCCCCTTTGACTTTGTCGTCAAAGAGGCTTTATGAATTATCAATTTCTTCTTGAAATCTTCAAATATTCGGTTCACCGAAGAACTGCTAGAGAATCCAGAGATAAACAATCGGCACAACGATGCCCGCAGCGGTAAGCCATTTCCCTCGCCCTGCAAGTCCTTTTGCGCCTTTAATCATAATAATACCTGAAATCGCTAAAACGATCAGCACGACTGCA
Source organism: Deferribacteres bacterium (assembly GCA_020633655.1). Taxonomy (GTDB): domain Bacteria; phylum Zhuqueibacterota; class Zhuqueibacteria; order Zhuqueibacterales; family Geothermadaptataceae; genus Bioreactorimicrobium. The sequence continues at coordinate 378,033 of JACKDF010000007.1, forward strand.
AAAATATCGGCGACAAGGGTCCAGGAACCACGTAATTTGTTGAGATGGAGCACATTCATTTCGAACAATCCCGGACGCTGACTTACTTTTTCGTAGATAGCTTCACCCGTTTTCACTTCCAGCATTATCGAGTTTTCTTCGAGGAAAATCTGCAGTTTTTCCGGTGAAACAGGAAAAGTGTTTTTTATTTCACCGTTGAGATCGAGCTTTTGCAAAACGAGTTGTATTTGTTCTGGAGTCACTGCTGTTGAAATATCAGCGACCGGTCCAACACTCGTCATTACCTTCTCAAATGTATAATTGGAATTCCAGTCATGGATGTGATTGACAGCAAAACCGGAGATCGCGTAAACCATGGTTAAGCCGAAAGCAATGTATCCCAAATCCCGATGAATTATTCTGTTCCACTTGCGCCATTTCATTTGGAAATAACCGCTCCAATACCTTTAATCTGATAATAGGTTTCACCACCTTTTACAGTTGATTCGTCGAACTCCTCGCCTTTTTCCTCGGCCTGATGTTTTTTCATATTGATGACTTGTTCTTTTGAGAGTTCAAATATTTGAAATTCACCTTCAACCGTTGCGGTCTTACCTTTGGCTTCCATTGGAAAAACGATTTCACCGTCTTTGACTTTAATACGAATTTGCTGGAATTCTTTATCGCTCGCGAGATTGATCCAGCATCCGCGTTTGGGGCACACTTCAAGTATCAAACCTTCAACCAAAACTTTTTTGCCAACAAACTTATCCGGATTCTCCATGATGGTCGAGATTTTCGTGGTATCCTGCAGCGTGATTTTTTTGCCATATTTTCCTTCCTCACCCGCAAAACCTGCCACACTGAACATCATAAAAATGAATGTAAAAATTAGTAGTTTGGTTTTCATATCCACTCCTTTTCGCTCTTTCGCAACCAATAAAAATAATGAGTCGGCAAAAATAAACATTTTATTGAGATCACGCAACTGCTAAAAATTTTTTCGACTTTTTACAATATAAAGCATTTTTTTCAAACCATGTTTTTTGTATGCAGCCAACGCCTTGCGGAAACCACCACCATAAATTTTATCTTTGGTTTCCATCATTTTTTTTATTCGAAAACGGGCGATTTCCGTTTTTTGTTCACTGAGCCAGAGGTACTCAAATAATTCGCAAATACCCTCTTCCACCTGAAGGTCCAATTCAGGATAATTGTTCAGGAAAAGCCAGGCATGGCCAAATTCATGCGCGGCAATTGTTACAAAATGCTCGGCTGGCAAACCATCTAATATTTGTATTTTTTCAATACGGCGGGCTTTTTCAATACCGTTCACCTCGAACAAAGCTTTCTCGGTGCGACCGGCAACATCCTTAAAGTGGGGACTTGATTTGCGCAGGGTCGTCATGTCGACGAGTTGCAGGGGGAATTTGTCGTTTGGAAGGACCAGACCCTTGCGAGTCATGAAGCTTTTAACATTGCCAAAATAGTTTGCTGCTTGAGCGGGCGAACTGACACTTGATTGTAAACAAATATTGCAGATCAACCTTCCGTCATTATATTTTTTACCACCATTAGTGATATTTTTGCACACCAAACGCGCACAGCTGAAGCATGGCTCAAGTTCTTTCAAATGATGGGAATGAAAATTAAAACCCCAGGCATCCCGAGTGTATTTCGCGTTGAGAGGCAAATGGCAGACATCACATAAGGGGCTGAATTTTTTGTTGTAGCAGTCCTGGCAGTAGGGTTTATTGGCTTTTTCAAAAAAACGACTTCCTACGAGGGGTTTATTACAGGTGGAGCAACGAAAATGCTGAGGGTGCCAGGCTCGATTTAAAGCAACAATATATTCCCCATCAATGGTTTTTTTGCATTGTTGACAAATAGGTGATTTCGTTTGTGGTAATCGTTTATGCGCTGGATCAGTGCACCCAACGAAATAAATATTTACTAATACAGTTAGAGTAACTAGAAATCGGGGACTAATCATCGTTTTCTCAGAAGAAGATTTTGTTTTGCTGATATTTAATATTTTAGTATAATTACATCGGGTAGTGGGTTTTATGCGCGGAAAGAAATCATGAAATGGGTGTGGTTCGCTCTTCGAATTTTGCTTTTGGTCATTGTTTTTCCCTTTTTCAATATCGTGTTTATTGCCGGGCTTGTCCTTTTTTCTTTTCATACGAAATACAGGCTGTTCTGGCGAAATTTTATCGTTCAATGGTGGAGCCGTGCGCTTCTTTTTATTATGAATGCACACGTGAAAGTCGAGGGCACACTGCCGCAGCCACCATTTTTTCTCGTCTCGAATCATCTCGGCTATCTTGATATTCTCGTTTATTTCTCAGTACTTCATTGTGTTTTCGTCTCCCGACACGATGTTGCAAACTGGCCACTTATCGGGCCGATTGCCCGTTCCCTCAACACCTTGTTCATTGATCGAACCCGCCGGGCAGACATTCCACGAGTGAATAAACAAATAATCCAGGCGATGAAAGTCAATAAGGGACTTATTATTTTTCCGGAGGGGACAAGCACAGGCGGGAAAGACGTACTCCCCTTTAAGCCTTCTTTGCTTGAATACGCAGCTCGTAATTCCTTTCCAATTTCCTACGCAACAGTGCACTACAAAGTCGGTCCCAATGATCCGCCAGCGCAGCGATCTGTCTGCTATTGGAGCGATATGCATTTCGCCTCCCATTTGCTGAACTTGCTGAAACTTTCACGAATTGATATAACCATTCGCTTTGGCGAAGAGACAATTCGTAGTAATGATCGCAAGGAAATTGCAGTCCAGGCCTGGGAAAAAGTGAATTCTCAATTTATACCGGTTTATGTAGAAAACGACTTATAAATTCAGGTGCACTATGAAAAATAACCGCCTATTTTTGTTTGTTTTTCTCCTGCTTTTTGCCTGCTCACATAATGGAGAAACCTATATATTCGTGACTGGGCCGGAAACGACATCTTACTATGGGATTGGAAAAATTATATCCGAAACTGTTGAAAAAGAAACAGGAATTCAGCTTAACATTACACAAAAGCTTGGACAAACAGCAATTAAAAATCTTGAATTGCTAAACCTGCGAGAATGTGATTTTATTATTTCGCAAAATGATGTTGTGCTGCAGGATCAAACAGGCAATGGCAAATCGCTCATCGAGAACGGTATTCGAAGTGTCGTTCCTTTGTATCCTCAGGTATTTCTTATTATTTATCATAAAGATTTGCAACCGAAATCACTAAGGGATTTAATTGTTGGCAGGAAAGTTGGGCTGCCCTCTGAAATCAGTGGCACCTACAAATTTGCTATGCATTTTTTTGATGAATTTGGAATTGATGAGACAGAATTCACCCCGGTGCCACATGAATCTTTTGAAGAAAATGTTTTAAGTGACGAGGTTCAGGTCATCTGCCTGCTTACAGGTTTTAATAATCCGCGCATCCGGCAAAACCTGAACAGGGGCGGCCTTATTTTCAATATTGACGATCCGCAACTCGCCGGAAATGGATCATCAATTGATGGATTTTGCCTGAATTATCCCCTGGCTCATCCATTCGTTGTTCCACGTTATACGTATGGAAAATACCCAAAGAGACCAATTCTTACAGCCGCTGTTGATGCCGTTATGTTAACTCATGAAGATGTGGACAATGATGTCGTCTATGACATTATTAAAACCATTATTGAATACAAACAACACATGGCAAGCAGCCATGACAACGAACTTGTAAGCCAGTTTTCAGAGCAGTTTCTGGCTTCGAATTTACATTTTCCACTGCATACGGGGGCACGGCAGTACATCGAACGCAATAAACCGACCTTCGTTGAACGATGGGCAGAAACTATGGCGCTATCGTTTTCAATCCTGGTCGCGTTTGTCGGCTTTGTGCGCGGTTTTGCTACATGGAATAGCAAACGACGAAAAAACCGGATTGATCGATACTATATGAAAGTGCTGGATGTGCAAAAGGAAATCAGGCACTACGATACAATACTCAAATGCACGAACGCGATTGAGAAATTGAAGCGATTGCAGGTGCATGCTTTCAAGGAGCTCATCGCCGAAAAATTAATGGCCGATGAAAGTTTTCGTATTTTTGTCAGCCTGTTGCAAGGCACGATACTGGATATCAAACAAAAACAGGAAGAGATTCAAAGGCGAGGTAATTAATGCCTGATGTCGTGCTTAGCTACCCAGTGTTATTCAGTGGTACAAACAGGATTGGAAAAGGGGCATCCCCTTCCCAGCGTTTTATTTGGGCAAATTGAAGAAAGCAGGTTTCTTGCATTCGGTACTAAATCGAAGCGGGCAAATATTCCGGGAACTCTGGTTGGATATGTTGTCTATGCAGAATTAATTTGCATTTTATCGTTTAGCTGCTATTTTTCAGCGTCTATTCATATTATCTTCATACGATCAGTTATTGGGAGAACGGTCACATGAAAACAATCCTCACATCCATTCTTCTCACTCCCGTTTTTGTGGGTTGCTGAGTATTTATAACCGAACATCGGTTATACTCAACTTTGATTTTTTAAACTCACCTTCCGTCTCTTTTTGATAACCCAAATTCATTCCAATTTTTCGTAATAATTGGTGCTCTGCTACGACAAGTACAGTTTACCATCTTTGTATTTACAGCAGGAAATTATCATGTTTTATTCAAATGAAATAGATCAGTCCCTGAAGAGGGAAATTAAATTCTATTGGCGGTCCATCATCGATGCCGTAAAAGGAATTGAAATCGATTACACAAATGCCAACCTGAATCAAGCAATTTTGCTTCTTGCCATACCAATGGTCCTTGAAATGGCAATGGAATCGGTTTTTGTTCTTGTCGATGTGTTCTGGGTAGCCCGAATAGGAACGAATGCAGTTGCGGCCGTTGGTTTAACCGATGCCGCAGTAAGTTTGATTTATGCCGTTTCTCATGGATTGGCAATGGCGGTCTCCGCGGTTGTTGCACGGCGGATTGGTGAAAAAGACAAAGCCGGAGCCAATCGCAGCGCAGCACAGGCTATCTGGTTGGGCGTTTTTGCTTCAATCCCTGGATTTTTTATTGGAATTTTTATGCCGGAGAAAATTCTGCTCCTCATGGGTGCTTCGCCGGAAGTTATACAAATTGGTTCCGGTTTCACGATCTGGTTACTTGGTGGAAATCTTGTAATTATTTTGCTCTTTTTAAACAACGGCATTTTCAGAGGAGTCGGAGATGCAACGATTGCAATGCGTGCTCTATGGATTGCTAATGGGTTCAACATTCTCCTGGATCCCTGTTTGATATTCGGTATTGGACCTTTTCCTGAACTTGGTGTAACAGGCGCTGCTGTTGCGACCACATTCGGGCGTGGAGTGGGTGTACTCTACCAATTTTACGTTTTTTGGCGCGGAAAGAGCCGGGTTCACATCCATATTCGTGATTGGTATATCCAATTTGGCGTTATTGGGAATTTGATAAAAGTTTCGGGTGGAGGTGTTCTCCAGCTTCTTATTGGAACTTCAAGCTGGATTATTCTCATGCGAATCGTTGCAGATTTTGGCAGCAGTGCACTGGCAGGTTATACAATTGCAATTCGGATTATCGTTTTTACATTGCTTCCGGCGTGGGGAATTGCCAATGCCGCTTCAACTTTGGTCGGGCAAAATCTCGGTGCGAAGCAGGCAGACCGTGCTGAAACAGCCGTTTGGCGTACGGGATTGTACAATTGCATTTTCCTCATAAGCGTTGGATTCTTTTTTATTTTTTTCCCGCGACCAATAGTGCAATTTTTTACCGAGGATGAGGCTGTCATTACCTATGCGATCGATGCGTTGCGTTATATCAGCTATGGGTATGCATTTTATGCTTATGGGATGGTGTTGGTGCAGGCATTTAATGGTGCTGGAGATACTTATACACCGACATGGCTTAACTTCTTTTGCTACTGGTTATTCCAGATTCCGTTAGCCTACAGCCTGGCAAAGTGGCTGGCTTTTGGTGCACAGGGTGTGTTTTTAAGTATTACCATCACTGAATTTATGCTAACTGTGGCTTCATTCATAATTTTCCGGAAAGGACGATGGAAGTTGAAGCAAGTGTAAGAGCCTGGCTCCCATGGCAATAGGATAAGCGACAATTTCAACATCCATACAGCGAGTGATCAAATCGAACATCGATCGATCACTCGTTTTTTTGTCTTAGATTTACATGATTAGCTGCTTTGTATGCATTATTTCCCTTTGTCCGCAGAGATTCCATTGTCAATTAGTGTGAATAGTGGCTTTTACAAAGGTGTTGCGTGTGGCTGTGGGATGGGCTATATTTATTGCCTGATTAGTATGGTCATGAGAGCGTGTTAATGATAATCTGATTAACGATACTGTTATAAATTATCAAGTTGTTGATTAATTGGAGCCATAAATGAAAAAAACGAAAGTTGGGGTGTTGGGTACGGGGCATCTCGGACGATTGCACACAATATTATACGACAAAGTAGAAAATGCTGAATTGATCGGTATTTTTGATGTAAACCAAAACCGGGCATTCGAGGTCGCAGAAGAAGCAGGATGCACCGTTTTTTCAGACTACCAAACGATGCTTTCAGCGGTCGATGCTGTGAATATCGTCGTACCAACTACCTACCATTATGAAGCTGCTGTGGAAGCATTGTCCGCAGGCAAGCATTTGTTTATTGAAAAACCGATTACCACCACAATAGAACAAGCACAGTCGCTTATTGCTCTGGCGGACGAAAAACAACTCCTGATCCAGGTTGGGCACATCGAGCGTTTCAATCAGGCCATGCGAGCGCTTAGCACGGTGAAGGTTGCACCAAAATTTATTGAATCGCATCGCTTGTCTACCTTCAATCCGCGCGGGACTGATGTCGCTGTTGTGCTCGATTTAATGATCCATGACATTGATATCATCTTAAGCCTGGTGGATAGCCCGGTACAAAAAATCGATGCCAATGGTGTTGCAGTTATTTCGACGGAAGTTGATATTGCCAATGCTCGAATTACCTTTGAAAATGGGTGCGTTGCCAATGTGACAGCCAGCCGAATTAGCCAGAAACAGATGCGGAAGATGCGCCTTTTTGAACGGGATAGTTATATTTCAATCGATTTTTTGCAAGGCATAACGGAGCGTTTTAATCTCGTTACAGATTCAGATATTTCCTCAGATAGTGCGGCGATGATTATGGGAACATTGGCTGGTGAAAAAACACGCCATGTTCAATACCAGCGCCTTTCCGCTCCGGAAGGAAATGCCCTACAGATGGAATTGCAAACATTTGTCGATGCAATTCAGCAAAATTCCACGCCGAAAGTAACCGCTTTGGACGGGAGTCGTGCGCTGAAAATAGCCAGCCAGATAACCGATATCATCTCAAAAAATCAGATTTAACCTGTGAAAAAAAATACAAATAATACCTTACTTTTTATCGCTGGTGAAGTATCGGGCGATCTGCATGGATCGCGAGTTCTTTCTGCATTGCGTGAATTGAATCCGGATGTTGAGATTTTTGGGATAGGTGGTCAACGCATGGCTGAACAAGGACAGGAACAGCTATATGATATCAACGAAATGGCCATCATCGGCTTTACTGAAGTCATCCGTCACTTGCCCTTTCTGCGCCGTGTCTTTCGTCATCTGGAAAAGGAAATCATCGCCCGAAAACCCGCTTGCGCTGTACTTATTGATTATCCAGGCTTTAATCTACGGTTGGCTAAAATCCTGAAAAAATACAAAATTCCTGTATTTTGGTATATCGCACCCCAGGTATGGGCCTGGCATAAAAGCCGTATTCAACAAATGGTGAAATATTTGGATCACCTGGCCGTTGTTTTTCCCTTTGAAAAGCCGCTGTTTCACGATGCGGGTTTGCCCACCACGTTTGTTGGCCATCCGCTTTTGGAAGTTTTAAGAGAGGAAATGAGTGAGGAAACCTTTTTACAAACTTTCGAAATTCCCACCAACGCAAAAATACTTGCGCTTTTACCTGGGAGCCGAAAACAGGAAGTGCAACGTTTGTTGCCCACAATGCTGGAAACAGCGAAGTTGCTTGAGCAACAAACAGAGCAACTTCAGGTGATTATTGCACAATCTTCGAATTTATCGACTCAATTGTACGAACAATATCTTGCAGCGATCCCGCTAAAAAATTGTTTGCTTTTACAAAATGTGACCTACTCAATAATGAAACACAGCATGGCATGCATTGTCGCCTCCGGAACGGCAACATTGGAAACTGGATGCTTTGAAACGCCTATGGCCATTGTCTATCGTGTGTCGCCACTCACGTACGCAATTGGAAAGGTGGTCGTTAAACTCAAAAACATTGGACTCGTTAATATTGTTGCCGGAGAATCCGTCGTTCCGGAATTTGTACAGAATGACTTTAAACCAGAAAACGTGGCTACTTATATTGAAAACATGTTGACGGACATGGAGAGCGCACAAAATGTACGATCGAAATTGTCAATGGTGCGTTCGAAATTAGGACATATCGGGGCATCACAAAAAGTTGCCAAACTCATTGCAGGAATAGCATGGCCAGATTAAAAAAGCGTTTTATATTTTTTATTGCGACAAGCTTTGGTAGCTTTTTTATTCGTTTATTGGGATGGACTGCACGTATTGAACGCCAAGGATTTGATCATCACCAATGGCTCACCCAGAATAATAAAAAGTTTATTTACTGCATTTGGCATGGCCGAATTCTTATTCCCATTTACCTGCATCAAAACGAACAAATAGTTGCCATGGTGAGTCAGCACAATGACGGCGAAATTATCGCGCGTATTCTTGAAAAAATGGGTTTCAGGACGACGCGAGGCTCGAGCACACGTGGTGGACAGCGCGCTGCAATTGAGATGATACGCGCTTTGAAAAATGGTTCGCCCACAGCAATCATGCCTGATGGGCCGCGGGGGCCGCGTCATGAATTCAAACCTGGGGCTATTGCAATAGCACAAAAAGCAGGGGCCTTTTTGCTTCCATTCACGTTTGGGGCACAAAAGCCAATAATATTCAAATCCTGGGATCGTTTTACTTTATGGAAGCCATTTAGCCGATGCCTCGCGTTGTATGGTGAGCCTATTCCTGTGCCAGAGAAAACGAGTCCGGAGGAATTTGAGCAGTTCCGTTTAGCTGTTGAGAAAAAAATGATTGAGCAGGAAGCGAGAGCTGATGCGTATTTTCGAAAGTAAAATTTGGCGATTCTGTGCGTGGCCTTTCTCCCTTGTTTTTCATACAGCCTCATTCTTTCGAAATAAATTCTACGATTGGGGCATTTTCAAATCTTACCGCCTTAATACAAAAATTATTAGTGTGGGAAATATCAGTGTCGGTGGAACTGGAAAAACTCCAGTTATCATGGCATTGGCGGAATACTTGCAGTCCAATGGTAAAACTGTAGCGGTTCTTTCTCGCGGTTATGCAAGACGATCGCGAGGAATCGTGGTTGTATCGGAAGGAAATGGACCTGTTTGTGGTGTTGAGCAGGCTGGAGACGAACCGTTTTTAATTGCCAGTTTATTTCCACAAATACCTGTTGTTGTAGCTGAAGATCGCGTTGCAGGCGGAAGAAAGATCTCTAGTCGATTTAATTCAGAAGTTATTTTACTCGACGATGGATTTCAGCATAGAAAATTGCAGCGTGACCTTGAAATCGTTTTGTTGGATTCAAGGCGCTTTTTGCAGAACAGGAGTTTGCTACCCGCCGGACCGTACCGGGAAGGAGCCAAAGCTTTAAAACGTGCTAGTGCCATTTTTTTGGTGGGACAGGAAGCACACAATTCAAGAGTAATGAAAAAACTTCGCAATAATGTGAATTGCCACATCGATACCGTCGATATTTCTTCGAAAAGGGTCTGGCTACCCGGTTCTGCATTGTATGAAAGCATTGAGCTTTTGCGCGGGAAAAAAATTTTTGTAATAAGTGGTATCGGGCAACCAGAAAAACTGCACACCTATTTACAGAAAATTGGCTGTACAATAATTGCGTTTCGCCATTTTAAGGATCATCATGTTTATAAGGAATACGAAATCACGAAAGCTGTTGCCGAATTCCATGCCATAGGAGCTCAAATATTGGTTACCACCTGGAAAGATTGGGTTAAAATTCAGAGTTTCGAAGCATTGACGAAAATCAAAGTGTGTATTCCGGAACATAAAGCGCATTTAGACCTAAAATTTTTGCGTTCCATGATCGTATAGGAAGCTCTGGATATTATGATTTCTCATTCGTAACGGATGGTGTAAAATTCAGGAAAACAAATACTTCTTGCAAGATGATTTGTAATTTTGTATAATATCTGAGGTTTTTTCGAAATAAAATTTTTCTAAAATCTGCATTGAAATTCTTGTAATCTACATATTCTACAATTTGATTAAACGGGTTTGGCCTGTTTATGTTTATTTCTGGACTTTTTTAAAGTGGAGCCCGCCTCGTGAGTAACAATCCGAAGTACTCCATCCTTGTAGTGGACGACGATAAAAATATCGCAAAAATGATCGAGATTAACTTGCGTAAAACCAAGTTTTATGAGATCAAGACTGCGAGTAGCGGTGAAGCCTGTCTTAAGATGATACGTGAGGAGATACCCGATCTGGTTTTGCTGGATATACAAATGCCGGGCATTGATGGTATAGAGACATTGAAGCGTATCCGCGATTTTGATCCGAGAATTCCTGCAGTGATGATGTCTGCACATGGATCGATTGAAAAAGCCGTGCAGTCGATGAAGCTTGGTGCACATGATTTTATTTCAAAACCATTTGCCAGTGATCGACTTCTCGTTACGGTGAAAAATGCCATCATGACGAGTTCGCTACAGAAAGAAGTTGATACATTACGCAGTGAACTGCGGACACGATTTAATTTTGCCAATATAGTTGGACATAGTGGTAGAATGCAGGAAGTATTTCGTTCGCTGGAAAAAATTATTGAAAGCAACATTACCGTCCTAATCCATGGTGAAAGTGGAACCGGAAAAGAACTTATTGCTCGGGCAATTCATTTTCAAAGTGAAAAGCGGCAAAATAAACCATTTATTGCCGTAAATTGTTCCGCTCTACCGGATTCATTGCTCGAAAGTGAACTTTTTGGACACGAAAAGGGTGCTTTTACAGGTGCTGCAGGCAAACGGATGGGAAAATTTGAAGCAGCTGACGGTGGAACAATTTTTCTCGATGAAATTGGCCTGATGTCGCAAATGACGCAATCAAAATTACTCCGAGTATTGCAGGAGCGTGAGTTTGAGCGTGTAGGTGGGAACGAACTGGTAAAAGTTGATGTGCGTGTCATTTCGGCCACCAACGTGGATTTGGAAGATGCAGTAAAAAAAGGTACATTTCGAGAAGATTTGTATTACAGGATTTCGGTTTTTCCAATAACACTTCCTCCGTTGCGTGAACGAAAAGAGGATATACCACTACTCGCTGCCCACTTTTTAGAAAAATATGCGAAACAGGAGGGTAAGCCTATTGAAGGCATCGCTCCTGATGCTCTTGAACTTTTAATTTCATATAGCTGGCCTGGAAATGTTCGTGAACTGGAGAATGCAGTCGAGCGGGCGGTTTTGATGGCGACTACAGATGAAATTTCTCCGAAAGACTTACCAAACTCAATTCGCTCAATCGGTGAAAAACGTATTATCGAAAAAGATTCAACACTCTCCAACTGGATTGAGAAGTTGGAAGAAGAAGCTTTGAAACAGGCACTCTTGGAATGCGAGGGAAATATTTCCCAAACTGCGAAAAAACTTGGCATTGGCCGAGCTACTATCTATCGCAAAGCAAAAAAATACGGCCTGCCAATGGTTAAATAAGCAAAGCTATTTTTTTATTAGTTTAAGCCGATATTTCGAAAATGTCGGCTTTTTTTGTTACAAAGTGCATTGTTTTGGGACACGACGTTCTCACAATGAAACACATCGTCCAACTACTTTTCTTCATATTTTTCAGGCTAACTTTTACTTACGTTTATAGCCGCAATCCGATTTTATACTTATGATATTCCAAAATGAAACATGGTATGGCGTTTGCTGTTTAGCTCTCGTTAATTCATCCACGGGGTAAAAACTTTAACCAGAGAACAGCACGTTATGAAAAAGACAAATCTTGGTAGCCTCATACCAAAAATCTGCGACAGTACGTACTCACAAACAGAATTGTATCAATTTGTCAACTTGGTCCAAAAAATTTCCCTTAGTTATTTAAAATATCAGGAAGTCATCGGCAAACATATCCGATGGGAACGACGAGAGCGGAATTCCGAATTAGAGGATATGGCAATTGATTGTGTTGCTGGCCTGTTCATGAGAAATGAAAACAATGAATTTGTTCAGTTAAAAAGATATTTTGAACCACACCTCGAAGCAAGGCCTCGTCCAGATGATGAAGAACTGCTTATTCTGTTGCGTCGTCTGGCCATTAAAAAAACCAAACAAGAACTTTCCAGAATTTTTAAAGAACGTGACCCAGAAGGTGCAAAAATAATTCGAAATATCCGAGTAGCGGTTAAAAATTCTCGTGATTTTGGCACTTTTCGTGAAATGGGACGCGAATATATTTATTTTCAACCCGAAGTGTTGGAGTCTAAATCCGAATATAGCCTGGTTGCCTCAATTGATGCTCCAGCAGATGAAATGCCAGATAGCCAATACTTACGTAAGGAACAGCCTACAATTCCTGAAAAAACATTACGCGATTTATATCTGGAAAAATATACACCGAAAGATCACGTGTCAACGAGTATTCGAAAGATGCTGCGAGTAACTGCATCGGAAGACAAATTCCAAAATTGTTTACCGACAGATGCAATCGCCAGACTCATCCGTTATACAAATCTTGAAGTTGTACGATCGAAACTGGTTTCACAAATTGAAGTTGATTCTCCACTCGATTATGTGCGTATGAAAGAAATTGAGGAAGCGAAACAACTGGTATTGGTCAAAATTAAGTCAAAAATTCAAGTGCAATACGTTCGGTCAGATAAAATCAGTCCCGAAAAAGGTGAGATTTATTATCGGACATTAGCTGATGTTTTAGATGATATCACACATAATAAAAAAATTGAAAGTTATTATCGTCATTTACGAAAATATGTGCCCACATTGACACAGAAGCAATATCGCAGCGAAGAGCGAACTATATTTGAATATTTAGGAAAATTGACCAAAAAGTGGTTCCGGGAATATCTCAAAGATTTACTTTGATTTTCCAGTTAAGATTATGTATGTTTCAGGCAGGATGCAGCATTAAAGGACATACATAATCTTAGTGTGACTGGATGGATTCTTCTTACACGACCGGACGTTATCAAATAAACTGCCCAAAGCCTGAGGTCATTGAAAAAATTTTACTGCGGGCTTATAAACATCCTCTGTTGATGCAGGTATTTGAAGAGCACATCGCCTCTTGTAATAAATGTCGGGAAATTGTTGAACACGTTCGAATCTATTATGAGATTTTAGATGCCGAATTGCAAAAACCGGTATCTATGAAGGTTATCCAGTTTGCAAAGTCAATCAGTTCCGGAAATCCGAAATCAAAGAAGCAATCTCCTCCCACTTGATTTGTTCATCACATCCTGCTAATGCAGCAAATCTATATGCATCCTTTTTCAGTGATTACTGCTAAAGATTTTATTGGGAAAATTGAACTCAAATTTTACACCTTCATGATCGATAATAATTGATATATCATGGAAGATCAAAAAATTCTTGTCGTCGACACAGATCCGAAAAATTTGCAGATTTTACGGGAAGCATTCGAAGCATCCGGTTTTCACATTGATACAGCACTGGATGCTGAAAAGGCACTGGAAGCTTTAAATGCGTCCTTGCCAGACCTTATCCTGTCTGAGGTTAATCTCCCACGATTGGATGGCTTTCATTTCTTGCAAAAACTTAAACAAAACCCGTCAACCTCCAAAATTCCCGTCGTTTTTCTTACCAATAGGCGTGATCTTCAAGATCGTGTTCGATCTTTACGTGGTGGCGTAAAAGATTATTTAATAAAACCGGTTCATGTAAAAGAAGTAATCGCACGAATTCGAATGATTTTACGACGTCTGGAACGTGTAAAAAAAGACGAATTGGAATCGACAGATAATTTAGTGGGACGACTTGAAGAAACAAGTCTTGTTGAATTGATTGAAAACTTTGGGATGGAACGGCGCAGCGGCATTTTAAATGTCTACAATGAGAACAACAAAAATGGTGAGATCCATTTTCGACAGGGTGGAATTGTCCACGCTTCTCTTGGTATGTTGAAAGCCGAAAAAGCAATCTATCAGATGTTGCCATGGAAATCAGGTCATTACATCATTTCTTTTAAGGAAGTGAATACTGCAGATTCTATTTCAGTAAGTAATCTAGGCTTGTTATTGCAGGGATTTAAGCGGCTTGAACAACGGGAAAATCTCGTCAAACAACTTCCGTCACTTGAGACAACTTTCGTTCTTTCACCAACATTTAAGCAAATTATAAGCCAGCGCGAACTTGGCAGTGATGTCGCAAAATTTTTGAACCTGATAAATGGTAAACGGGATATCCAGCAAATAATTGATGAAAGTGTTTATGACGATATCAAAACACTCGAACGACTTGTTAAATTGGTGCAGCAAGGTTTTATCTTGCCGGGTACTGCAGAGCAGGAAGCTACTCCACAAATTAAAGTGAGTGGTACAATCGAACCGGAAGACATTGCTGAGCATCCACTACCTGAAACTTCATTCAAAATCAATCAGGAAGCGACGGCTGAAAGTGCTTTCGTTGAGGCGGAAACTGAGCGTAAAGCGAAAAATTTCCATGAAAGTGGTACCTCCGCATCAATTGATAGATTCCATGAAAAAAATATTAAAGTACCAGAACCACAGCAACCAGAAGAAATACCCGACACAGATCTTACAGCGGAGTCTGAAGAAGGCACGCCTGAGATAGGTGATTTTACAGATACACAGGCTTTCTTTCCACTGGTTGATAGTTTTGAGGATGAAATAGATTCCGAAGTACCTGGAACGATATCCTCAAACGGGGATGGCACGGAAGTCAATGAAAAATTTTCAGCACCTATGCCCTTAGATATGCCAGAATTTGCACCGGATGATGATATTTTAGAAATAATCCGTGAATTGAATATGGACAAAGAGTTCACGGCAAACAAGGATAACAATTCAGAATCAATAGAGCATGCAGAAATGTCAACACAAGACATTGCTGAATTTGTAGACACTGATGACGATGAAGCTATAGACATCTATGATGAATCGACTGATCAAGAGTTATTCACTGAAAATAATTCGTCTGAAGATATTATCACTGAAGAAAACGAGATTGATTCGAGACAACAAGATAAACAATTTGAAGAACCAAAGCCGAAGAAACATCTAGCTTTTTCGTTTCCTAAAAGGGTATATGGTGATTTCTTCGATGAAACGAGAACCATTAAAAATGATCAATTTGAAGTAGACGAAGCTCTTACTGAGTACGATGCTGAAACGAGAATTCATGACGAAACAAAGGATGCTCATACAAGCGATGTAAAAGAAAATGAGATTGATCAAACACAGGCCATCCCAGTTTTTCCCTCTGAAAATGGAGTTGATAACTCGAATTTAATCATTTCTGATGATAGTTTGGATTTGCACCCTGTTGGCACGATTGAGGAAACCACCGAAATAGTTGTGGATCAATCTACGGAACAAACTCTCGCTGGAGAAGAGGCGGCTTCATCGTCTATTTTCCCTGAAGAATATGAACCAGTCGATTCAGTGGAAATGGCTGAAATTAATCGTGTGTTTCTCAATTACTTACCGTTCGCACAAAATGAGCCTGGATCCTTTATTATCATAGGTCCGACCCAGGATGTAGCTGATGATCTGGCTGCAAAAATTTGCCGAACACAACGGCACCTTAGTGGTACTGCCAATGAGTTTTCAATGGGGACTATTCAACTTAGCGAAAGCAGAATTTTTAAGGTCATTGCTTTTTCTATGGAGCATCAATTCACGCATATACTCAACGGTATTCAGAAAAATCTGACGGGTTTTCTCCTTTTATTCCAGGCTGGGGATAAAAAACAGGTGGATTATTTAAACTATTTTTACTCAGCACTGCACAATAAATACAAGCGTCCAACTGGAATTGCGATACTTAAATCTGCAGGAAAAAAATCATTGTCAACTGCAACGATACGTGATTTAATCAATGGTGATGATTCCGATTTTATTGAACATCTCAATGGGCTACAATTAACAAATATTGCTGTTTTGCTTTCAGATATGCTTGAACACCACTCGAGTTACAAAAATCAGGCAAAATAAGAATAACCCGGACATTTCAAAGTGGCACGATGCGTAAAACCATACTGATTGCTGATAATTTCGAATACGAAATCACCGATCTGCGAAAATCCTTGATTGCGTCAGGTTATGAAGTGCGCGTTGTTGCAAAACCTGAAGAAATATTCCCACTTATCCAGCGCTCGAAACCTCACCTCATTATTATTGAAACACGTATCCCTGATTTAAATCTGGAACTCTTGATTGAACAAATAAAAGGGCATAGTAATTTTGCCACAGTTCCAATTGCCCTTGCGGGAAACCCGCGGACAGTTGAAGAAAAGATAAATTTTTTCAATTACGAAATCGACGAATTTTTCTATAAACCTTTTGAAGCAGAAGAATTAATTGTTCGATTGGAAACCCTGCTGAAAGAAGCAGAATTAGCGCTTGAGAAAGTACCTGCAAGTGCAAGTGGGTTTAACGGTTCACTCGCAGAAATGACACTTGTTGATCTATTGCAAACATTGGAGGTCGGAAAAAAAACGGGGACCATTAGTTTGCGCAAAAATGAGAAGGAAGGCTTGACTTATATCACAAATGGTGAAGTAAGGACCGCAACTCTCGACAATCTCGAGCCTCAAAAAGCCCTTTTTCGTATGCTGACCTGGACTTCCGGATCCTTTTCCGTGCGGATGCAACAACACAATGCTCCGAAAAATATATCAATGACTACACAAGAACTCATTTCAGAGGGCATTACGCGGCAATACCGCTGGAAAAAATTAACGCAAGAAATGCCACCATTGCAAACAATTGCACAAAAACCAGGACGATATTTTGAAAATCTAAACAAGGATGAATTTTTAATTGCTGAAATGGTAGATGGTCAATTGCGCTTTAGCGATATAATTGAGAAAAGTCCATTTGATGATATCAAAGCATTGCGCATTTTGAAAAAACTCTATGAAAATTCAGTCATCAAAGCAGTGACAAATTCATTTACGAAAACAGAAGAAAACGCTGTTGCAGAAATTAACGGAAAGAATGGGAATCCACCACAGGATGATCGCCTGAAAAGTGCATTTGCGAAAGTATTAAAGCATTCGGAGCACCAGCAGATATCAAACTTTGAACGCAGAAGAATAGAACGGCGTCGTGAAGACAGGAGCGAAGTTGATCGGCGTATGGGCTATCGGTCGCGACAAGGGAACATTTGCCTCAATAAAAGTGAATTGATGATGTTACGGAACAAGCTCACTGCAGAAATTCAGCAGGAAAATTAATTGGACGATCTATGCGAATTGGAGAAATAGCAGTTGTCAGTTCAGATCAGGGTGATCGGGGCCACTTTTTAGAATCTTTGTGTGACCAGATCGAAACGGTGAATGAAGACATCAGTTTCGGTCGTTATATGATCAATGATCAATTACTCATTCATTTTTATGGAATATACCCTCAAGAGGATCGGTTATCATTAGACCTGATCTCACAGAAGATTTTGGGTTATATCATCTTATTTCGTTGGGGTGATGTAAACTCATTCAGGCAGGCGCAAAAATTTGCCGACCTCTTTACTTCACGATATGGCGCTAGTGTTGTCATCGCTGGACATGTTGATAAAAATAAACCAGGCATGCCCAAAGAATTTGAATCTGGAATCCCCATTGACAAACGGGGTGTTTTTATTTTCTGCAACATAAGTGAAAGCAGGAGCGTGCGCAAAGTCGTTCTGGCTCTTGTAGATCAAATTCTCGATCAACACAATAATTAAAGCCCGCCTCCTTTACATCACCATTATACTTTGTCCTAATTGGAGTTATCATAATGCAACCTCAAGTTATGTCCTCTATCCTTGAGACAATTGGCTCTACACCGCTTGTCCAGCTCTCTAAAGTAACCGGTGCTATAAAAGCACGGGTTTTAGCTAAGGTCGAATTTTTTAATCCTGGCGGTTCAGTTAAAGATAGAATTGCAATATCCATGATTGAGGCAGCTGAGCGGGAAGGCTTGCTGAAAAAAGGCGGAACGATTGTCGAAGCGACCTCTGGAAATACAGGGGCTGGTTTGGCTATTATCGCTGCAGTAAAAGGCTACAAGGCAATTTTTACAATGCCTGATAAAATGAGCAACGAGAAAATCCGCCTGCTTAAAGCTTACGGCGCGGAGGTGATTGTTTGCCCAACGAGTGTCCCTGCGGATTCTCCGAAAAGTTATTATTCGGTTGCCAAAAAGATTGTCGAAGATACGTCCAATGCAATTTTAGCGAATCAATATTTTAATCCCAGGAATCCCGAAGCCCATTACTACAGTACCGGACCTGAAATTTGGCAGCAAACAGGTGGGAAAATCGATTATTTTGTGGCAGGAATGGGAACAGGTGGAACGATCAGCGGTACATCGAAATATCTTAAGGAGCAGAATCCGAATATTAAAATTATTGGTGCTGATCCTGTAGGCTCGATTCTCAAAGATTATTTTTATACTCGAGAAATTATTAAAGACCACCCATATAAAGTTGAGGGTGTTGGAGAAGATATTTTACCAGGGACTTTGGATTTTAATGTTATCGATGAGGTGATAAGCAAGAATGATAAGCAGTGCTTTCAGACAGCACGCAAACTTGCACGACTTGAAGGCATTTTTACCGGAGGGTCCGCCGGTCTCGCCCTGGCAGTTGCCCTCGATGTTGCCGCAAAAGCTAAAGAAGACGAAACCGTTGTTGTCCTTTTGCCTGACACCGGTGAACGGTATCTTTCCAAATTTTATAACGATGAGTGGATGCGCGAAAATCGCTTTTTTGATATCACAGAATCCAATGTCGGTGAAATTTTGCGAATTAAATCCGGCTCTTTTTCCGGTGTTCTAAGCGTTTCGCCTGAGGCGAGTATAAGGGACGCTTTGAAATTGATGAGTCAGAACAATATTTCCCAGCTACCGGTTCTCGAAAAGGGTGCAGCAATTGGCAGTATTGAAGAGGGCCAGTTAATGGCTTCACTCATTGAAAATCAGGAAAAGGTTGATGGCGCAGTGAAAGAGGTCATGGGGAGACCTTTTCCCGTGCTATCGACAACGGATAGTGTTGATGATGCTAAAAAATTATTTGCGCAGAAATATCCAGCCATTTTAGTCGCACAGAATGGAAATCTCGTCGGTATTATTACCAAATCAGATATTATATCCTTCATTGCAACTTAACTCTCCTTTGTTTTGCACACTTCTACGCTTTCATGCTTGGGAATGATTATGCAGCTTGCAATGTTTTTAAATTATATCTATTAATAATTATAATTTAGATTATCTAATTCGTTAATGAGTGCGAAAAAATTTGGAGAGTTGTAAATGCTGAACCAAGTCATTTCTAATTTTCAAATAATGGAAAAACTAGGGCAGGGGGGTATGGGTGTCGTCTATAAGGCGATTGACTTAAAGCTGGAAAGACCAGTTGCTTTAAAATTTCTCCCGAATGAAATTGCATCCAATCAAGAAGCGATAACACGTTTCAAAATTGAAGCAAAAGCTGCTGCTGCGCTTAACCATCCCAATATTGCGACCATATACCAAATTGAAGAGGCCGAAGATAATATTTTTATCGTAATGGAGTTTATAAATGGTCTTGAACTGAGTCAAATTATTTCATCGAGGGAGACGCTACCCGTTGAACATGTAATCAAGTACGCGGTTCAAATAGCTGGTGGGCTTAGAGCTGCCCATGATAGCGGTATCATTCACCGGGATATTAAAAGTGCCAATATCATGTTAACCGAAGGTGATCAAATAAAAATTATGGATTTTGGTCTTGCAAAATTTAGTGATCACTCACACATTACTAAAGATGGCAGTACACTTGGCACCATTGCATACATGTCCCCCGAACAAGCAAATGGTTTTATGGCAGATCAACGTTCTGATATATGGTCTTTCGGAGTTGTTTTGTATGAGATGATGGCTGGGCATCTCCCCTTTAGTGCAGATTATGAGCAAGCGGTTATCTATTCAATTTTAAATGAAGAACCAAAAAATATTGAGAGAGAAATACCGCAAATCTTAACGAAAATGATTTTTAAATCTTTAACTAAGGACCCCGATCAGCGATACCAAAAAATGGATGAAATTCTGGCTGATTTTAATTCCATTGATGGTGGATATCATATCGATTATTCAGCGCCCGGCAATGAGAATCATTTGGTTGGCAGAGAAACAGAGTTAAATATTCTAGAAGAATCAATGCGAAGCGCCTATTCTGGGAAAGGAATTCTTGTTGGCGTTTCTGGAGAAGCTGGAATTGGTAAAACAACGGTAGTTGAACAGTTTCTCAATGATATAATCTTAACCAAAAAACCTTGTCTGATTGCACACGGGCATTGTTCTGAACGCCTGTCAGGAACAGAAGCATATCTGCCATTTCTCGAGATATTAACCAGTATGTTACAAAAAGAAACAGATGTACCTGTTGCCAAACTATTACGAGAGCATGCACCCTGGTGGTACGTACAGGTAGCATCCATATTTCCAGATGATCCTACCATTAAAAATTTATTAGCAGATGTAAAAAATACTTCCCAGGAACGAGCAAAGCGGGAACTTGTCATGTTCTTTCAGGAAGTGAGCAAATTGAAAAGTATTGTACTTTTCATTGAAGACATACACTGGGCTGATGCTTCTTCTATTGATATACTCGCACACATTGCCCCTAAGTTTAATACACTTCGAATGTTAATTGTTATGACATATCGTCCTGCCGATATGCAGGTATGTAACCATTCGTTCTTGCAAATTAAACCAGATTTATCCTCACGTGGGCAATTTACGGAAATAAAACTTCCATTTTTGCCACAGGAAGAAATTAAGCATTATATGTCACTGGAATATCAAAATAATAGATTCCCGGATAGTTTCGTTAAATTGATTTATGATAAAACAGAGGGAAGTCCTTTATTTATGGTTGAACTGCTTCGTGATTTGAAAGCCAGACAAATTATAATCAATCAAGACGATTATTGGTTGTTAAATGCTTCGATCGCAGATATAAAGCTTGATTTTCCTGATTCTGTCATAGGCTTGATCGAGCGTAAAATTAAACAATTAGATGAACAGGACCTGCAATTACTTATTGCTGCAAGTGTGCAAGGATTCGAGTTTGATTCAGAAGTAGTTAGTAAAATGCTTGCGATGGAAAATGAAACGGTGGAAGAAGTTCTTTTTAAAATTGAAAAAGACAAGCGCTTCATTCAATTTATTGAGGAATCGGAATTCCCGAATTATGCGTTAAGCTTGCGTTATCGCTTTATACATGTTCTCTATCAAAATGAATTATACAAGTTGTTGCCGCCTGCAAAACGGACGCGCCTCAGTCGCAAAGCCGCCGAAACACTAGAGGTGCTTTATGGGGATAAATCTGAAAAAATTGCTTTAAGTTTAGCAACTTTATATGAGAAAGCCGGAGATTTTGAAAAAGCTATTCAAAACTATTTGAAGGCATCCCATCAATCACTGCGAATTTTTGCGTATAGGGAAACAACTCTTTTAGCTGAAAAAGGCTTAAAAATTCTCCACAGAATTGCAGAAATAGATAACAAAGTCAAATATGAAATTATTTTCAATGCGATTATTGCAGGTTCTGTTTTGGCAATAAAGGGCTATGCCGCCGATGAAGTGGAAAAAGCATATCTTCGTGCGTATGAGCTCAGTAAAAAAGTTGGGATAAATGAACTGGATTTAGATATAATAACCGGTATTGAAGTTTATTTAAATTGCACATGCCAGTTAGAAAAATCAATTCAGTTCATGCAAAATGTCAATGAGGTTTCCCTGAGTAGCGTTGGTTTGGGAATTGCTTATCAGTTACTGGGTGATTTTGATACTGCCGGGAAACATTTAAATAAAGGCGTTGAATTCAAACAGAAAACTGAAACAGTCGAGGGAGCTGTCACCGAGTGGATGCCTTTGATTTATGGCCTGGATCATATATCGCATAATTTGTGGATTGAAGGATATCCTGATAAAGCACTTGAGGCGAATCAGGAAGCTATTTCTTTTGCAATGAAATCGGAGAATCCATTTAATCTTGTCCATTGTTATGCTTTTGCAGGAATGTTGTACCAGTTCCGTGGAGAAAGTGAAAAAGTATTGGAAATTAGCAAGAATAAGCTTGAAGTCTCTGAGAAAAATGGTTTCATGTTGAACATGGTCTGGGCAAATTTGCACATTGGATGGGCAATAGCAGATCAGGGATCGCACCTCGAAGGTTTAAAAATGCTGGAGGATAGCCTCAACGTTTGGAGCGGTGTTGGGATGGCAGTTTATGCTCCATATTATATGGCTTTGATAGGGGAAATTTATGGTCACCTGGGAGAATACCAAAAAGGGATAGAGTATCTTGATCAAGCCTTGAAAATTATTGAGACGAATAATCATCGCATGTGGGAATCTGATTTGTACAGAATCAAAGGGGAATTACTTTTTGAACAAGATTCGACTCATTCCAACTTAGAAGACTATTTTCTCAAAGCTGTTGAAATCAGCCAGAAGAATAACTCTAAATCCCTGGAGTTGCGTGCAACGATCAGTCTGAGTCGGTTTTGGCAAACTCAGGGGAGGAATAAAGAAGCGAAAGTGATGTTGAGCAAAATCTATTCTTGGTTTACAGAAGGATTTGAGACCCGAGATTTAACGCATGCTAAGAAACTCATTTCCGAGTTATAAAGAACGCTTGAATTGAAAAGAAATTGATAAATGTTTCTTGAAACAATCAGATCATTTATGTAAACGAAAAGCTTGGTTGAATCTTAAATAGAAACAGTGGAGTAGTTTTCTTTTGAGCTGTTGTACTCGCCAAGAAAAAGAAGCGCATGGCTCACTTGATTTTTTTTTCAATACTAATGTTTATTCCACAAGCGCTCAGTTTGAAACACGTAATTTTGAGTAATTTGATATTGGAGAAATAAGTCTATGAAATTTGCAACAGCTGCCATTCACGCAGGACAGGAAAAAGAAGCGAAGACCGGTGCCGTTATACCGCCTATTTTCCAAAATTCTACCTATGCACAAAAAGGACCTGGTGAACATACTGGTTACGAATACGGCCGTACACAAAATCCAACCCGTGAAGCAATGGAAAAGAATGTTGCAGCACTGGAAAGCGGAACCCACGGTTTTGCTTTTGGCAGTGGTCTCGCCGCCATCTCGACAGTCGCACAGCTTTTTCAGGCTGGTGACCACATTATTGCCACGGAAAATGTGTATGGCGGTACCTACCGGTTTTTTACAAAGGTAATGGAAAAATTCGGCCTGAAATTCAGTTGGGTGGATACAAGTGATTTGCAGCATATTAAGAATGCGATAACGCCGAACACAAAAATGATTTTTGTCGAAACGCCTACAAATCCCATGCTGGTTCTTTCGGATTTGGCGGCAATTGCTGATCTTTGCAGAGAAGAAAATATTTTACTAACAGTCGATAATACCTTCCTGAGTCCATATTTCCAGAGACCGCTTGAGCTGGGTGCGGATATCGTTTTGCACAGCACAACAAAATATCTCAACGGACATAGTGATGTTATTGGTGGCGTCATCGTTGTTAAAAATGACGAACTGGCTCAAAAAATCGGTTTTTTACAAAATGCGGTTGGCGCTGTTCCAAGTCCGTTTGATGCATGGCTGGTGTTGCGTTCACTCAAAACACTGCCGTTGCGCATGAAAGCCCACGCTGAAAACGCGATAAAAATTGCCGAGTTTCTTCAGGGACATCCGGCATTCCATACAGTTTCCTATCCGGATTTACCATCTCACCCGCAATTTGCTTTGGCACAAAAACAACACAAGAGCCCTGGTGGCAGCATCGGTTCTGGCGGCATGGTTACCTGCATTACAGAAAGTTTTGATAAAGCACAGGCAATCTTGCGAAAATTGAAAGTGTTTACATTAGCCGAAAGCCTTGGCGGTGTTGAGAGCCTCGTATGCCACCCGGCTTCCATGACGCATGCCAGTGTGCCACCTGCGATGCGGGAAAAAATAGGTCTGAGCGATGCGCTTATTCGTTTTTCCGTGGGTGTCGAGGATGCCGATGATCTGATAAAAGATATTGAGCAGGCACTCGAGGGTGTTTGATGAAAAAAATTTTTCTCTGCGTTCACCTCATGCTGTCTTTTTTTACATTCCTGCAAGGGCAGCACCTCAGTCCATGGCAATCATTGCGCGGAGAATCCTTTGTCGTACTTTATCAGCAAATGGATAGCCTGAATGCTCAAAATATTTACAAAATTCTATCCGAAGATTTTTACTCGATAAACTATGAAATCGGCGCTACGCTTGAACAACCCGTCCGGATTTTTATTGCACCTACAGAATCTGGATTTACTCGGATGACCGGGGAATCGTTTCCCCACTGGGGGGAAGCTGTGGCAATTCCTGCACATCAACAGGTTATTGTCAAATCGCCACGCTGGTACCGACCGAGCCAGCAAGTGAAAATTATTCTTTGCCATGAACTCGTGCATGTGCTTGTAGCCGCTGCGACAGCAAATGTTGAACTCCCTCGATGGTTTAATGAAGGATTGGCCATCTATGTCTCCGGCGACCTGCGTTTTGTCGAAGGCAAAGAATTGCCCAGGGCCGTAAGCAGCGGCCATCTTTTGAAATTACGTGAAATCAATTCTGTTCTTTCGTTTCAGCAGCTGCAGGCAAGTCTTGCATATCAACAGTCTTTTGCCGCAGTGCAATACCTCGTCGATACTTACAGTCATTCTTCGCTTCCCAAGCTTTTGCAAAACATCGCAACTTATACTAATTTTCAGCGCGGCTTCTATAAAACCTACGGGATGTCAGTTCTCGATTTTGAAGAAGAATACAGAACATATTTGGATGACAAATTTCGCTATTCTTTTTTGCTTGATTTCGAAACCTGGCTGTGGGTGATTATGGTTGGACTTTTTTTCCTGGCGGTGATTATACGTAAGTTTAAAAATCGCCAAAAAATCAAACAGTGGGAAGAAGAACATCGCAGTCAGTTTACACAATACGATAGTGAAGAATGGTGAAAAAAGCATTGCATCACCCTGTCATTTATAGTATTTTCGCTGCCTATGAAGAACGTAAAATACTACCTTGAATATTTAGCAACTCGTTTTCTCTACACTCTTGTCCGCCTTTTGCCTTTACAAATTATTCGTGTTTTTGGGCATGGACTTGCTCGACTTGCATTTAATGTTTTAAAAATACGACGCCGGCATATGCAGGAGAACCTCAAACATGCCTTCCCACAGAAATCGGATTCCGAATTGGAGCGGGTTGCATTTCATACTTATAAAAATTTTTTGACCAGTTTGCTGGAGTATATTTACCTGACCGCACCGGGAAAAAATCGGTTGGAAAAATTAGTCCAGGTGCAGAACGCCGATCTCCTGGATGCGACCGTAAAAGCATCCGGGGGTGTCATTCTGCTGACAGCACATTTTGGTGGTTGGGAGACGGCTGGTGCGTGGCTATCGATAAAAGGATACCAAATTACGTACATGTACCGTAAACCGAAGAATCCTTATATCGCCAAACTGTTGCTGCAAACCCGGGAAGCAAGTGATATGAACATGATCGAGAAAGGTGCCGGGATCAGACCGTTTTTGCAAGCATTGCAAAGTGATGAGCCTATCTGTTTGCTTGCTGATCAGGATGGGGGACGCAAAGGCATTTTCGTCGATTTTATGGGACGCCCAGCGTCCACACCGGTAGGCCCTGCTGTGCTCGCAAATAAAACAGGAGCGCCAATCATTTTTTTTATTCTCTACCGTGATAGTGCAAATGCGCTGCATCTCAATTTCGAAAAAATTGAGTATGAAATTGAAGGTTTGGAAAAAGAAGCGGCTGTCCGTGCAATTGTAATTGCCTATACTCGCCAATTGGAAAAATGGATTTATAAATATCCCGATCAGTGGTTTTGGATGCATCGTCGCTGGATGACAAAGGAGAAAAAATCACAAAAATAGCATGCCCTGGTTATGATTTTTAACTGTGAAAATCCTTATACAGTCTCAATATTTATGCAAAAAATTACGCCATCGTTACCTAAGTGTCTCACCTTCTTCCCGCTAACAACTTTTTAAAACGGCCATTCTCTGTTTTCTCTTCATCTAAAATTCATCTGTTCTTGATCTTTGCAGGCAGAGATTTTTTTTATTTTTTAAATAAAGTTAATGTTTGGTGGTATTTTTTTTCCTATATTGCCCAACATTTTTTGAGCTTAAACATCAATCCCGGATTGAAGTTTTATTTAAGCTATTTAATTGATAAACTCCAGGATTGATCAGTAGATATCCCCTGACCATGACGAGCTCGATACAACGCACGAATAAAACAGCTTTGAAAAATCAGTCATCAGTTTGAATTTTAGCACAATTGGAGATAAAACCAGCATGAAAGCCGTTATTGTTGCTGCCGGAATGAGCAGCCGTTTATCCGACACAACAAGTGATACTCCCAAAACACTTCTCCCCTTTGAGAATAAAACAATTTTATATAAAATTTTGACGAACCTGTCTTCCGCCGGTGTTGATGAATTCATCATTGTCACTGGTTATAAATCTGAGTTGATCGAGAATTATCTGAAAGCACACCGTAATCATGGTTATGACATTGAGATTGTTTACAATCCGGATTATCGCCGGGCAAATGGCATTTCTGTGCTTGCAGCTGAGAAAGCCGTAAATGGCGAGCCATTTATCCTTTCAATGTCGGATCATATTGTAACGGTAGGCGCAATTAAAAAAATTCTTACAAGTGCTTCCAACAAAAATCTTCTTCTGGTCGATGAAAAAATAGATGATGTTTTTGATATTGACGATGCGACAAAAGTTGATGTTGAGGGAAATAAAATTATCAACATCGGCAAAGAAATCGCCCAATACAACGCCATCGATTGCGGTATTTTTCGGCTGAATAACCGTTACTTTGATGCCATGCGAAAAAAACTGCAGCATGGCGAAGAATCCATCAGTGCTGCAATAAATGGCCTCATCAGTAATGACGATATGGATGCCGTTTTCATGAATGAAGAAGATTACTGGATTGATATCGATACCAAAGATGCATATAATTATGCTTCGGAAAGTTTACAGGAAACTCCTGTATTGGCAGCCACCAGATAAATTAGCTATATTTTACCTATCCGCATGAAAAGCGAAATGCCCCCTGTTTATTATTTTGCCAATCAGATATATCAGTTTTCGCATGCATTGCCATTGTATAAACTGGCTGGTGGTACATTCATTTGCCGGGATGTGAAGCGATACATCCACTTTAAGAAATATTTTCGAAATATGGATGCATCTCCGCAGTCCAGTACGTTATTTCATACGCCCCCGAGTATTTTTCGCAACCGGAAAAAACTCACGAATTTGAAAGGTGTAATCGTCTCCCTGGCGAATACCGTTCTAAGCTATGATAAAAATGCCTGTTCATCGATATTTCTCGGCCATGGCACCGGCGACAAACCCTACGGCGGTTCCAGCGATCGTCTGTTGTCCTATGATTATCATTTTATCACCGGCGATAAACACATGCAAAAATTGCTGGATTCCAATGTTAAAATACCGGATGAAAGATTGATAAAAATTGGCAATCTGCGTTTTGATGATTATGTGAACGGAAAATTTGACCGTGAAGTGGAGGCGGATCGTCTGGGTATCGTTGATCGAACACGAAAAAATGTGTTGTATGCACCCACCTGGAGTTGGGGGGATGGCACCCTGTTGAAATACGTTTACAGGTTTGCTCAGGAAATTACTGAGCGCTACAACCTCATTATTCGACCGCATTACTATGACAGCAAAACTTTAGTAAAAATCAGTACCTGGGCAAAAAAGAACAGAATAAAGCATGTTTATTTCTCGAATCCGGCTACTTTATTAAAAAGTGATACCATGGCCGATTTTATTGTATCGGATATTTTAATCAGCGATACGTCGTCTATTTTATATGAATATTTGATCACAGGCAACCCAATCATCGTTGCGACAAATGATTATAAGGATTTGCATAATATGCCGAGTGAAATGGATATCTTACAGCATGTGCCATTGTTCAGTGGCAGTGAAAATATCGTTACAATGATTGAAGAGAGCCTGGCAGACGCCAATTACAAAAAAACATTGAACGATATGCTGCATTCCTGTTTTTATTTTAATGATGGCCGCGCTGTCGAACGGGCTATGAATTTTATTGAATCGGCGTTTTAAGAATATGAACCCAATTTACTATTTCGCCAACCAGGTTTATCAATATTCGAATATTATGCCGATCTACAACCGGGTCGGTGGCACGTGCATTTCAAAAGATTTAAAACGTTACCTGCAATTGAAGATGTATCTGCGGAACCTGAGCATTGGTACTGAGGGTTACACCTTTCTTAAAACGCCTAAAAGCATGTTTGCGCAAACAGAAAACCTCCACAAATTGCGTGGAATAATTATATCTCTTTCCAACACTGTTTTAAATTATGATCGTAATAACTGCAAATCCATTTTCGTCGGCCATGGAACGGGTGATAAACCCTATGGCGGCAATTCTGCAGAGGCCTTGCTCACCTATGATTATCATTTTATTTCCGGCGAAAAACATCTTGAAAAGTTGCGCGACTCCAATATTCAAATCGCTGAAGAGAAGTTGATAAAAATTGGTAATTTGCGTTTTGATGCTTACTTGAACGGTGATTTCGATCGTGAAAAAGAAGCGAAGCGGCTTGGAATCGTCGATAGAAATCGAAAAAATATACTCTATGCACCGACCTGGCGTTGGGGAAATGGCACATTTAAAAAATACATTCATCGCTTTTGCCAGGAATTGACGCCTCATTATAATTTAATCGTGCGCCCGCATCACCATGACAGGCGTTACATTCCCCACATTAAATTATGGGCACGACGAAACGGTATTCGGCATGTGTATTTTTCGAATCCGGCGGCTTTGTCGAAAAGTGATACTATGGCTGATTTTATCATCTCGGATTTGATGATCAGCGATACATCCTCAATTTTGTATGAATATCTCGTTGCCAATAAACCGATTATTGTTGCTGTCAACGATTATAAAAATCTGCACAATATGCCACCCGAGATGGATGTCATGCAGCATGTACCGCTTTTTACAGGTGAGGAAAATCTTGTTGATTTAATCGAAAAAACGTTTGAAAATGAAGATCTCAAGGTTCGTCTTAAAAATTTGTTGCATACCTGTTTTTATTTTAACGATGGCAAATCTGTGGATCGGGCAATTGAATTTTTAAATAAAATTTGAATGTTACATAAAATGAAAAAAGTGATAACCTACGGCACCTTTGACCTGTTTCATTACGGGCATTTGCGCATCCTGCAACGAGCCCGTGAACTTGGTGATTACCTCATCGTTGCTGTTTCCACCGATGAATTTAACGCTATTAAAGGCAAACAGTGCACCTATCCGTATTCTCATCGAGCACAAATTGTGGAGGCAATCAAATATGTGGATAAAGTTATCCCGGAAGAAAACTGGGAACAAAAGGAACGTGATATCCTTGAGAATGACGCTGATGTACTGGTCATGGGAAACGATTGGCAAGGCAAATTTGACCATCTGAAAAATATCTGTGAGGTGGTTTACCTTCCACGCACTGAAGATATCTCGACCACCGATGTAAAACACCATGTAAAAAATGAACGCTCAATCGCAGTGAAAAAATGATTAAAGTCCTGTTTGATTTAAAAAAAGAGTATTATTTCAATTCTCTTTATCCGCTTTATCGTGAATTGGCGAAAGATCCTAATTATGATTTGTGGATCAACATCGGCAAAGACCAGAAACGCTTTCTGGGAATCTTTCTCATTTCGGAAAAGAGCCGGATTGCAGCGCGCCTTGAACAAGAAGGCTACAAACTCACCGATGATACCAGCGGATTTGATCTCGTTGTCTGTGGTGATGCGTTAAAAAATCCGGAGAAATACGGCGATGTTGTACGCGTGCACCTCGATCACGGCGTTGGAATCAAAACGCTGCGCATTCGTAATATCGTTCGTCAGCAGGATTTTCGATACAATGTTTTCCTCGAAGGGCAGTACTGGTTTGATTACATAAAAAGTCTGAACTGGGAAGATAAGGCCGATTTTCACATTACCGGGATTCCGAAACTGGATCCATTTTTCTGGAATGGCTTTTACGATAACGCTGCATTAAAAAAACAGATGCACTTGCATCCGGAAAAGAAAACCGTTCTTTTTGCCCCATCTTACCGTCCGAGCTGCATTACTTACATCAAAGAGCGGGTAGTCGAGCTGATTCCGAAATACAATTTGATCATTAAATTGCATCCGTACAGTTGGGCTGGTAAATACGCTCCTCACTCACAACACCGTTTTTATGAGAAGCTGGCTGCCAAACACGACGAGCTGTTTCTCATTCCCAAAGATGATTACGACATTTATCCCTATCTCAATCTCGCGGATACACTCATCAGTGATACCTCCAGCGTGATAAATGAGTTTTTGGTACTGGGTAAGCACGGCATCATTTATGTTTTGCCCAACGATAATCTCACCCACAGCGATGGCATGCCGATTCTCTCAATCGATCCCAAGGAGTGGCTTGTTGGCGCTTTCCCGCACATGCACAAACCCGATGATTTGTTCAATGCTGTTGAGCAAGCTTTGAATCCAACCGATGAAATGAAGGCAAAACTGGAAGAGTACCGGAACTATTTTTTTACTGGATTGGATGGGAAAGCGAGTGTGAGGGTGAAAGAAAAAATTGATGAACTGATGGGACATTAAATCATCTAACTTATTCATATCCCCCAAATCGTTGTCAAATTTCTCCTGAATTGTGAATACTATCAGATTTCTCTTTACGTAAAAGATGAGATTGAGTGTAAATCTAATTTTTACCATGTTGTTTAAATATTAAAATGTTTAGACTGTAAATAGTGATAATCAAATGAATTGTTGTGTTAAGTGTTTCGATGAATATGAGATTATTTCTTATATAAAATTACTTGATGAATCAGGTAGTTGCGACTATTGTAATAGTTCGAATGTTGTATTGGTTCACAAGCTTTGGTACTTTTTTGCATGATTTAACTTAACAGATTGCTCTGCACCTTCTCATGTATTACCTTTTCACAGATCACAGGACAAGAGGTTATTCATGAGTAAAAAGTCTCACAGGAAATTCACAGCAGCAGAGAAATACCAAATTCTACAAGAAGGCGAATCTGGCAGCCTGACAATCAGCGAAGCTTGTCGTCGTCATGGTATCAGCGCAGTGACCTATTATTCGTGGCGCGATAAAGCACGTCAAGCAGCCCTGGAAGGTCTGCAAAACAATCATCGTGGCCGGAAATCTAATAAGAGCCGGCATGAGTTAGAGCTTGAGGAAGAAAACAAGCGACTGAAGCACACGATCGTAGAGCTTTCCCAGGAGAACGTTAGTCTCAAAAAAAAGAATTTGGGATAGGCCGAAAAACACGCTTTTCAGGTAAAGATAAACAAAGGATTCTGCGCTATATCAATCAAATTCAGGCACGAAGCGATCAACCGCTGGCTTGGGTGTTACAGCATCTGGACTTGTCTCGCAATACCTATTATCGCTGGCGACAACGAGCCGCTCGCGGAGAGCTGGATGATAAACCAAGTTTTCAACTGAATCTGGAAGCGGCTTTACCGGAAGAAATCGACGCGGTCATCCGCTATGCTCTGGAACATCCTGCGGACGGCTATCGACGCCTTGCCTGGATGATGATTGACGAAGATATTGCTTATCTTTCGCCAAGCAGTGTGTATCGAATTTTATCCGATAAAGACTTGCTTTATCGCTACAAACGAAGCCAACGCAGTTCTGGGCGATATGATTTTAAGCCTACTGCTGCGCACCAACAATGGCATACAGACATCCTGTATCTGTGGGTGAAAAACCGCTGGTACTTCTTTGTCGGTATCCTTGATGCATTCAGCCGCTACATCGTGCATTGGGAACTTTTGGAGAGCATGTCCGGAGCCGATGTGCGTGCTGTCCTGCAGAGTGCTTTGAAAAAATATCCTGGCGTGCGTCCCCGTCTGGTTTCCGACAATGGCGTGCAATTCAAAGGTGATGATTTCAAAGCCTTGATCAAAGAATTCCAGCTCAA
This sequence comes from Deferribacteres bacterium, assembly GCA_020633655.1. GTDB lineage: Bacteria > Zhuqueibacterota > Zhuqueibacteria > Zhuqueibacterales > Geothermadaptataceae > Bioreactorimicrobium. The sequence goes on from JACKDF010000007.1 coordinate 410,432, forward strand.
GGAAATCAAGATCAGAATAGCGCACCCGGAATCCAATGGTGCTATTGAACGATTTCACCGTAGCCTGCGTGAAGAAGCGATTGGCGAAGATATACCGCAAAACAAATATGATGCAATCGATACAATCGCAAGCTGGGTTACATACTACAATGAGCAACGTTTACATGCTGGTTTGCTCTACCTGAAACCGGTGAACTTTCTCAATGGCGAGCAGGATAAACTGCTTGCTATAAGAAGAAAGAAACTCATAAAGGCAGCCCGAATCAGACGTAACAAAAACCGGGAAAGCTATAGTGAACGCAATGACAAAGAGCAAATAAATGCGGGGGCTTTGCCCCCACACCCCCAGGATTTATCGCTTTAGGCGATACCGGCATATGAAAGGATGCCGGCTGGGGGATGAAACAGTGCCGTACATCGCACCTTCGGCGCTCGGGTTCCGTCCCCGGATTGCCCTATCCTCCGAAGGTGATAAAAAATAATAAATCAATGAACTACATGTCAAGGTGCTAAGTTAAGAATGTACCATTTCGTGTGAGGCAGAACAATGTGTATATTGCTGATACTTCATTTGTGGGTCGGTTTATTATAAATGGAGTGAATCGAAAATATGAAGATGCAGCGGAGTCAACCCCTTATGAATCTAGGGAGGGTGGATATCAATTCCCGACAATGGACATCGATAATATTTTAATCGATGAAGAACAGATATTTAGTGAAACGCTTATACAGTCAAATAAAATGGATGAACTTTTAAATGATCTTGTTCACCCTGATGGTACTGCTTTTGTTTTAAAACACCCTTTTAGTTCCATCGGAGGCTTAGATGAAATTGAAAATTGGGAAGAATTTGGTCATTTGATCAAAACTACTCAGCGATTTACTGCATTTGAGAAAATTCTCCATAAAAAATTTCCAAATTCTTTTGTAAATGTTTTGAAAAAATTAATTAGAGAAGAAGAACTCTTTCAGATTTTTAAAGATGGGGATAAAATTTATAGGGCTAGATCTTTCGAAAATGGAATGACAATCAATAATCAAAGTATGACTAGTCCTCCTGTTCAAAAAACAAAAAATAACCGTATGAGTCCTGCAGGTATCTCATTTTTTTATGGGGCATTTGACGAACAAACTGCTATTGCAGAGATAAGACCCGCAATTGGGGACAAGATAGTAGTTGCAGAATTTAGTGTGTGCAACGATTTATTTGTCCTAGATCTTTCAGAAGATCTAGGAGCGGCTATAAGTATATTTAGCGATAATTATTACTTCAACTTAGAAGAAAGTATAAAACCATTTTTAAAGCATTTCATTTCTGACATTGCAAAACCAATTCATTATTCGGATGCTGTGCTTGAATATTTACCAACTCAAGCTGTGACTGAATATTTTCGTTATCATTTATTTCCTGACGGATTAGCGAGAATTGATGGATTAATGTTTAAAAGCAGTTTAAGCCCTCAAGGGATCAATATAGTTATTTTTAAAGGGCCAGAAGTTTCCACACCAGTAGAAAATCATATGGGAGTATTTTTACAATATGAAGGATATAAGAAGTACCTGGTAACAAAAGTGAATCATAGTTTCGAATTAATTGAATAATCAGTCAATATACCTTTTGAGCGCTTCCAACACCATCGCTGGCTTCAGA
>JACKDF010000070.1 GCA_020633655.1 Deferribacteres bacterium
TAAATTCACAAGAATGCAAGATGTGTTGTATGTGATTGGGTTAAGGGGCTGAGGTTGTGTGAAAATATACTGAATTTTTCTGAATTCAGTTAACCTTGGACAACCTCAGTTAATAAGCCGAATAACTATCTTATAAAACAGAATCGTGCTACCATGAAAAAAAATAACAGCCATATTTTTATCTCAACCCTTCTTTTTTGCATGTTGCCGGTACTGGCTTTTGCACAAACGACAGGCAAAATAAAGGGTAGAATTGTCGATGCAAAGACCGGTGAAGCACTACCCGGTGCAAATGTTGTCATCGAGGGAACTACGCGAGGAGCAGCCGCCGACCTCAACGGCGAATTCATCATCCTCAGTTTATCCCCGGGCAAATACAATCTCAATGTGCAAATGATTGGATATGCTCCTTCCCGAATGGAAGATGTAAAAGTCTCCGTGAATCGAACGGCTGGTGTAGAGATCCGGCTACAGGAAGAAGCACTTGCCGGTGAAGAAGTCGTCGTTACGGCCTCCCGGGTTGTCATTAAAAAAGACCAGACAAGCTCCATCCGCAATGTCTCCTCAGACGAAATTGAACTACTTCCAGTAAACGATATTGGCGGCGTCATTCGCATGCAGGCTGGCGTTGTAAATGGCCATTTTCGTGGTGGACGATTAAACGAAGTTTCCTACATGGTTGATGGCATTCAGGTCGATGAGACTTTTGATGGAAATTACCGGACAGTAGATCTTGAAGCAGAAGCAATTCAGGATTTAGAAGTGATCACCGGATCCTTTAACGCCGAATACGGACGCGCGATGAGTGGAGTGGTAAATGCCGTAACGAAAAGTGGTAGTGCCAATTTCCACGGATCCCTTTCTGGTGAGCTGGGTGAATACTTCACCGGCAATGATAATATCTGGATTGGCCTGGGAGACAGGCAATTTGACCGTAATCAGGATTATAAAGCCAGTTTAAGTGGCCCGGTATTGGGTGACCGAATTACATTCTTCTCAAATTTACGTTATCAAAAAAATAATAATCATCTCTATGGTTTACGCCGGTTTAATGTGGATGATTTCAGTGATTTTCGCAGCGACGATCCTTTATTCTGGATATCAGAAGCGACGGGCGATAGTGCGTATGTACCGATGGATCGCTCCAAAAATTTGTCATTTCTCGGGAAATTAAGTGCCCGATTGAATGATAATTTTCGCTTGTCTTTTCTCTACACTTACAATAACGATGAATGGCACTATTACGATCATGGCTTTAAGTACAATCCCGATGGATTGCCGGGATCTTTCCGTGAGAGCGATATGTATTCAGTGCAATTCAATCACATAATCGCTTCCAATTTATTTTATGAATTAAAACTCTCCTATCTGGATAATTATAACGGATGGTATATTTACGAAAATCCATTCGATTCGCGATATGTGCACGATATGTTTTTAGATAACACCGGCCCTGGATTTTATACCGGCGGCCAGCAGAAAGCACACAATAGCAGGACGTTGAAGGACACGAATGTCAAATTCGATTTAACCTGGCAAGCCAACAAAGAACACAGCTTGAAGGGTGGCTTTCTCTACACAGGGCATAACCTGGATAACGCGGAAGTACAAATCAGAAACCGTTACTACGGTACAGAACTTGAATTTCAGCTTTATGAACCAATGGTTTTGCCTGATTCAACGATTTATTCCGATATCTACCAGGTAAAACCCTACGAATATTCCGCTTACCTGCAGGATAAAATGGAATTTAATGAAATGGTCATAAACCTGGGATTACGTTATGACTATTTTAATCCGAATTCCGTCATTCCTTCGCAGCGACGCAACCCGGCAAACCAATTGCGTTACAGCAATCCGGATAGCATGTCCACAGATGTCGCTGTCGCAGCACAGACTCAGATCAGCCCGCGGTTAGGACTCTCCTACCAATTGAGTAATGCGGCTTTGTTGCGTTTTAGCTACGGCCATTTTTTCCAGATGCCCCCGATGAATGCACTCTATCAGAATCATTCGTTCCGCGTTGCACCGACTGATTATGAAACAACTATGGGCAATGCAGCTCTGAAGGCGCAGAAAACGGTACAATACGAATTCGGTGTTTGGCAGGAACTTATGCCACAAATGGGACTGGAAGTCGCGCTTTTCTATCGTGATATCTATGATCTGCTGAGCGCTCAGGTCATTTCTACATACAATCAGATCCAATATGGTCTTTACAGTAACAAAGACTATGGTAATGTGAAAGGCCTTGAAGTGAAATGGGATTACCGTTTGGGCAATTTCTCTTCCTATTTGAATTATACACTGCAGTTTACTCGTGGAAATGCGGATAATCCGACGCAAACTTTCAACCGGGCCGGGGATAGTAAAGATCCAATTCCAAGGCTAATTCCCATGAGTTGGGACCAACGACATACATTGAACACCACGGCTGGATATAACGCCGGAAAATACGGTGTCACCTCAACTTTTTACTATGATTCGGGATCACCTTACACATTCTCTCCTGTCTCTGAAGAACTGCTTTCCCGTGTTAATCTTTATGAAAACAATGCTTGGCGCCCGTCAAAATTTAGCGTTGATCTCACCGGATATTATAATGTTAGGCTGACGAAGGATGTCAATCTGAAATTTACCTTGCTAGTTTTTAACTTGTTTGACCGGTTAAACGAGAACAGTGTCGACAGTCAGACTGGCCGTGCCTACACAGCAATTATTACCGATGCTGATCGTGCGGCGCATCGCAGCAATTTCAATACATACGAAGACCGTGTGGAAAATCCATCGATGTACTCTGCTCCTCGCATGGTGAAGCTGGGCATGGGTGTAACATTCTAATACTTAAATGCAAATGTTATCAGGATAAATCCTATGAAAAATCGATTAATTACCGGAGCTGCCCTTTTCTTTATTGCAATGAATCTCTTCGCACAAGGCCAGCCATATGAAGGACCGGACGACCCGGCTGGAGATATTGCCGCCGAACGGGAAGGTTTTATGACGGGGAACCGTATCCTTCTCTATTTTCAAAATACAACTGAACTCTCAAACTGGGTAGATGGTGAGGCCGGAGCGGGGGCAAAATGGTCGCAATGGCCTAATAACGCAAACGGCGTGAAAATGCTGGACGGCATTGCTTTGTTGGTCGGAGCACGTGTGTTCGTAGCCAATGATTCGATTCCAGTCACCGATCCCGCTGAGCTCCAAACCCGAACGGATCTCGATACTCTCTATTTTCTGCAAACCAGTTATCGGGAAGAAATGGATCGTGATCCCACTGGTACCATTGAATGGGGTTTCTATCCGGTGTTCGGCTATTTTAATACATCCAGTGAGTTCCCGGCGATGAGTAACCTATCCAGCACGTGGCCCCCTGGTGGTTGGCCTGCAACTGGCCGCACGACAAAGTGGCCTGGTGAGTGGAACGGCCGTTTCGGGCGCGGGGTCATTTATGCGGATATGGAGACATATTTTGTAGTGAATGATGCGCACGATCAGGAATACCTTGGACCGGAAGACCAGGTAAAATATTACCCCCGACCAGGACAGAAAATCGGTGACATTAAATCCGATGTAACAATCCAAAGAGGTAAACCATGGGGTGGGCTTGGATTGCGTGTCGAGCAGCGTGGTTTTCAGTGGAACAATCCACAGGCACGCGATGCTATCTTCTGGGAATATACCATTGCTAATATCTCGGATTATGATATTCCCGATGT
>JACKDF010000071.1 GCA_020633655.1 Deferribacteres bacterium
CGGCGGCATAATTGTTTGTTGCGACATGGGATACGACCTGGGCACCTTCCGCAGTGCAAGCGATATCCGCTGTAAAAACCGGAATGCCGGCTTCATTGGCTTGTGCGATGGAGGTACCAATTGCTTTTGAATCCGTTGGGCAGAGAAGTATTGCAGCAACGTTTTTTACAATGAAATCGGAAATCTGATTTTGTTGTTTTGCAGGATCAAATTCACCAGCTACGAGGTTGACCTCGTAACCATTTTTTTCTGCTTCTTCTTTAATAGCAGTTCCCATATCCTTGAAAAAAGGATTGGTCATCGTGAGCAAAGAAACACCAATAACGGGGCGGTTGGATTCGGAGACGCCGGAATCATCCTTTTTGCTGCAGGACATAGCAAGCGTTAGCATAAGAACGATGATTGTGAATAATCTTAGTTTCATAATTTACACACTCCTTTGGGCGGTACAGCTTGTTTTGCTGTTTCAAATATTCGTTGGAAAAAACTAAAATAGAAATAAGCGATCAAAAACCAAATTGTTTTGCTGGGATGCAAAAGATGCCTTTTCGTACTGTACTTAAGATGGGAATTGAGAAATTCGTTGTAAGGAAAATTTGGAAAAGAAAGGAATAGGGATTCGGAACGGATTTATTCATCAACACCGGGATTGGGCAGGGAATCTCCCATGCTTATCGTTTACTTTGCGTATTGCACGAATAAAACAGGCAAAATGAAAAAACGCCGGTCTTACAACCGGCGTTTTTTGTGGAGCATGTGCGCGTCGTAGGTTTATTCGACATTCTCCGATTCAGGTTGGCCATCATTACGTTCCCAGCGGCCATTGAAAAATCCTTTGCCTTCCACTTCAGGATGCGTACGCCAGACACCTTTAAAATGCCCTACTGAAGATCCGTTTCGATTCACCCATTGCCCTTCAAGCCAGCCGATGGCGCCTTGCGAATCGTTTGCGCCCCATTCACCTTTTAACAAGCCGCCAAAAGTGCCATCACGATGGATGTATTTTCCATACATGACATTCATACCGCGGAGGTTCTGGCCCCAGATTCCTCTCAGGTAGCCAATAGAAGTGCCGAGGCAATCAATCCAGCGGCCTTCGAAGTTACCACCACGGGCGTTGAATCGCATCCAGCGTCCAGCGAAAAAACCACCAGCAAAGGCATGCACATCTTTCGATTTGCTGATAATTGAGAACTCATTACCAATTTCATCTACAGTTTCGATGAGTTCGATGCTATCAAGTTCGGAAAAGGTAAAAGTACGTGTGTATTGTCCGGCATTGATGGTAAGCAATCCCTGACTGTTGGTTGTATCATTGTCGACGATGACGAACCCGATTCCATCGAAATGGATGTTGGTGCTTGAAGTAAAATCAACTGCCAGGCGGGATTCACGTGGCAGGTGGATGTAATCACCTTGTTCAAATAAAATGGATTTTTGTACAGCAAGGACGCCTTTGTTGACTGAAATGGTTCCGCTCCAGTCTGTTGTGGCGGTTATGGTCGTATCGCCTTGCAGCATACCCCAGGTTAAGCGAACGAAATAGGCTGGAAATGTGGTTTGCTCGATGGCGCTATCTGTTTGGGCAGTGTAGGGATCGGAAACAGAGGCCGCCGCTTCATCGTATTCAGCAATCAATTCAGTATCGCCAAATCCGGGTGCTTCATCTTCGGCTGTGTAACCACCGTTTACTTTATCCAGGCTGACCGTTTCGGATTCGTCGGTACCTGCCGGTTCTGTGGGATTATTTTTGTCACATGCGAAAAATATGAATGTGCTGAATAGCATTGCAACGAACAGGGTTTTGCTTAAATTAATCATTTGAAACTCCTTGGGTAAGTTTGATCTTTTGATTTGGTTATGCCCTTCACTTCACAACGGTTGTGCCAAATCGATGAAGGGAACGCCACAGGAGTCTTTTGAGTTTATAAAAAACAATAGTATAAGAATCTTTTTCCAGAGTAATACGTGGTTTGGGTTATGGTCTGCAAGGGGCAAATTTCAATGTACAAGTGTACCATAAGGTTCAGTTGTCAGGAATAATGTTTTACGGGTACAGAATTGGTGTTGCGAAATGAAATTCCGATGGTTGCGTTCAAATTCTGTCGGTCTCTTTGTTCTAATGGGTTGCGTAAATTGATTGACACAACGATCGTACAGGGGAATTCCCCTGTACGATCATGTGCATTGTGGACTGGGAGGAGATTAGGAGGGAAGATTGCCTTCTAAAAATGTCCATTGACCGGATCGTAGATCGAAATGTAATTTGCAACATCCGCTTGGGATGAGATTCACTGTAAGATAATATTGCATATTTCCGTGAAAAGCCTCTTCTTGATAATCCAGAACTGTGTTTATTGTGAAAAGCTGGTTCTTAAAAAGGAATTGTATTGGTTCAACTTTGCCATTGCGGGATCGTGCTAAAACCTGAATTCGTTCATTCATCATTTATTCCTTCTTGGATGATATTTTGTTCACCTTTTCTGCAATAAAATAGTGAACATAAAAACAGTTGTCAAGGAAAAATATGAAACATCCTTTAAAAAAAATTAAGCCGGTTGCAGTGATAGTAGCACCAACGGTCGTCGGTTTGCTCGTTTTTTCTACCTGGCCTTTGGTAACCGAAAAAATTTATTCGGAATTTTTTTATGTTGGCATTACACGAGTGATGACCTGGTGTTTCGGCTGGATACCGTTTTCGGTTTCTGAAATCGTAATTATACTTTTGGTTCCCACCATTTTTATCTGGATTGTGCTAATCGTTCTCAGGAAAATTCGATTTGTTAAAGCGATTTACATTCTGGTTTTGAGCATTTCCGTCCTCTTTTCCTGGTTCTATTTTAGTTGGGGATTTAATTACTTAAGACAGCCAATGTCAACGCGCTTGCAGCTTTCTCAGGCTGTTGTAGATACCGCACTGGTAAAACAAGCATTGCAGGGGGAGCTCACGGAGGCCAACGAGAGCTTTCTCGTTTACGAAAATTTAGATGAAGAAAAAATTGACCAGGAAATTGAGCGGTGCTATAGAGTGGTTGAAAAGCAGTTAGGAATTTCACTTCCCGGAGGGATTAGACGGCCTAAGCACATGTTCATTCATGCGATTCTCAATAAAACGATGACAAGTGGTGTTTTTAGCCCGTTTTTTCATGAGGTACATGTTAATATGGAGCTGTTACCCATTGAATATCCCTTTGTTCTTGCCCATGAAAAAGCGCACCAAATGGGAATCGCCAATGAAGCAGAAGCCAATTTTTTAGCCTATCTCGTCTGCATGGCCAGCCCGATGCCGGAATTGCGCTATAGTGCACACTTCTCGCAGGTGCGAAAATTATTGAATCGGGCATACTCAAGCATTACAGACTATGGTTTCTACCGCAGGCAGGTAAGAGCAGAAATTAACGCTGATTTCACACGAGTACAGGAGCACTGGTTGAAACATGCCGGAGTTGTCGCAGATTTTTCGCATAAGGCTTATGATCAGTATCTTCGTGCCAATCGCATTAAGGAAGGTGTAAAAAATTACGCTGGCGATATCGATATGTTGATTTGGTGGAAAGTACGAAGTGGGGAATTGGTGGATGTGACAGGAAATAAATAGTGCGCAAACCTACAACGCGCAATTTTAAAGACTTCTCGT
>JACKDF010000072.1 GCA_020633655.1 Deferribacteres bacterium
GACTAAATATGGCGACCGGTTCTACCGCATGCGGCGCTATTATCTTTTAAGTTGTGCCGGCTGCTTCCGCGCCCGTGGCATGCAACTCTGGCAAATTGTTATGAGCAAACCCGGACAAAATCAACCCGATTGTCGAATTACTTAAAGGTGGTAAAGCATGATTGCAGCGGAAACAATCGTTATCGGTGGTGGCCCTGCAGGTTCGACCTGTGCCTGGAAACTGAAGCAGGCGGGCAGGGACGTACTCTTAATCGACAAAAAAGAATTTCCCCGGTTAAAACTCTGCGCGGGATGGATCACGCCGAAAGTATTGCGGGATCTGGAAATTAATCCGCGCACTTATCCTCACAGCCTGGTCACTTTCGACAAACTGCATTTCCATATCAATGGGCGCCAAATTCCGGTAAAAACACGACAATATTCGATTCGACGCTATGAATTTGATAACTGGCTACTGCAAAGGGCAGACGTTCCCGTTTACAATCACACAGTACGGCATATTCGTCGGGAAAACGGTCAATATGTTATCGATGATGCCTTCAAATGCACTTACATCGTTGGTGCCGGGGGAACCACTTGTCCCGTATACCGCACTTTTTTTGAGACTGCCAATCCCCGGGTCGCTTCTTTGCGCATATCGACGATGGAAGAAGAATTACCTTATAATTATGAGGATGCCAATTGCTATCTCTGGTTTTTCGAAAACAAATTGCCGGGATATTCCTGGTATGTGCCCAAAGGCCATGGCATAATCAATGTCGGCATCGGCGGCAAACTCGCGACGATGAAAGCACGAGAGGAAACGATTCATCAACATTGGCAGCTTTTTACACAAAAATTGCACGATCTGAACCTTGTGACCAATCATCAGTTCGAGCACAGAGGATACAATTATTTTTTACGCCAGAGGGTGCAAAAGCCGCGTATTGCCAACGCATTTATCACAGGAGATGCAGCAGGTCTGGCGACGAAAGATATGGGCGAAGGAATAGGTCCGGCAGTGGAAAGCGGAATACGCGCTGCAAATTCCATCATTCATAACACAGATTATTCTCTGAATCCCGTAACCCGATTTAGTATTTGGAACATTTTTAAACTAACTTTTTTAAAAAAATCTGCAATCTAGAAAATTGTTTTAGTTTGATCGTGATTTTACTTAAACAAATTAATGTTCTTCCTTCAGATTCTTCTTGATTCTGATGTGAAATTACCTTTATTAGATAGGTAATTTTTTCGGATTGCATTTCCTTAAACAAATAAGCCTTTATCACCACTTTCTCTACAAGGAATTCCAAAATGCACAACGACAGAATGGATGAAATCGATGTAAAAATACTGGAAATCTTGCAGCGCAAAGGCCGCACAAAACGCAATGAATTGGCCGATGCTGTCAATTTATCCATCCCATCCATTAGTGAAAGGCTGCGAAAGCTTGAAGAACATGGCGTTCTCAAGGGTATTTTTGCCGTTATTAATCCGAAAAAAGCCGGCCTGGGGGTAACTGCTTTCATTCTCATTCAGGCAGATTCTGCAGAAAAAGATGCTGATTTTGTGAAAAAAGCGCTTGAGCATCCGGAAATATTGGAATGCCACTCGATCACTGGTGATGGTTCGCACATGCTAAAAATCCGGACGAGAGACACGGAAACACTGGAAAAACTTATTTATCTCATCCACTCCTGGGATGGCGTGAAAGACACCCGCACGATGGTTGTCCTCTCAAGTGCGAAGGAAACTTCGATTCTTCCTTTAGGCTATCTCGAAAAGAAAATTCGTAAATAATCTCCTCTCAGCATTTCCTTGCTTTTTCACCATTTCGCTTGTATTTTAGCCCTTTCACCTATGCAAAGCAAGGACTCCCATGCCTCTAAAAAAACGGCTGCCCACACTTTATAAAACGACTCCGGAACCAGGTAAGACCCAAGAAGTTGCCCCTTTTGTGCACTGGGTTTGCATGCCGATGCCCTTTTTGCCCGGCTTTGTCAATTGCTGGTTACTGGAATCGGAAGATGGATTTACGCTGGTGGATACCGGCGTAAACAACACCAGGACGCGAACGCTCTGGAAGCAGATACTCGAGCAGCATTGCTCACAAAAACCTTTGCGCCGGCTTATCATAACCCATTATCATCCGGACCACATTGGCTTGGCAGGTTGGTTCACTCAGGAATACAACGTTCAGCTCCACATGACCCAAATTGAATGGTTGTATGCGCGGGCGCTCTTTCTACTCAGCGATGCAGCCCTCGGGGAAATCATGGTCGACTTTTATCGACGATGCGACTGTGAGGATGAATTTCTTCGATTCGCTCAGCAAAGCGGCAACACATACGCGCACACGGTTTCGCCAATTCCCCATAGTTTTCGTCGCATTCGGCAATCGCAGGAATTGCTCCTGACCCATACAACCTGGCAAAGCCAGTGCAGCGCAGGACATTCTCCGGCCCAACTGACATTGCACAATCCAATGGATGAGGTGATGATTACTTCAGACGAAATTTTGCCACACATCACACCCAATATCAGTGTGTGGCCTGACGAACCCTTCGCCAACCCGCTGCAAGACTATCTGGATTCACTGCAAAACTTCGAGCACATTAGTGCGGAAACCACCATGTTGCCAGCCCATGGATATCCCACAAAGGATTTGCCCTTTCGCCTCAAACAATTAGCGCATCATCATGATGGCAGGCTGGAGAAAATCTATAATTCATGCAAGAATCCGCAAACGGCTTCTGAAGTTGCTTCAACCATGCTGGGAACGGAAGTGGGTTTGCAACAGGTATTTTTTGCCATTGGCGAGGCCGTGGCGCATCTCAATTATCTCGTGGAAAAAGGAGAACTTGTTCGCTCGGAGGAGAAAAATAATATTTGGCGATACAGCCAAAGCTGAGTCTGGCCACCTTCGAATTCTCAAAAACAGAATTGCAGTTTTGAATAAATATTTTATGTTAACCAATCCTAAACCTGCTCTATTTGCAAGTCTGATATGAATAAGGAAAAAAACATTTCAGGAGAAAGCATGCACAGGCGAACCTTTCTTAAAAAAAGTGCCCTTCTTTCCGCTGCTACCACGCTGCCCTTCGGCTTTGGTATCGGTTGCCGTCGCCGCTATGATTTTGATACAATCATTCGTGGCGGAGTGCTTTATGACGGGATTTCAGAGACAGCCATTAGTGGTGATGTAGGCATAAAAAATGGTAAAATAGCTGCTGTTGGCTCGCTGCAAGGCAAGAGCTGCCAACGAGAAATTAATGCCGCAAATCTTGTTGTTGCTCCCGGATTTATCGACATCCACGGCCACAGTGATGACAATTTGCTCATCGATGGGCGTGCTTTATCTAAAATACACCAGGGCGTGACGACCGAAGTGATGGGACAGGATGGCGACTCGATGGCACCACTGAATGATGCGATGTTTGAGGAGCGTGCAGAGCGTTACAAACAGCGCTATCATCTCGAAAACATGTGGACCGATTTCACTGGTTACTTCGATACATTGCGCGCCAAAGGCATCTCG